>JANXXE010000218.1 GCA_025350815.1 Myxococcales bacterium | reverse complement strand
CTGGTGGGCGCGCTGCTGGTGGGCGTGGAGACGGCCAAGGCGCTCGGCTATGCGTTGGGCAAGCCCGTCGTAGGCGTGAACCATCTGGCCGGTCACATGGCGGCGATCTTTATCGATGATCCCTCGGTGAAGGCGCCCCCGCCTTTTCCGCACGTGGCGTTGCTGGTCTCCGGCGGAAACACCGCCATTTTTCAGATGGACGCGCCCGGACAGGCCACGCTGCTCGGGGCCACCCGCGACGACGCCGCGGGTGAGGCCTTCGACAAGGTGGCCAAGCTTCTGGGGCTGGGTTATCCGGGCGGCATCGCGATCGATCGATTGGCGGCCACGGGGGATCCGTTGGCGCATGCCTTTCCGCGGGCGCTTGCCCAGCGCGACGACATCGATTTTAGTTTCTCGGGACTCAAGACGGCAGTGGCGACCCGGCTTGGTGATGCGGCGCCACCGACGGGGCAGGCACTGGCGGATTTTTGCGCCAGCTTCCAGGCCGCCGTTGTCGATGTTCTGGTGCGCAAGTCGCGCCGGGCGCTGCAGCGCCGCGGGCTGCGCCACCTTGTCGTGTGCGGTGGCGTTGCGGCGAATCGGGGTCTGCGGGCGGGCCTGGCGGCAGCGGCATCGGAAGATGGGTTCGATCTGTACATTCCGTCCCCGCGGCTATGTACCGACAACGCGGTGATGATCGCCGCCGCGGGAACACATCTTTTGGCCCGTGGCGACAGGTCACCCCTGGATCTGACGGTGGATCCGGGTTTGCCCCTCGGATGACGTCCGTGCCTTCGCCGGGTCAGGGGGCACGTGCGACGACCCGTGAATTGCTGGCGAGACACGGGCTGTCGGCAAAAAAGTCCTGGGGCCAGAATTTCCTGCTGGATCGCGGGGTCCAGCAACGAATCGTCGCAGCGGCGGCAGCCAGCGAACGCGATGTTGTGGTCGAGATCGGCGCGGGTCTCGGCGCGCTGACCGGTTCCCTGGCCGAGATCGCGTGCAAGGTGATCGCGATTGAACGCGATCCCGATCTGGTCGCGGTCCTGCGCGAGGAATTTTCCGCGTCGCCGGCGATCGAGGTGGTGGCGCTTGATGCGCTGGATTTTGACTTTGGCAAGGCACGCGCCGAAGCCGAGGGACCACTGGTGATAGTCGGAAACTTGCCGTACCAGATCACCTCGCCACTGGTGTTTCGCATTGGCGAGGCGGCCGTGCGGGGTCAGGTCATCGCGCGCGCGGTGCTGATGGTTCAGAAGGAATTCGCCGAGCGGATGGTGGCGAAGGCAGGCAGCAAAATCTACGGACGGTTGTCGGTCATGGTGCAGCAGTGGGCGACGGTCGAGATTCTGTTCCACGTCGGCTCGGGGGCTTTCCATCCACCGCCTGCCGTGGCGTCCAGCGTGTTGCGTCTGACGCCGCTGCCAACGCCCCGGTCGAGCACGCGCGATCCCATCTTGTTCGCCCAGGTCGTGAAGGCGGCCTTCGGCACGCGGCGAAAGATGCTGCGCCGAGCGCTTGAGCCGGCCTTCGGACGGACGGGCACGGACCAGGCGCTGGCGGCCGCCGGCATCGAGGCAACACGCCGGGCCGAGGAGCTGAGCGTGGCAGATTTTGCCCGCCTTGCCGATGCGTTCGATGAACAGCGAGGCCCGTCCACGTCAGGACGCGATGCCTGAATTGCCCGAGGTCGAAACGATCGTTCGTGGACTGCGCCCGCGTCTGGTCGGCGCATCGATAGTCAATGTCTGGTCAAGCGGGTTGCCCTTGCGCCTGGCGCGACCGCTGGATTTCGGTGCCCTGGAGGGGATTTGCCGGGCGGGGCGCTTCGTGGGCGTGCGCCGTCGAGCGAAGTACATTCTGCTGGACGTCGAGCGCCAGGGCGGCTCGCGCGGTGGCGTGTTGGTTCATCTCGGGATGTCCGGCCGCCTGCGCCTCGTTGCAGCGAGCGAGCCGCGCGAAAAGCACACGCACGTGGTATGGGCGCTGCCCGCCGGGCGCGAGTTGCGCTTCGTGGATCCCCGCCGCTTCGGAAATGTACAGCCGGCCGATAACATCGACGAGCTGCCCGAGCTTGCGCGTCTGGGCCCCGATCCACTGACTGAGCTGGACGCCGCGGGCCTCGAAGCGTCGCTGGCGTCGTCACGCGCGCCACTCAAGGCGTTCTTGCTGGACCAAAGCCGCATCGCGGGGCTGGGCAACATTTATGTCTCCGAGGCGTTGTTTCGCGCCGGCCTTCATCCGGCAAGGCAAGCATCGCGGGCCCGCCGTCACGCGGGTCGGCTGTTCGAGGCCATTCAGGAAACGTTGACGATCGGTATTGCCAACCGGGGGACGACCCTGCGGGACTACGTCGATGCGGAGGGTGGCGCCGGTGACAACTTCACGGCGCTGCTGGTCTATGGACGCGACGGCAAGCCCTGCGGCGTGTGCGGTCAAGTGATCAGGCGGCGTGTGGACGCCGGGCGCTCGAGCTTCTACTGCGCGCGCTGCCAAAAACGCTGATTGCGACTTTCACGGCGCGGCGTAGGCGCAGGTTGCTTCGCTTCCGCTGTTTGCGGCGGCATCCCAGTCTCGGCGCACGAAGGTGGCGTGGGTGTCGATGCCCCAGCAATCCACGCCGCCCAGGCCCAGGCCGAGACCCTCGGTCACGCGCACGTCCGATCGTCCGGCACCCGAGCCCAACCAGCGGCTGCGAACCTGAAGCGAACGAGCCTCCTTCGTCCTCCACGCGAAGACCATCTCGCCCGAGCCGTCAGCCCGCTCGCGGTACTGGTAAGTTGCGCCTGGGCTGTCGGCGCCCGGCCGGTTTGCTATCACCATGTCGACGGTCACCGGAAAGCTGACGGTCTGGTACGTGACGTCTAGTCGCTGAAGGTCGCCGAATTCTGTCAGCGGATAGCCCGCCGCCCGCGCCGCCACCGTATCGAAGATCATTTGGCCGCTGCCTTTGCGCGCGCCGCCACTGGGCGCGAATGATCCTGTCAACAGCGATAGCCACGGCGCATCGGGCAGGCGCGCGCGCCGTACCTGAAGCTGGTAATCGAAGTGATAGCCGAAGCCTGCCACAGCCGCGTCGGGCTTGCGATCCATCACCATGCGAATCTGCCAGTCGGGAAACTTGTCGGCCGGAAAGGGCCCCCAGATGCGCGTGCTGGGCTGACGCTGCGTCGGCGGATAGGCCCTGACGCCGTCGATGAGACCCAGGAAACCGTCGAGAACGGTGTTGAAGATCTTCACCACGTCGCGGGTGGTTCGGTAGTACTCGGCGGAATCGGCGGTGGTCAGGGCCTGCGCGGGCAGCTTGGCCACCAGATCATCGTGTTCGGGCAGGGCGGCCTGGAAATCCAAATCTTCATTCGAATAATTGCCGCCGCAGGCGCCCAGCAACGCCGTTGCCAACCACACACGTGTAATGCCCTTCATCCCGCGTCTCCTAGAATTCATAGGCCATCGCCAGTGCCAGTTCCCAGTATCCAAGCGAGCGGTTCTCGTCGATGTTGTACAGCAGGTAGTGGACGCGCGCCCGCGCCACGGCGGAGACGCCGTCGCTGAAGCGGTAGCGGCCGCCCCCAAGCAATCCCGGGGAAAACGTCGAAAAGGTCTGCGCGGGAATGGCGCTGCCTTCAAAGGTGCGGCTCATGAACATGAACGCCACCCGCGCTCCGAAGAACGGAACGACGCGCCCACTGGCCGACGGCCATTCGGCAAACAGCGATGAGCCAAGCGCCACCTCGCTGAAGCGAAAGGGCAGGGTAATAGTGGGGCGCAGCAAAGTGCCGCGGGTTCCCCCGAACGCCAGATCGGCGCCCCAGACCCAGTTCCGCCGAAAGAAGTCGCGCACCAGCAGCTCTGCTCCGACGAGACCGGCGGGTGGAAACAACCCGTCGCGCGTCGGGGCGTCGAAAAAGGCTTGCAGGCTGCCCGCCACGCCCAGGCTGAAGCGCGACGTTGGCTCGCGCGAGATCCCTTTCACGGGATCGTCTGAAAACGGGGCGTCGTGCAGGGTTGTCTCGTCAAGGGAAAGAAGCTGTCCACTGCTGATCCGCACCTCGCCGATACGAAGACGATCCGCGAGGCGCCGTTTGATCATGTAGCGGCCGGGGCCGACGGCGATCTGCCGCTCGACGTTCGTGGTCTTCACGATCTCGGCGACGATCACGTCTTTGTCGACGACGAAGTAGGTTCCTGCCGGCGCCGCTGCGGGGACAACCAATCCCTCGCGCCAGCTGCCCATGTCGGTCAGGACCAGATCGCCGTTTCCCTTCAGATCGTAGCTGAAGGTCGGGTGCTGGGCGCCGGCGGCGCTGTCGGCCGTGTCAGCGACGGTGTGCGCGTAGGCGTAGGCATAGGCCTCGGACAGGGTGACGCGTTTGTCGCCCGAACGGTCGGCGTCACCGCGCAGGCCGCTGACCAGATGGTGCGAAAAGTAACTGCCCCCGATGCTGTCGGCCTCTTGCGAATCCTCGTCGAAGCCGCTGGATGTCAGGATGACCACGCCGCGGGTCTCGGCGCCGCTGTTGGCCTCGACCTCGAAGGCGGGAGCGCGGCGTGCCCCTTTTGTGCGCGTCACCACGCCTGAGCGACACGAATCGAAGATGCCAATCCGCACGTCTGCGGGTGCCGCCGTCAGATGCGCCTTGACGTCCGCCATGGGAACGTGGGTTCGCCCCAGACGCAGGACACCGTCCTTCGCGTGACCCGAGTAGTAAACGACCAGCGCCGTGCGCTCGCCGGCTTGCCCCGCGTGCGCGACTTTCGCCTCGACCGCGCCCAGTGCCCGCCAAAATTCGTCGGACGTTCCGTCGAGCAACAGAATTGCGTCGTCGGGATGGACGCCGCCGGCGCCCGTGAGCAGTGAATGGATCCGGCGGGCGTCCTGCGTGGCGTACAGCAGCGGTCGCGTGTCATCGCCCCCGGAATTGTTGCCAACAACCAGCGCGAACCGTCGGTGTCCCGTGGCCGCAAGGGCCGTCTGCCGGGCGCGCGAAGCGAATAGCCCGCACATCGCCATTGCGGCGACAAGAGCCGCCCGCGAAGGACCAAGCATGAGACGCGGCGCCTTCACGGCTTTTGAAATAGCCAGGTCGATAGTCGTGCGTGTACCGGGCCCAGCAACTGCGGCAATGGCATGGTCACCAGATCCCCGTGCCCCGTGCGCCAGGCATCCCCAACGGCCACGGCAACATCGTCCCCAAGGGGCCGGTCCGCGATGATCAGAAACAGACGCTCGCGTCCCGCTCCCGTCAGCTGCAGGCTGTCGGGTAGAAAAACCGTTCCCGCTTGACCCGTTACGGCCAGCGACTTGCCATCCGCAGGATAAAGTCGCGAGATCTTGCCCGCATCATCCACGGAAACCGCCGCCAGATATCCGGCCGCGCTCGTGCGGTACCCGATGCGCATAAGCTCGCCGGGAAGCAGCACGGTGACGACACCCTGTTCGGCCGAACGCTGACCGCCGCCGTCGGGGGCGGCGATGCGCACGACACCCTCAGCATCGTCGGCCCCCTTCAGTCGATTGTTGCCGGCACCGGGCGGGCTGGTGCGTACCACCAAAAGCAGCGCTGCTGCGGCAGCAAAGGCAACGGTGGCAAAGGCCCACAGACGCCGCGGTCGTGCGCGGGGCACCCGCTGTGCGCGCTCGACACCGCCGGCAAAACGCGGAAAGGGGATCTCCTGCTCGAACTGTGTCTGTTCGTCCTCCAGGGCGCGCAGCCCGCTGCGGCAGCGACCGCATTCGGCGGTGTGGCGCGTGAGGGACTCGCTTTCGTCGCGGTCGAGCTCACCGGCGCGAAATCGGCGCAGCCGCAGCTCACCCGGATGGGCGCCGCGGGCGGGAGGTTCGGAAGGGCTAAAGGCCGGCAGACTCGTCATGGCGACGCTCCTTTTCACAGAGAGACGAAAAATCATCGAGGCGCTTGCGGATGGTCGGCACCGACCGGTCGAGCAGCGCAGCGACTTCTTCGAGGGTCATCTCGTCGACGTGGTAATGCACGACCGCCAGCTGGGTTTCGAGATCAACGCGGCCGAGCAATTGCCGCACGAGATCCCGCATCTCGAAGACCTGCGGCCCGCCGTGCCCGGCCGGCCGGGCCCTTTGTTCCTGGTCGAAACGGGCGCGCCAGCCAGCGCGTTCGCCGCGCAAAACATTCAGGCAATGGTGCGTCGCAATCTTCATGAGCCAGGTCAGCGGGGAGGCGTCGGCCCGAAAGCTCGCGTAATGTTCCAGTGCCTTTGCGAACACGTCCTGCATGGCGTCCTCGGCCTTGGTGCGATCCTTCAGCACGTACACGCATCGTCCATACACGCCCGCTCCGTATTTCTCGTACAGGACGCGCAGGGGCTCCCCGCCCGCAGGTTGCCCGCTGGCGCCGTCGCCGCGGATGACCTGCAAGCGGGGCTTGCCGCCGTCGTTCATGGGGAACGACCTTCGCGCATCAAAGGCTCGAATAGACTGCTGTGGCAAAAACGCAGTCGGTGGCCTCGGTGCCGTAGGCGCCTGTCGGATCCCAGTCCGCGTGCAGGTAGCTGCTGCTGAAGTTGCTGTCCCAGCATTCGGAGGCGTGTAGCGGCGTGGCCAGGTCGCCCCCGCTGCCCGTCACGTCCGACCGGCCCGCGCCCGAGCGCTGCCAGCGGCTCTTGACCGCCATCTTGCCGGGGGCCGGGTGCATGGTCCCGGGCGCCGTGAACGTGAAGTCCAGGTTGCCCTCGCCGCCCGGCTGCTGCGCGTACGCATAGTCGACGTCCACCAGCTTGCCGGTCTTGTCGTCCTGGACCTGACGGAACTGGGCCGTGACATCGACCAGCTGTTGCGGGCCCATATGCGAATAGGTGTAGCTGGTCTTGCCGACGTTCTTGTCGTGCTCGGGCAGCGTCTGCGCCTTGTCCCAGTCCAGCGTGAAGCTTCCGCGGCCGAAGCCCTCGACCGGATCGCCGTCGGCGTCGAGCGCCGGGATATGGGTTCCCGACAGCACCACCACGAAGGCAGAATCGGCGGCCGTCTTTGGCTTGCCCTCGAATCTGTACTCGTACTGATGATCGGCCACGCGGTTGACCGTGACCTTCCAGGTGTTGGGCGACAGAGCCTCGGTCCAGGGGCCCCACACCGCGGTGTTGTTGGTCAGATTGGTCGGTGGATAGTGGGTCACCGCCTTCACCAGTCCGAGGACGACGGCGCCGCCCCCGTTGACCATCAAACTGACCCCGCGGGTTGTCTGGTAAAGCTCGGCCGTGGCGCCCCGCACCGGCTGCGCCTGCCTTTCCGCTGTCACCGCCTGCGTTAGCGCCTGCCCGGCTCGGGCCGGTACGATCATGGCGACCGTTTCCTTGCGGGGAACGGCGTTGCGGAATTCGCTGGCAGCCTCCGGGGCCGGGCGGCAACCGATGGCCAGAGTCAGCGCGGACAAACCAGTCCAAAGGGCATTCGAAGAAAAGATGAAGCGACGAATCATTTTGCGTGTCTCCTTTCGAAGGGTTTAGACACAGCGGTCGGTGGAAACACAAAGACGGCCGCGGGCGCCTACCCCCTGATCTCGCGTAGGGCGCTAAGCACCTCGTCGGTTTCCGGCGCCGTCATGCCGTGAAACAGGGGCAGCATCACCGTGTTATCCCGTAAGGACTCGGACACCGGCAGCGGTCCGCCGCCCCATGATCCCCGCGCGGCGTAGGCCGGCTCCTGATGGGCGTTGGTCAGACCCCGGCGGCTGGCGATGCCCCGGTCGTGAAGGTGTCGGAGCACCCGGTCCTGGTTCCAGGCGCCTGCCGGCCGCACGGTCACGGGGTAGCTTTGCCAGTTGCAGCGGGCATCCGGGCGTTCTGTGGGCGCCACCAGCGCCGGGTGCCCGGCCAGCGCTTCCGCGTATACCGCGGCCAGGCGCCGGCGTTCGGAAATCGCCTGATCCAGACGCGCCAGCTGCGGACGCCCGACCGCCGCCGCCAGATCGGTCAGCCTAAAGTTGTAGGCGGGTTCAAGATAAGCCTCGCTGGCCAAAGGATTGCGATCTCGCGCCTCGGCGGTGGACGTCGCCGCATGCTGGCGCAGCGACCGACAGCGGGCCGCCAGTTGCGCATCATTCGTGGTCACCATGCCGCCATCCCCGGTGGTGATGATCTTGCGTGGGTGAAACGAAAAACAGGCGATGCGCCCGTAAGGCCGGCCGATGCGCTGGAACGCGCCGCCCATGCGCACCTCAGTGCCAAGGGCACACGCGGCGTCCTCTATGACGGGAATGCCGCGCTGGTCCGCGATGGCGACGATGCGTTCTATGGCGCAGGGAAAACCTAGCTGGTGCACACACAAAACTGCCTTCGTTCGCGGCGTGAGGGCGGCCGGCAGCAACGCCGGATCCATGCCGTAGGTGTCGCGCTCGACGTCGACGAAGACGGGGCGCGCCCCCACCGTATGCACCACGTTGGTGGTCGCGATGAAGCTGTGGCTGACGGTGACCACGTCGTCACCCGGCCCGACGCCCAGCGCGCGCAGCGCAAGTTCCAGCGCCACGGTCCCGTTCGCGACCGCCACGGCGTGCGTGGCCCCGACGGCGGCGGCAAGCTCGGCCTCGAAAGCCGCCACCTCGGGCCCCTGCGCGACCCAGCCCGAACGAACCACCCGCGCGGCAGCCTCGGCCTCGACCTCACCCAGCCCGGGACGAACCATCGGAACGCGAATCTCGGCCACCTGTGGTGCGTCCTAGCTTTGTCCCAGTTTCCCGGCGACGCGCGTCGCCTCTTCCACGGCGCGGGCCACGACGGAACGAATGCGGCCGTCTTCCAGGGTCAGAAGTCCGGCGATGGTGCACCCGGCGGGCGTGGTCACCTGGTCCTTCAAAGCGGCCGGGTGCAGACCCGTTTCAAGCACCATCCGCGCGGCCCCCTGAAGCATCTGGGCAGCAATCGAAACCGCGGCGTCCCGGCGCAAGCCCATCATGACCGCACCGTCGGCCAGCGCTTCGAGTACCAGGTACGCGAACGCCGGCCCGCTGCCGTTCAGCGCAGTGACGACGTCCATGTTGGCCTCGTCGATCTCGGTGCAGCGGCCCACGGCCTTGAAGATCTCGGAAGCCAGCGCAATCTGGGCATCTGTGACGCCCTTGCCGCGTGCCAGAACGGTCATGCCCTCGCCGATGACGGCCGGCGTGTTGGGCATTGCGCGGATAAGCGGGCTGCCGGGCAACCACGCGGCGATCTGCGCCAGCCGCACGCCCGCAGCGATACTGATGACCAGCTTGCCCGCCAGCGCCGCGCGCATGGCCTCGGAATCGAGCGCCGCGCCCATGTGCTGGGGCTTGAGACAAACCAGGGCCACTTGCGCCGCTTTGGCCGCCTCCAGGTTGTCGGTGCTGGTCCGCATGCCATGCCGTTCTGCCAACTCGCGCACCAGCTCGACGCGCCGATCAGTGGCAAAAACCTGTGCGGGCGTCAGCTTGCCCGAGCGAAATATCCCCCGGACGATGGCCTCGCCCATGGTCCCGCAGCCGATGACAGCCAACGAATTGTTCCCTTCCAGCATGCGGCCATTACGACATGAAGATGCGGCCGAGGCAAAGGTCTGCGCGGGCGCGGCCGCGCGACCCAAATAGGGTAAATTGCAGCCTGCCCATGTCGCCCACGCGCCGCAGCCTCGCTGACGCTCACCGTCTTGTCGTCAAGCTGGGCACACACGTCGTCACTCACGACGGGGTCGACCTGGCGATCGAGCGCCTGCGCGGCCTCATTGAAAGTCTGGCGCGGCTCCGCGCGGGTGGCCGCGAAGTGGTTCTTGTATCGAGCGGAGCGGTCGGCATGGGAATGCGCGTGCTGGGTCTCAGGGAACGACCCCGGTCGCTGGGTCTGCGCCAGGCCTGCGCCGCCGTCGGCCAGGGGCATCTGATGGGGGTATATGCCAAGGCCTTCGCGGAACTGGGCGTGACGGCGGCGCAGGTGCTGCTGACCCAGGAAGATCTGGGCGATCGGGATCGCGCCCTGTGCCTGCGGACGACGTTGATGCGGCTTTTGGAGCTGGGAACCATTCCTGTGCTGAACGAGAACGACAGCGTCAGCGTCAAAGAACTGGTCGAGCACCGCCGTCAGACCACGGGCGCCGCCGACGCCACGGCGCCGGTCTTTGGCGACAACGACGGTCTGTCTGCCCGTGTCGCTGTCTGTCTGGACGCCGACGTGCTGGTGATGCTGACCAACGTGAACGGCTTGTACACGCTGAACCCGGCGGTGGATCCAAACGCCACGCGCGTGGCGGAACTGTCCGTCGTCGACGACGAATCACTGGCACGCGCGGGGGGCGGGTCCAGCGGCGGCACGGGCGGCATGACCAGCAAACTGGAGGCCGCTCGTCTGGCCACGACGGAAGGGACGACGGTCGTGATAGCCAACGGCGCCGAGGTTAACGTCGTCGAGCGGATCCTCGCGGGCGAGGACATCGGAACATTGATCCCGTCGGCCGGTCAGAGACCAGCGCGCATGCGCCACATCGCCGTGTCGGGCCGGCACCAGGGCGCGCTCATCGTCAATGACGGCGCCCTGCGGGCCCTGACCGAGCAGAAGGCATCACTGCTGCCCATTGGCGTGGTCGGCGTGGACGGGAACTTCGACCAGGGCGACGTGGTCGAGATCCGCGACGGCAGCGGGCGGGTGCACGGCCGGGGCCTGGCCAATTACGACGCGGACGCGTGTCGCAAGCTGGCGGGGCGCCACAGCGACGACATCGATGCGATTCTGGGCTCGCGCGGCTACGACGCCCTCATCACACGGGACAACCTGGTGATGGGCGTCGTATGACCGTCGACCTGCGCAGCGACACCGTGACCCGACCGTCGCCGGGCATGCGCGCCGCCATGGCCGCCGCCGAAGTGGGCGATGATGTCTTCGGCGAGGATCCGACGGTGAACGCCCTGCAGGAACGCGCGGCAGCGCTGCTGGGCAAGGAAGCGGCGCTGTTCGTTCCGTCGGGCAGCATGGCGAACCAAATCGCTCTCAAGATCCACTGCCAGCCAGGGGACGAAGTCGTCGTCGGTGCCGGCTCCCACAACTATGCCTTTGAGTCGGGCGCGGCCGGGGCGATTGCGGGCGTGCAGTTCACGCTGGTCGGCCGCGGCGGACTGTTCACGGCCGCGGATGTCGAGGCCGTATTCAAGCCGTCGCACCTGCACGGACACGCGCCAACGCGTCTGGTGTGCGTCGAGAACACCCACAACAGCGGCGGCGGCGTCGTTTGGTCACAGGAGGCTATCGCCGGGATCGCCGCCAGCGCGCGCGATCGGGGCCTGGTTCTACACCTCGACGGGGCGCGCTTGATGAACGCCGCGGTCGCGCAGGCGGTAAGCGCGGCATCCCTGGCCGCGCAGTTTGATACGGCCAGTTTGTGCTTCTCGAAGGGTCTGGGCGCGCCAGTGGGATCGGTGATTGCGGGCAGCAAGGCCCTGGTCGACCGCGCGCACCGGTTTCGCAAGATGCTGGGCGGGGGCATGCGGCAGGCCGGCATTGTTGCGGCGGCGGCCCTGTACGCGCTCGAAAACAATGTGCAGCGCCTGGCGGACGATCATGCGAATGCGCGCTTTGTCGGTGGCCAGCTGGCGACGATCCCGGGCGTGTCCGTTGATCTTGCGGGCGTCCAGACCAACATCGTCCTTGCCGACCTCGGACCGGACTTGCCGGTCGCGGCTACTGTGGTCGAGGCGCTGCGTGCGCGCGGCGTTCTGTGTCTTCCGTTCGGATCCCGGCGCCTGCGCCTGGTCACCCACCTGGATGTCGACCAAGCCGCCTGCGCGCACGCGGCCACCGTCATCGCCGAAGTGTTGCGTCGTTAGCTGTTAGCGTCAGCTGCGACTGGACGCACCGCCCGGGCGCAGCGTGGGGCTATCAGCCCAGCCGCTGCAGCAGCGTCGGCAGGTCGGCCCGGCTGTTGGTGGTCACGCGCACCGCAAACAGTTGCTTGGGCGCGCCCACCGCCGCCATGACGAACGCTCCGCCGGCGAACAGCTTGGTGCACACCGCCTCCAGCTCGCCGCGCACCGCCTTGAAGGTGGCGTCGTTGCTGGGCGCCAGTAGCCGGTCGTTGATGCGAAACAGAAGCTCGTCGGTGCGAAAACGAACGCCAATGTTTTCCAGCGTCCGATCTCCCTCCAGCAGGGCGCAGGCATGCAGCGCGCGGCGGAAGGCGTCGGCCACGCGCTCGCCCGGCGGCGGTGCATCACGCTTGCGGCTGTACAGAAGGCCGGGACGCCCGTCGCCTTCCTCCAAAAAGTAGTCCGATTCGTGGCCGATCAGCGCCACCGCGGGACCGCGGTGGACGTGTGCGTAGTTGGCCACGTCGATCAGCAGTTCATCCAGTTTGTGGTGCTTGATCCACGCGTGAAATACCTTCACGAAAGGCTCGAACGCCGGCCGCCCGGTGTTTTCGAAAAACAGCTTCACCTGCAGACGTTGGGCTTCCATGGTCGGTCCTACGCCGGCCCCGTCGCGGTCACGGCGGCCGTCAGGGCGGCGCCCAGACGCGTGTAGCACTGGTACGACGCGTCCACGAACAGCTGCGCCTCCTCGATCAACTGATGGGCCGCTTCCTTCGACGCGGCCTTGCCCGCCTCGTCGTGGGCGCGGAACAGATACTGCGCAAACTTTCCGCCGGCGAAGGGATCGAAGAACAGCTGCGTGTCGCACAGTTGTGCCTTGAATTCGCGCACGATTTCGTCGGGCGCGCTGCCCAGGTTGGGGCTTTTCTCGCGCGCCAGGGCCTTGGCTGCGCCCAGCATGGCGCTGTACGCGCGCGCCCCGGCCGCCTCGACCTTGCCGTCGTCCAGCAGCATCTGCGCTTCGAAGATCTCGCGCTCGCTGGCCGCCAGGCCCATCTCGACGAACGGGACGACCTCGCCGGCGCATTCGCCCACGCCCATGTCCGCTATGGTGTACTCGCGGGGATCGCCCCAGTCCGAGTAGTAGCTGGGATCCTGCTCGTAGCTCGGCAAGACCTGCAGCTCCTCGACCATCGCGCGGATGCTTTTCTTGCCCACGCGCTTGATGAACTGGGCGAAGGGCTCGCCCTCGTGGCCGTCTTTGGCATAGGACTCGGTCAGGCGTTTGACGGCTTCGGGCACGCGCTTGGACGGGATCGCGCCGATGGCCAATCCATAGCTGCCGGCGTTGTGCGTCCACTGACCGCCCACGACCAGCTGGAAATGCGGCACGCGCCGGCCGTTGACGTTGCGACTGACGCCGAGAAATCCGATGTCGGCCACGTGATGCTGCCCGCACGAATTGAAGCAGCCGCTGGCCTTGATGTGCAGGCTTTGTGTCTTGGCGGTCGTGTCACCCGCAGCGTCGAGTTGCCGGCCAAGCTCTGCCGCCAGCGCGCGCGACGATGAGATCCCCAGCTTGCAGGTGTCGGTTCCCGGGCACGCCGTGATGTCGGCGATTGATCCGGCACCCGGCTGCGCCAGCGCCAAAGCGTGCAGTGCCTCGTACAGCGCCGGCAGATCGCCTTCGCCAACCCACCGATACAGCAGATTCTGATCCACAGTCGTGCGCATGGTGTCGCCCGTGAAACGACGGGCGATGTCAGCCAGGGCCCGGCCCTGTTCGGACGTCATATCCCCAAGCGGCAGCCGCACGATGGCGATGAAATACCCCGCTTGTCGTTGCGGCAGCACGTTGGTGGCGCGCCAGCGCGCAAACCCGGACGACGGCGGAGCGCCGGGCAGCGTTCGTGCCTCGCGCAGCGGTTGCTCATCGGTGGTGTGCAGGTCGGCCAGAAAGGCCGTCCAACGATCGTCCGTGCGCAACTTGGCGCGCTCTTCGCGCACAACGCGCTTGAACTCCTCGATTCCCAGCTTCTTGACCACGAACTTCAGGCGCGCACGCGCCCGGTTCTGTCTTTCGCCCAGGCGGGCAAACACGCGGCTTAACGCCTGGGCGATGGGCAGAAGTTCGCTCTCGGGCAAAAAGTCGTCAAACAGCAAGGCCGACTGCGGGACGGCCCCAAGCCCGCCGCCGACGTATAGCTCGAAGCCGCGCTCGATCTTGCCGTCGACGGTGCGCGTCCGTGCGATGAGGCCCATGTCGTGAAAGTTCGTCAGGCCGCACGCGTTGTCCTTGCAGCCCGAGAACGCCACCTTGAACTTCCGCCCGAAGTCCTGGGTGTCGTCGTGCCCCAGCAGAAAATCCGCCAGCGCTTGGGTGTACGGCGTAACGTCGAAGGCCTCTTCATTGCAAACGCCTGCGTAGGGACACGCGGTCACATTCCGCACGGTGTTCCCGCACGCCTCGCGCGTGGTGATTCCGACGGCACCCAGGCGCCGCATCAGGTCCGGCGTGTTTTCGATGTGGACGAAGTGCAGCTGAATGTCCTGCCGGGTCGTGACATGCAGGATGCCGTCCGAGTACTCCTCGGCCACGTCACTCAGGGCATTCAATTGCGCGGCCGTCAGCTTACCGAACGGAACCTTGATCCGCTGCATCCCCGGCGCATCCCAGACAGTAATGGGCCCCTTGGTGATGTCGCCGCACGGCCACTTCAGTTCCTGCGTCTTTTCGCCGTCGTGTCGCTGGCCGTTGTCGTAACGCTGCCCGTAGACACCCCGGCGCAGGCGCGTTTCGGCGAACAGTTTCTCTTCGATCTTCCCCTTCTTGCGCAGCTCTATCTGCGTCTCGAAGATATCGATCTCGCGACCAATCACCTCCGGGATGCGGCCGGCAAGCTTCTCTTTCCAGGTGGGGGACGCGCTCATGTATCGGACTCCTTACCATAACTTGCGACAAACCGGCCCTGCTGTTGTCCCCGGGGCAGGCGACCGGCGTAGTAGTATCCCGGCCTTCCACCATGGACCTGCGTGAAACCATCATTGCGGCCCGCGTCGCCGCCCGGCATCTGGCGGCGCTGACGGGCGCCGAGCGGAGCAAGCTGCTGGAGGATTTTGCCGCTGCCCTGCTGCGCCCGGCAACCCAGGAGGCCATCGTCGCCGCGAACGCCGCCGATATGGCGAACGCGCGCCTGGCCGAGGAAAGGGGCGAGCTTGACCCTGCCCTCACGAAACGACTGGGGCTGGATGCTGCCAAGCTTGCCGCCGTCGCAGACGGTCTGCGCCAGTTGGGCGCCATGCCCGAACTGGTCGGACGCGTGACCACCCACCGCCAGCTCGACGACGGATTGATTCTCAGGCGGGTAACCTGTCCGCTGGGTGTTCTGGGCGTGGTCTTCGAGGCGCGCCCCGACGCCCTGGTGCAGATCGCGGGTCTGGCGTGGAAAAGTGGCAACGCCGCGGTCCTCAAGGGCGGCCGCGAGGCGCGCGCCAGCAACCGGGCGCTGACCGATGTTGCCCACCAGGTCTTGCGGGCCCACGGCCTCGACGAGCGCGCCCTCGTCCTGCTCGAAGACAGAAGTGACGTCGACGCCTTGCTGGCGATGGACGATCTTGTCGACATGATGGTGGCGCGCGGCTCGTCGCAGTTCATCCACCACGTGCGGGCGCACACGCGCATTCCCGTGATGGCCCATGCCGACGGCATTTGCCACCTGTACCTGCATGGGGCCGCCGACCCGGCCATGGCGGCGCATATCGCCATCGACGCGAAGTGCAGCTACCCGGCGGCCTGCAACGCCATCGAGACGCTGCTCTGGGATCCGGCTGCGGGCGCGGCTCTCGACGCCTGCGTGGCGGCGCTGGGCGCGCGGGGCGTGGAACTGCGCGGCTGTGCGGAGACCCGCCGGCGCCACCCGGCGATGAAGCCGGCCACGGGCGCCGACTGGGACACCGAATATGGCGCGCTCACCCTGTCCATTCGGCAGCGTGACAACCTGGCGGGCGCGCTCGCGCACATTGCCGCGCATGGCTCGCGGCATACCGAGGCCATCGTTACCGAGGACCCGGTCGCGGCCGAACGATTCCTTGCCGAGGTCGACGCGGCCTGCGTCTTCCACAACGCCAGCACCCGGTTTGCGGATGGCTATCGTTTTGGGCTGGGGGCCGAGGTCGGCATCAGCACGGATAAGCTGCACGCCCGCGGGCCGGTCGGCGTCGAGGGCTTGCTGACCTACCGCTGGCTGTTGGCCGGCAGCGGGCAGGGCGCCACCGACTACGGGCCGTCCGGCCGACAATACCTTCACCGGGACGTCATTTGACATTCTTGACATGGACACCGTACAACTGGCCCGCTTGACCCTGGCCATCAAACCGCTAGTTATTAGCACAGCACCCAAGACGTCGAAGTCCACCTCTGCCCTTCGCCCGTCAATTCATGATTCAGGAACAGTACAATATGTCCCTGCCGACCCCCACGCCTGAGCCGTCCGGGCCGCTGTTCCCGGCCTTCCTGAAACTTACGGGTCGGAAGGTCGTTCTGGTTGGCGGTGGCCTAGTGGCTGTGGGCAAGTGCGGCGGGCTGCAGGCCGCGGGCGCGCTGGTCACCGTGGTGGCGCCGCGCATTCGGCCCGAATTGCGCACCATCGGGTCGCAACTGGTCGAGCGCGCCTTCGTGCCGAGCGATCTGGACGATGCCTGGTTCGTCGTGGCCGCGGCGCCGCCCGAAATCAACCGCGCGGTTGCGGCCGCGGCAATGGAACGCCGCCTCTTCGTCAACGCGGTGGACGACCAACAATCAGCCTCGGCCTACGCCGGCGGCGTCTTGCGCCGGGGCGATATCACGGTGGCGTTCTCGACCGGTGGCGCTGCGCCCGCCCTCGCGGGCTTGCTGCGGGAAGGCCTGGACGCGGTTCTTCCCCCGGAAATTGAATCGTGGCTGAAGGTCGCCGCTGACCTTCGCCCCGGCTGGCAGCGCGACGGCGTGCCGATGTCCGAACGTCGGCCGCGGTTGCTTGAGGCACTGTCCCGGCTTTACGCCGACCGGCCGCGCTCGCCCTCGGTCCCGCCGGAAGGTCGACCATGACGGGACACGTTTCCCTGGTTGGCGCCGGTCCGGGCGATCCCGATCTGCTGACCCTGCGGGCGGTGCGGCGCCTGGCCGAGGCTGACCTGGTCCTGTACGACGCCCTGGCCTCACCCGAGGCGCGTGCCCTGGCACCGGAGGCCCGCTGGTTTTATGTCGGCAAACGCGCCGGACGGGCGTCGACCGCACAGGAAACCATCAATCGCTTGCTCATTCGCGAAGCCCGCCGTGGCTACTGCGTCGTGCGCCTCAAGAGCGGCGATCCTTTCATTTTTGGGCGCGGCGGCGAAGAAGCGCAGGCGCTGGCCGAGGCGGGCGTTCCTTTCGAAGTGATCCCGGGCGTGTCGTCCGCCCTGGCCGCCCCGGCGTTGGCTGGAATTCCCCTGACCCACCGGGGCGTCTCGTCTGCATTCGTGGTGGTGTCCGGTCATGCGGAGGCGGCTTACGCACCCCTGCTGGACGCGTTGCCGCCGGCCACCGCAACCGTGGTGGTGTTGATGGGCCTCGGCGCCCGGGGGCCGATCGCACAACGGCTCATTGTTCGCGGCTGGGCCGCCGGAACCCCAAGCGCGATCGTTCTTGGCGCTGGCACCCCGGCTGCGTGGCGCTGGGTCGGCCCCCTCGATGCCCTGGCGCATTCCGTTCTGCCCGCGGAAAGTGCGGGCGCCCCGGGCGTACTGGTCGTCGGCGAGGTCGCGGCCCTGGCGCAGTTCCTGAATCCGGCTTTTGCGACGGACGTTGCGACGGACATCGCGACGAACGCCGCGACGAACGCCGCGCAGCCATTCGCCGCCTTGACCGCCCTGGCCAGCCGGACCTGACGACGTGCGAATTACCACAAAGACTGGATACGGATTGCACGCCCTGTTCGACATGGCTTTTCATTGCCCCGGCCGCGCGGTGGGGGCCAAGGAAATAGCCGATCGTCAGTCGATCCCACTTCGTTACCTCGAACAGATCCTTCAGGACCTGCGTCGCGCGAAGATCGTGGACGCCAAGCGCGGCCCGCGCGGGGGTTACACTCTTTGCCAGCCGCCCGAAGCGATTCGCCTCAGCGACGTCATCACCGCGGTCGATGGCCCGATCGAGACGCTGTTTGCGCTCGACAGTGCGGGCACGGCCGCCAAGACCGACGTTCCCGGCAGCGTGTGGGGCGATCTGGTCGGCCGCGTCGTCGATCTCTACAACGGGATCACGCTCAGGGATCTCGTCGCGCGGGCCGAGGCCATGGGGCTCGACCGCATCTCGCCGACGCCTGCGGCCCAGATGTACTTCATATGAACGGTGGCGGCGCGACCCCCCAGATTCAACCCACAGCCGCGGCCGCTGGTCACGGCCTGTCGGTCGAAGGCCTGACCAAGCGTTTTGCGGGGGGCGACGTGGCGGCCGTGAACGGCGTGTCGTTCTCGATTCCCGTTGGCACCATCACGACGCTGCTCGGCCCTTCGGGCTCCGGAAAGTCCACCATTTTGCGGCTGATAGCCGGACTTGAACACCCTGACGCGGGTCGCATCGTCATCGGCGGCGTCGAAGGGACCACCCTTTCACCGCAGAAGCGGGGCGTGGGTTTTGTTTTTCAAAGCTACGCGCTGTTCCCGCACATGACCGTTCGCCGCAACATCGCGTTTGGGCTGAAGGTCCGCAAGGTGCCGCAAGCGGAAATCAATCGTCAGGTCGACGACCTTCTGACCGCGGTGGAACTCGCCGGCTACGGTGATCGCTATCCCGGGCAGCTGTCGGGCGGCCAGCGCCAGCGTGTGGCGTTTGCCCGGGCCCTGGCCATTGCGCCGAAGATTCTGCTTCTCGACGAGCCGTTCGGCGCGCTTGACGCGCAGGTCCGATTGTCGCTGCGCCAGTGGCTGCGGCGCTTTCATGAAGAGCGGGCCCACGCGCCGGGCGTCGCCCCGGTCACCACCTTGCTGGTCACGCACGACCAGGAAGAAGCGATGGAACTATCCGACTGCGTCGTGGTCATGAACGAAGGCAAGGTGGCCCAGATGGGCGCCCCGCAGGAGATTTACGATCGCCCGGCGTCCCCGTTCGTGGCCTCATTCGTGGGCGGCGCCAACCTTTTGCGTGGACACATCCGGGACGGCCGCGCGACCGTTGGCGCCTTCGCGGTGGCGGTCCCGCAGGGCGAGAAACCCGAAGAGGGCGCCGAAGTCCACGGCTTCGTCCGTCCCCACGACGTGAAGCTGACCAAGGCCGAGGACGAGGCCCCGGCGGTTTCCGTGGCCCGCGTCGAACGACTGGCGCTGATGGGCGCCTACGTCAAGGTGACCTTGCGCCTGCCCGATGGCGGCACTCTGGTCGTCGAACTCGGCAAGGCGGAAATAGCCGCGCTTGGCATCGTCGAAGGCGATCGCGTGCTGGCGGATCTGCAAGGGGCCAAGATCTTTGTCGGTGACTATTCGATCTGACCACGACATCCTGGCCCGCATTGGGCGCACGCCGCTCGTTCGGCTCGGCCGTCTGCCCCGCGCGCAAGGGGCCGCTGTCTTCGTCAAGTGCGAGCACCTCAATCCGGGCGGCTCGCTCAAAGATCGGGTCGCGCTTGCGATGATCGACGAGGCCGAACGGGACGGACGGCTGCACCGGGGCGAATCCGTCGTTGTCGAGGCCACGTCCGGCAACACGGGCGTCGGCTTGGCCCTGGTGTGTGCAGTGAAGGGCTATCGCCTGATTCTCACCATGCCCGACAACATGTCGAGCGAGCGCCTGACCCTGCTGCGGGCGTACGGGGCGGAAATTCACCTGACGCCGGCGGCCGCCGTGATGCGGGGTGCGGTCGATGCCGCGTCGGCATTGGCGGCACGTCTGCCGGGCGCCTTCATGCCGCAGCAGTTCCGCAATCCCACGAACGCGCTGGCGCACCAGAGGCGCACCGGCCCCGAAATCCTGGAACAGCTCGGCGGGCACGCACCCGATGTCTTCGTCGCCGGCGTGGGAACGGGCGGCACGATCACGGGCGTGGGTCGGTGCCTGCGCGCGGCGAATGCAAACGTGCGGCTGGTCGCGGTCGAGCCCGAACGCAGCGCCGTCCTTCAGGGTGGCTCGCCCGGCCCGCATCTCATCCAGGGCATTGGCGCGGGCTTCGTGCCCGAGCTTCTCGACCGGTCAATCCTGTCCCAGGTGCGTTCCGTCAGCGAGTCGGACGCGCAAAGCACGCGCGCCGCGCTTGCCCGCCGCGAGGGCCTGCTGGTTGGCATCTCGTCGGGGGCGTCCGTGAAGGTGGCGCTGGACATCGCCGCTAGCCTGCGACCCGACCAGGCCGTCGTCACGGTGCTGGCCGATACCGGCGAGCGCTATCTCAGTGTCGCGGCCGCGGACGCCTGAATCACGATTCCAGAAAGTTCAGATCCTTGCCGTAGGTGTCGTCAAACGCCGTCAGGGCCAGGGCTGCCATGACGATTGTCACTGCCCCCACCAGCATCGCGCTGCCGGTCACGCCCAGCGTGGCCTTGCCCGCCTGAAAGGCCAGGTTCATCGGAACCACCGCGCCCCGAACAAAGTTGGGTGCCGTCGTCGTGACAGTGGCGCGAATGTTGGTTCCGAACTGCTCGCTGGCGGTGGTCACGAAGACGGCCCAGTAGCCTGTCGCCACGCCCAGGCCCACGCAGACGGAATAGAACGCCGTCAGCGACGAGGCGGCGACCAGAAAATACGCGGCGACAAACAGCGCGGTCAAAAAGATGAAGACCCCGACAATCTTCTTGCGCGAATGAAACAGCTGGCTCAGCAAACCGCTGCCGATGTCACCGAAGGCCAGGCCCGTATACGAAAACAGCACGGCCCGGGAGGCGCTGGGGATCTCCTTCATGCCCATCGCCTTGCCCAGTTCAGGCGAAAAGGAAATCAGGATCGCGATCACGTACCAGATGGGCACGCCAATCAGGATCACGCCCAGATAACGCCGCGCCCGCGCGCGCGTGGCAAACAGACTGAAGAAGTTGCCCCGGGCCACGGCCTGAAGCTTCACCTGCTCGAAGATTCCGGATTCCATCACGCCCACCCGCAGCAGCAACAGCGCGACGCCAAGGCCGCCGCCGATAAAGTAAGCGGTTCGCCACGGGACAAGATCGGTTACCAATGACGCGGCGATGGCGCCCAAAATTCCGACCGTCGCGACGATCGCGGTGCCGTAGCCGCGCGACTCCTTCGTCATCAACTCGCTGACCAGCGTGATCCCGGCGCCCAGTTCCCCGGCAAGACCGATGCCCGCGACAAATCGCACCGTTCGATATGCCTCGAAGCTGTGGATCAACCCGTTCGCAATGTTGGCCGTCGAGTACAGGATGATCGACCCGAACAGCACCGACAGCCGCCCCCGCTTGTCGCCGATCATGCCCCACAGCACGCCCCCAAGAAGCATGCCGGCCATTTGCCAGTTCAAGATCTGCCCGCCCTTTTCCAGCAAATCGGTTCCGGACAGGCCCAGGCTCTGCAGGCTTTTGATGCGCACGATGCTGAACAGCAGCAGGTCGTAAATGTCGACGAAATATCCCAATGCCGCGACGATCACCGCCAGCGTGATGCCTCGCCGCGCGTCCTTCGACGGCGGGATCGGCGCGCTCACTCCGTCTCCAGCTTCAATCCGGCCTTCTCCAGTTGCGGCCGGATCACGACGGGATCGCCGACGACGGTCACAATCTCCTTGCCGGCGCACCCCGCAACCACACTTGCCAGGGTTTCACGCGTGGTCTTCGCCAGGTTGTCCGGGTACTGGTTCCAGACATCCGGGGCGAATCCCAGGTCGGCGGCCTGCAATATGCCCGATGCAATCCCGTCGCTGGTGGCAAAGGTCAGTGCGAATTTTCTCGCCACGTCCCAGCGCTGGCTGAGAAACCACCCTTCGTCCAGGTGCCCGCGTTCGGCGTCTTCGATGAACCCCAGAAGCTTCGCCACCACCTCGCCAACCAGCGGGTTCACGACGGCGCCCCCGAACGTAAGGTCGGCCGCCCCGCCCGGGTGTCCCGTGATCCCCGCGTAGATTCCGTACGTGGCGCCCAGCTGTTCGCGCAGCTTCCAGGCGTGATCGTTGGCCATCGCTTCCAGCACGTCGTGCGCGGGCAGCCATTCTGGCCGCAAGGCAGGAATCCGGCAGCCAATCTGGATCGTGGCCTGCGTGGCCTTCGGTCGTTCAATCAAGAACACCTTGCGGCCGGCCGGCCCAGGGGGAATTGCGGCCACCGCCGCCGACCCGCCACCGCCGCTCTTCCACGTCGCCAGGTAGCGCTCGGCCAGCGCCTTGACCTCGCCGGCCTCGACGTCGCCGGTCACCACCGCCACGGCGTTCTCGGGCTTGTAGTGGCTGCTGACGTACGCCGCCGCCTCCTCGCGGGTCACGCCCTTCAGCGCTTCGGGGTTCATCGCCAGCTCGCCGTAGGCGTGCCCCGGATAAAGCTCGGCCCAGAAACGCTTGCTGGCGACGAATTCCGGCTTCTTCGCGATGCGGTCGTAGGCCTTCTTGTTGATCTCAAGAATGCGTCCGAGAAACAAAAAAGACTCCTCGCTGACCTCCTGACACCGAACCTGATCGCCCAGCACCGCCAGGCCGTTGGCCAGGTTGCCGGACATGACGTTGACCCGGTGGGTGCTGCGGGTCAGTCCCGTGAACGAGCCCATGCGCCCGCCCACGGCAAGCAACGACCCATGCTCGCGACACATGCTGCGCGACAGATTGCTGGCCAGGCCCGCCAGGCCAAACGGTTTGACCGTCGCATTGCCGCCGCGAATACCCAGGTGAATCTGGGCGACCGGCGCCAGCCCGTGTGGGATGGCAAAGACCTCCAGACCATTGGTCAACTTGAAGGAAGGAAATCGCGCCAGATCCGGCGACGGCGTCACCAGGCGAATCTTGTCGGCGCCCAGATCCTCGGTCACCGTCGCCTGTTCGCCGCCGATCTGGTGTTCGGCGGTGCTGGCGCCTGTTTTAGCTGGCGCCCTGGCCGCGCCCGACCCGCCTACTACTTTGGGCACGAAATCCGATTCGGGCTCGAAGTACACGGCCACGGCGCGCTCGCGCGTGATCCACTTGGCTGCGAATTCCATCACCTGCGAATTCTTCACGGCGGCCAGGCCTTCCAGTGAATCCTTGAAGAAGGCCGGGTGGCCCGTCGCCCCCAGGTGCTGCACCAGCGACACGGCCTTGTCGAAAGGTTCGGCCACCGCCAGCAACAGATCAGTGGCCGCAAACCACCGTGTGACCTCGACGTCCAGACGGCCAAGCTCGGTCGTCCAGGCGTTGACCAGCGTGTCCAGCACGCGCTGCCGGGCCTTCTCGGGATCCGCCCCCGGCTTGAGGTTCGCCACCACATAAACCACCGTCGCCTCGGCCAGCGGATCGGCAAACGCCCCGACACTCTCTATATCGTCATCGACATAGATGTCCGAGTTTGCATAGACCTCCTGCAGCGCCAGATTCAGTCGGGTAGAGACGAAGCTCAAAAGTTCGTCGTTGCCGCGGTATGCGGCCGGCGCCGACCAACCCAGCACCAGAATCGGCTGTTCGATCGGTCCCTTGTCCTTGACCAGCGCTCGATTAACCGGCGGCGGCACCGCGGGCACGGGGCGCTCGCCATAGCGCTGGCGCGGCTGTACAGCCGGGCCGTCGGGGCCCGCAGGACCAAACAAGATCTCGGCCGGCCACTGGCCCAGCAATTTCTGCACCTCGTCGGCGTTGACGTCGCCCGAGATCACGATGGTGCAGTTGTCGGGCGTGTAGTCCTTCTTGATGAAGGCCCGCGCGTCTTCCAACTTGGCCGCCGACAGCGATTCGTGCGAACCGATCACAGGACGCGAAAAGGGATGCCCGGCGGGAAACAACTGCGCCAACACCTTGTCGAACAGCTTGCCGCGCAGATTGGTTTCATTGCCCAGGCGCAGCTCGTTGCGCACCACCTCGCGCTCGGTGGCGAAGACCTCGGGCGTCACGCCATCGACCGTACGGGCCAGGCGCCAAGCCTCCAACTGCATCAGCTCGTTCAGATGGTCCTTGTGGGCCATCGTGAAATAGACAGTTTTGTCCAGGGTGGTGAAGGCGTTGCGAAAGCCGCCCATCCGGTCGATGACGTGCATCAGCTCGGGGCCGCCGCCGGGGCGCGAACGGAACGCCAGGTGCTCGATGAAATGGGCCAGACCTTCCAGTCCCTTGGGGTCGGACGTGCTACCGACGGCGTACATGGCGGCGACGACCACCACCGGGGCGCTGTGGTCTTCCTGGACCAGAACCCGCAGACCGCTTTTGAGGGGAAAATCCCGTTGCGCTAGCTCGTAGTCCTTGAGGATGGGTTTGTCGGGCAGCGCGCTTGCGGCGCAGCCCATGGCCAGAAACGTGCACAGCAACAGGGCGCTGCCCCGGCTTCGCGATGTCGACATGCGCGCGACTATAGCGCCCGGTGAACGGCTGTCACGCCTCCGCGACGCTGACCCGGCCCAGAGGCTGCAGCTGCGTCTCGGGCGACAGCTCCTGGAACGACAGCACGGCCAAGCCGGGCAGCTCACCTTCGACCAGGCGTTTCACATAACGGCGGATGTCGGCATTCGTCACCAGGACCGGCATGCTGTTGCTGGCCGGGATCGCCCGGCGCACGGCCATTACGATGTCGCGCGCCAGCCCTGGCTCTAGCGCAAGGTAACTTCCCGAGGCCGTCTTGTGAATCGCCTCTCGAACCGTGTCCTCGATAACTGGGTCCAGCATGAACACCCCCAGCGTCCCGGCCGCGCCGGCATACTGGTGGGTGATTTGCCTGCGCAAAGCCGCCCGCACGTGTTCCGTCAGCGCCACCGGATCTCGTTCGTGCGGTGCCCATTGCGCCAGCGCCCCCAGAATCTCTCGCAGGTCGCGCAGCGACACGCGCTCCTCGGCAAGGCGCCGCAAGACATCGGCCAGCAAGATGGGCGAGACCAGCTTGGGAACGACTTCCCGTACCAGGGCCGGCTGGGTCTTTTCGATCCCGTCGAGCAAAGCCTGCGCTTCCTGGACGCCGACGAACTCATGGCCGTAACGCCGCACCAGTTGCAACAAATGGGCGGCGATGAATTCCTCAGTCCCGAGGACCGCGATGCCGTTCACCCGCGCCGCCGCCAGATCTTCCCGTGCAATCCACGCTGCCGCCGTCCCGTCCGGATACACGGTGGTCCTCGACGGCACGTTCGCTGCCGCCAACCGCGCGGGGGTTTCGAAGGTCAGCCCCCCACCCGGGACGACCTCGCCCCTGGCCATCGGCACCTCGTTCAGACGAATCACGAAGCCACCGTCGTTCAGCGCACCAACGATGGGTCGCAGTCTGACCGCAGGCAGGACGATACCGGTCTCGGCAAAGTATCGCTCGCGCAGCGCCGGAATGACCTCGCGCAACAGACGTGCCCCGCCTGCGCCCGCCAGTACCTCGTCCGCCAGGGGGCCGGCCAGTTCGATCGCGATGGGCGCCAGCAAGGGTAGCGCTTCTGACCGGCCCGCTGCCCCATCGCGCGTCGCAGGGCCGCGGGCGGCGGCGCCACCCTGTGACGTATCGTCCGAAGTGGCTGACGACGGGTCTCGGCCCAGGGTCGGCAGTTGATAAGCCACAAAACACAGGACCAGCCCCAGCAACAGAAACGGCACAGTGGGAAGACCCGGCACCAGTGCCATTGCCAACAACAGGGCTCCTGCGATCCCCAGCGCCTTCGGTTGGCCAAGGATCTGCAGGCCGATGTCCCGGCCCAGATGTCCGCCTTCCTCCTCCGACGACACGCGCGTGACAATAATACCGGCCGCGGTCGAGATGATAAGTGCCGGAATCTGCGCGACCAGGCCTTCGCCGATCGTCAACACGGTATACGTCCGCGCAGCGGCGCCCGCGTCCAGGCCGCGCTGAACCATACCAATGATCAGGCCGCCCACGATATTGGTGACCAACACCACCACGCCGGCGATCGCATCGCCCTTCACGAACTTCATCGCGCCGTCCATGGCGCCAAAGAATTGCGATTCTCGCGTCAACAGGGCCCGCCGCCGCCGCGCCTCGTGGTGGTCGATGTGCCCCCCGCGCAGCTCCGCGTCGATGGACATCTGCTTTCCGGGCATCGCATCCAGGGTGAAGCGCGCCCCGACCTCGGCCACGCGTTCGGCGCCTTTCGAAATCACCACGAATTGGATGATCGTCAAGATAAAGAAGATAACCCCACCGACGACCAGATTTCCGGCAACGACAAAATTGCCGAAGGCGTGAATGACCTCGCCCCCATCGGCCTTCAGAAGGATCAGCCGCGTCGCGGACACCTCCAGTGCCAGGCGAAACAAGGTCGTAATAAGCAACAGCGACGGGAACGTGGCTATCTTCAGCGCATCGCTCACGTAAATGGCAATAAGCAGCAACGTGACGGAAACGGCGATGTTCAGAGAAATCAACAGATCCAGCAAGAAGGTCGGCAGCGGAATGATCATCATCCCGACGATGCCAACGACCAGCGCCGCCAAGGCGATATCGGAATAACGGGAAAGCTGGGCGCGCAGATCTCCACCGTTCATGTTCGAAACGACTTTTGAAATGCCCGCCGGGGGCAATTGCTCTGAGGCAGCCATGTCCGAGGCCGATCTATCGTTCGCGCAACGATGGCGGTCAAGCAAAAGCAGTGCGACCCGTCCGCAAAATGCCTTTACTTCAAAAGGTAGTCGCACCATTCTCCCGGGCATCCAATGACAAACCGCAACGCGGGCGGCCTCAATTCCGATCTAAGAATCCTGGTCGACGGTTTCGTGACCCGGCTTGCAGTTGCCGTCCAAATACGGGCCACTGAAAGGGTGCAGGCGGCTCTGCTGTCTGCGCTGGGCGCTGGCGGGGCACTCGGACTTCCACGCCGGCGTGGTCGCCCGCCAAAAAACCGCCCCGGCATTTCATCGGCGGTTTCTGTTCCGGCAGCGCGCCGCGCACCGAGGCGAAGGCGACCCAAGCAATTCTGTCCGGTCCCCGGCTGCAAGAATGTCGCCGCGCCCATCTTTGGAATGGTGTGCAGCAGCCACAAGGGTGTGGCGAAGGACCAGATTGCGAAGTACCGCGCCGACCGCCGCGCCGCCAAGACCAAGCCAGGCGCCCGGGCCCGAAAGGGATAGTTTCCCAGTTTCCCAGGAAGTGCTTGACAGGGACGTAGGCTGTTCTAAATTAGCCGACTCGCTTGGAGCCAAGAACCATGTATGCCGTTATCGAAACCGGAGGAAAGCAGTACCGCGTGGCCGAAGGGGAAACCCTGCGCGTGGAGAAGCTGCCTGCGTCTGCTGGGGATAAGCTGACGTTTGACCCACTTATGTTCGCCGACGACGGCGGTGGCGTGACCCTAGGACGTCCCCACGTCCCGGGTATGAAGGTCGAGGCCGAGGTCCTGGAACAGGGCCTGGGCAAGAAGATCATCATCTTCAAATACAAGCGGCGAAAGAGTTACCGCCGCAAGACCGGCCACCGTCAGCCCTTCACTGCGCTGAAGATCACGGCCATCTCCGGGGCGAAGGCCTAAGGCTCATGGCTCACAAAAAAGGCCAAGGAAGTTCCCGCAATGGACGCGACTCTCAGGGTCAGCGTCGGGGCGTCAAGCGTTTCGGCGGTGAGCACGTGCTGGCTGGAAACATCCTGGTGCGCCAGGTCGGGACGGTGTTTCACCCGGGTATGAACGTGGGCATGGGTCGCGACTTCACGCTGTTCGCGCTCAAAGAGGGGACGGTTCGCTACGGCCACTCTGGCGCTCGTCAGACCGTCAAAGTAGACGCCAAGCTCGAGGCCTAGCCCGAAGGGGCAAGCCTCGTGCGACGCCAGGGACCCGCAGTGTCGGTCCGGTCGCGCTGGTAACCCGTGACCGCGTTTATAGATGAAGCGCGGATCTCCGTGCGCGCCGGCGACGGGGGAAACGGTGCCGTGGCGTTCCGCCGGGAAAAGTACGTCCCAAAGGGTGGCCCCGCGGGCGGCGACGGCGGCGACGGCGGCAGCGTAGTCCTGGTAGTCGACGAGGGCCTGTCGACCCTGCTGGATTTTCGCTACCGCACCGAGTACCGGGCCCCTTCGGGGGAAAACGGCGCAACCAAGGACATGTACGGGCGGGGCGGCGACGATTTGGTGCTGCGCGTACCGCCCGGAACCCAGGTCTTCGAGGACGCCACTTCGCGTCTGCTGGCTGATCTCAGGACCGCCGATCAGCGCTTCGTCATTGCGCGCGGAGGGCATGGCGGACGCGGCAATATTCACTTCGCCACCTCCACTGACCGGGCACCCCGGCGGTCGGAGCCGGGTCGCCCCGGCCAGGAGCGTGTCATCCGCCTCGAACTGCGTCTCCTGGCCGATGTTGGCCTCCTAGGATTCCCCAACGTTGGCAAGTCGTCTCTGATTACCCGCATCTCGGCGGCCCGCCCGAAGGTCGCAGACTACCCGTTTACCACCCTTGTTCCCCATCTGGGCGTCGTGCGCCTGTCGGGCGAGCGCTCCCTCGTCGTCGCTGATGTACCGGGACTCATCGAGGGCGCTCACGAGGGCGCGGGCCTCGGCCACCGCTTCCTCCGCCACCTGGAACGGACCCACCTGTTGGTCCACATGCTAGAGGTCAGCGCCGTTCCAGGGCGTACGCCGCTTCGCGATTACGCTATTTTGCGCCGCGAACTGCGTCTACATGACGAGGCACTCGCCAAACGGCCCGAGCTGGTGGTTCTCAACAAGATAGACATGCCGGAGTCGCGGAAGAAGCTGGCGACCCTGCGTAGATCCTTCAAAAAGAAGGGCTTACGTGTACTCGGCGTCAGCACGGTTACGGGCGAAGGTCTGGCCGAATTGCTCGAACTCATCTGGCACTCGCTGCACCCTGCACGCGCCGAAGATCCCGTGCCGCCGCCACCGCGCCCCGCCACCAGACCAACCACCAAGAGGCAGGTTTAGAGAATTCCCCTTAAGCTGTGATAAGATGCCGGCCTCGTGAAAAGTTGCCGCGTCCAAGGTTGGGTTGGGAAAGCTGGAAAGCTGGCCTGCAAAGCTGACTGGAAAGCCAGCGTGATACAGATGACCCTGGCGACGGGCACGTGCCAAGCGGATCCAGGCGGATCGAGTGCATGGAACTTTTGACTCGCGTTGAAAGCCCCTGGTATACAGATGACGTTCACAAAGACTCTGTGGGCGAGGCATATGCCCCTAGACGCCGAGAGGGAGCTGCCATAATGAGACTGCTGCGAACCTGGGGGCTGCTGGGACTGATGACCGTCCTTGGTGCCACCAGTACTGCCTACGGCCAAGCGCCCAAGGCCAATACCGGCGCCAACCCCGCCGTTCCTTCCGCCGCTGGAGCCGCTCCTGCGGTCACTGCTGCGGTTGCCGCCGCGGCTCCGGCCACCCCGTCGGGCCTACCGGGCCCGTCGACCGCCAGTCCGGCGCCCGGCGCTGCGCCACCTTCTGCCACCGGGGCCCCGCCACCCGCGGGGCCGCCTGCCGCCGGCGGGGCGGGCAGCGACGCTGGTGCCTACATCATCCGACTCCGTTCCCTTGAGCGCAGCGTGAACGAGCTCAAAGAGCAGGTCTTTCGCACCAAGCTGCGCCTGAACGTTCTTAAGGAAACGGTTTTGGGCGGTGTCATCGGCGCTTCGCGCGGCGTGATTCGCCACAAGAACGAGATGAGCAATTCGTTCCGCCTGATCAAGGTCGTCTACGCGCTCGATGGGGTTCAGATCTTCTCCAAGGCGGAGGACACCGGGAAGCTGTCCGAGATGACCGAGTTCGACGTGTACAACGGCGCCATCCAGCCGGGCTCGCACACGCTGACGGTTCAACTGGTGTACCAGGGCAATGGCTTCGGCGTGTTTAGTTATCTCCGTGGCTACAAGTTCGCTGTACGCTCCAGTCACACGTTCATTGCCGGCGAGGGTAAGGCCACGATCGTCACCGCAGTTGGCTACGAAAAAGGCAGCATTGCCACCAACATGGAAGACAAGCCCGATATCGAATTTCGCGTGAACGTTCTCGCGCCGCAGGGCGGGGCCGCGACCAGTACCAGCAAGAAGTGACAAAGCCTGGGGCCGTGGCATGGGTCTGACGAAATGGCAGCTTGCGCTTGCCGTCCTGGCGCTTCTGATCGTTCCGGTCCGGGGCGGTCGTGCTGACGACAGGATCGATGATGCGAACCGCAGCCTGATCGACCTGGAAGAACGGGTCCGCGTGCTCACGGCTGAGCTACGGGACGCGCCGGCGCCGGACATCAACGCGCCCGACCGCCGCGTCATCGAGGCTGAAGGCTACTACAGCCTGGGCAACTACGTGGGCGCCGCGACCATCCTGCTCGATGTGCTGGAGAAATGGCCTGGGTCCAGGGCGGCGGATGACGCGTTGGTGCTTTTGGGTGAGTCGCTCTATCAAAGCAAGGACTACAACTCGGCGCGTACCTACTTCCAGCAGGCCATCAAGCGGAACACCGGTTCGCGCAAGGAACAAAGTGCTCTACAGCGCCTGGTCGAGCTAACCCTGCGCACCGGCGACTACGACAACGTCGAGGAATACTTGGCGCGGCTTGATAAGATTCCGTCGAACCAGCTCGAACCGTCGGTTCCGTACGTCAAGGGCAAGTACCTTTTTTTCCGCGATCGGACCGACGAGGCGTTGGCGGCTTTTTCCGCCATCGGGACCGACAATCCCTATTACCTGCAGGGGCTGTACTTCTTCGCCACGACCCAGGTCAAGAAGGGCAATCTGGCCGCTGCCGCTACGGGATTCGACGCCGTTCTCAAAGTCCAGCCGCGCAGCGACGCTGACAATGACATTCAGGATCTGGCCCGTCTTGCCATCGCCCGCCTCCTTTACGAACGCGGCCAAGCCGACAAGGCCAAGGACCTCTATTCCGCCATAAGCCGCCAATCCAAGTACTTCGCTGACGCGATGTACGAATCGGCCTGGAACTCCATCAAGGCCAAGGATTACAAGGCCGCCTACCGCGCGCTCGACCTCATGCTCCTGCAAAGCCCCAACAGTCCCGAAGCCCCGGAACTGCGGCTCCTGATGGGCAACCTTAACCTGCGTATCAACAACTATTTCCAGGCCAACGAAATCTTTGGCTCGGCCCGTGAGGAATTCGAGCCCATTCACACCCAACTCAAGTCCGCGCTTGCCCGGTCACAGTCGGAACCCCACTACTTCGAGTCCCTGATCGGCAAGGGTCTCGAACGATTCGACATCGCCTTGTTCGTACCGCCGGTGGCGGTCAGATGGCTCAAGGCTGATCCCGATTTAACCCGCATGGTCAACCTGGCCAGTGAGGTGGGCGAACTTCAACGCGGCATCCGGGAGACCGAGCAAACCATCGGTCGGCTGGAGCGGGTCGTAAACGGCGAAGGAAAGATCGCGATCTTTCCCGATTTGGCAGCCGCGCGATCTCGATCAAACGAGGTTTTGAGCCAGGCCCTGGACATCAGGCGCAGGTTCCTGGAACGCGCCCGAAGCCTGGCCGCACCCCACCTGTCGTCCACCGAAACCGTGGCCCTGGACGAAATGGGTTTTGATCGCGCCCGCCTGGAACAGCAAATCGAGACCCTGCCTTCCGCAGAGGGAGACAGCCGCAACCGCGAGGACGTGGCGCGCAACCAAATTCAGGAATTTCAGACACGTCTTGCCGAGTCTTATGTCGCGATCCAGACCATGGAGGCGGAACTGATCGCCGTCGAGCAGTACTACAGCAATTCGAAAACCGAACAGAAGATTCGGCCCGAGGAGCTCAAGCGTCCGGTGGCCGAATTGCGGGCTTCGATCGCAGCTCTGCGGGGAGCGCACGACCGGATCCACGAGGAGGTGCTGGAGGCCACTCGCCTGGCTGGCTCGGTGACCGCCGATGGAGAGCGCAACGCGGCCGGACGACTGGCGTCCGTGATGGGTCGCGAATACGAGATCTACCAGAAGGTCCGCAACAAGATGAGCCCCGAAGCGCGTGGCGAGTTCGATGCACTCGCCGGCGTGATCACCCGAGCGTCACTTGTGCAGTCACAGCTTCAGAACTTCGACGGTCGCGTCGATGCCGCAGCCGAGCGCCGCCTTGGTTCGATCAAAGAACGACTCGCGGCCGAGAAGATTCAGATCCAGGCGGCGACGGGTCGCTTCTCATCGCTGCTGGGCGAATCGCAGGCTCTTGGCGGTGGCCTCGCGCAGGCAGTCCTCGGCAAAGTGACCGACCGCTTCTACGATCTTGTTGTGCAGTCTGACGTCGGTCTTATCGACGTCTCCTGGGGTCTCAAGGATCAAAAGACCTCCAAGCTCACGCAGCTCATCACGCAGCAAAAGCAGGAGCTGAAGGCCATCGACGACGACTTCCACGCATTGCTTCAGGAGGACAAGTGAGGTTGCCTCATCGCGCCTCACTCGGCCTCGTCGCGTTGCTCGCGCTTTCCCCCGTCGCTCACGCCGCTCCTGAGCCACCGACCAATCCTCAGCTTCTGCAGGAGATGGCCCAGGATGTTCAGCGCTATGCCGAAGCCGTCAAGGGCTACCGCAGCGCCGCCACGAGCGTGATCAAGCGCGTCTACATGGACAAGATGAAGACCATCAAGTCCAAGTACGAAGCCGAGATCAACCAAAGCGAAAAGGAGGAACGCCAGCGACGCCTCGACGCGATCGCCATGTTCGAGGGTTTCCTCAAGAAGTACCCCAACGATCGGCGCTGGACACCGGACGCGATGTTTCGGCTGGCCGAGCTCTACTACGAAAAGTCGTCTGACGAGTACCTCACCGCCCAGGAGGCATTCCAGAAGGCTCTTGAGTCCCCGACACCACCCGACGGGCAGCCACCGAAACCCGACTACGGTCCCACGGTTGACCTCTACCGTCGTCTTCTTACCGACTTCCCCACCTATCGGTTGCTCGACGCGGCCTACTACCTGCTTGGCTACTGCCTTGCTGAAATGGGCAAGGAGGCCGAATCGAACCAGGCGCTGTTGGCTCTCACCTGTTCCAACCGCTACAAGCCGCTCGATCCCCCCCCACCGCCGTCACCCACGACCCGCACGGGCGTGAAGGTTGACGTCTACAAGGACTGCGTTCCGGTCCGGAAGGGCTCGAAGTTCCTGGCCGAGGCCTGGACGCGCGTCGGTGAGACCCACTTCGACGCGGGCGAACTGGGGCCCGCCATCTCGGCTTACAGCCGCGTGGTCGCCATCAAGGATTCCTCCTACTACGACAAGGCACTTTACAAGCTGGCGTGGTCGTATTACCGCGACAACCGGTTTCCCGAGGCCATCCGGGAATTCGACAACCTCGTGAAGTTCGCCGACGGCAAGAAGGCCAGCGGTGAGAAATTCGGCTCCGACCTTCGGCCCGAGGCTGTTCAGTACCTCGGCGTCAGCTTTTCTGAACCCGACTGGGATGGCGACACCAATCCTGACCCCGAGACCGGCTTGCAGCGGGCGCAGACCTTCTACAAGGGTCGCGAGAGCGAGCCGCATGTCAAGGAAGTCTTCCAGCGACTCGGCGACATCTACTTCGATTCGACGAAGTATCCCGAGGCCATCGCCGTTTACCGGTCCGTGCTGCAGAAGTGGCCAACGACCGCCGAAGCGCCGCAGGTGCAGGACAAGATCGTCAAGGCCTACGAAAAAGACCGCAACATGGCGGCCGCCTCGAAAGAGCGCGAGATTCTCGGCCGCACGTATCAAAAAGGCAGCGAATGGTACAAGGCCAACCGCGCCGACCCCGACGCCTTGGCGCTGGGCATTGAGCTTGCCGAGCAGGCGTTGCAGGCTGCTGCCCAGAACGTTCACATCATCGCCCAGGCCTGCAAGGACAAGTGGCGGGAGAGCCCGTCCGACCTGAAGAAGCTTCAGGAATGCCAGAAGTTGTACGGCGACGCCGCCGAACTTTACAAGAACTACCTGACCGTCTACCCGAATTCGAAAAGCACCTACGAGTTCAGCGAGTCCTACGCCGACACGCTGTACTACGCGGATCGCCTGCCCGAGGCCATTGTCGCCTACACCGCCGTGCGCGATTCAAGCCTGGACAACAAGTACCAGGAAGAAGCGGCCGTCCAGATCATGAAGTCCTACGAGGGCATGATTGCCAAGCTCAAGGACGAAAAGAAGCTGGAAGACCCCCCGATTCCCGACCAGAAAAACACCAAGCCTCCCGTCACACCGCTGGAGATGCCGGACGTTTATCAGAAGTACCTTGTCTCCCTCGACTGGTTCGTCAAGACCTTGCCCAACAATCCCCGCGTGCCCGGTCTTCGATATGCCGCCGCCGTCCTCATGTTGCGTTACCGGAACTGGCCTGTGGCTCGCACGCGCCTGCAGGAGGTGGCGGACTTCTCTTGCACCTCCGCCCCCGAGACGGGCCTCAAGGCCTACTCCGCCATCCTGGAAACCTATTTCATCGACTATCTGATCGAGGACGAAGAGCAAAAAGATTGCGCGCTTGGTAAACTTCTGCTGGTCGCTGATCAGTTCGGTGGATCTGTCTGTGGCAAGTCACCGTCGAAGGAGGCGGCCGAATACACCGCCCGCTTCAACGGCATTCGGACCTCCGTCAAGTCGGCCATCATCTCCAAGCGCTTGACGCTGGCGATGGAGAACGAGGAGAAGGGCACCAACAAACAGATCACGCAGTGTAAGGAAGGCAACGGCGGCATCGCAATCGTAACCGGGACCGCCACGACCCCCGGCACGACCCCCGATGGCAAGCCCGTCGCAGCGGGGCCGAGCAAGGTCTCGACGGACATCGACATCAGTCTGGCGCTCGACCTGCTCGACATGATCAACGCGAACCCGAAGGATCAGGACGCCCCGGGTAACCTCAACAACGTCTGCGTCATCTACGAGAAGCTCTTCCAGTACGGCGAGGCGACGAAATGCTACGAGCGCCTGGCGCGCGAATACCCCGAGAGCGTGCTGGTCAAGGACGCTATCTGGAACGCGGCCCGTAACCACTTCCGCTTCTTCGAGTTCGAACAGGCCGTCACGGGCTTCGTGAAGGTCGCCACCGATCCCAAGTTCGCCGAATACGAGCACCGCAAGGAGGCACTGGCCCAGGCGGCCATCTTGCTCGATAACGACCAGCAATACGCGCGGGCCGCCGACTTCTATAAGCGCTACGCCGATGCCGTCGCCGATAAGCCCCTCGATTCATCCGAGGCCTTCGCAGCCTCTTGTTCCGCCTACGAGAAGCTGAAGGACACCGACAAGCTCAGAAAGTGCCTGAACGACCTGATCAAACGCTATAGCTCGCAGCAGCCGGCCGGCCCGACGGTCGTGAATTCGCTGCTGAAGCTGGCGACCATCGCCGAGCAGGGTAAAGACCAGAAGGCCACCTTCGCCGCCTACAAGCGCGTGCGCGATGAATTCATCAGCCGCAAGCTGCCCGCTGCCTCCGAAGCCGCGGGCGCCGCCGCCAAAGCCGACTACCTGCTTCTTGACGAGAAGTTCAAGGCATTCCAGGTCCGCAAGCTCGAATTCAAGGGTAAGCCGGAGCAGATCAAGAAAACCTTCGACGACTTCGTTGCCTCGGCCAAGGCCCTGCGCGAGGAATACCAGAAAATCTTCGAGTACAAGTACGCCACCTGGTCGCTCGCTTCGTACCTGCGCAGCGGCGACATCTTCTACGAGTTCTCTCAGAAGCTCATCAAGGCGGCCGACAATCCTCCCGACGATCTCAAGAAGCTGGCCAAGATGGCCTGCAAGGCGAATCCGGACGACTGCGGCGTTGTCGAAGGCCAATACAAGGACGCAATCTTCCAGTTCGTGACCCCCATCGAAGACGAGGCCAAGAAGATGTGGCGAGACACCCTGGAGATGGCGTCGAAGCTGGGTGTGACCAACGAATACGTCAAGTCAGCGCGCGAAAAGCTGTCGAAGTACCTGCCCGACGAGTTCCCGTTCATCAAGGACGAGAAAGTCGCCATCGAGGCCCCATGAAGATCACGCGATTTGTCGCCTTGTCGCTGGGTTGGCAGCTTTCCGTCGTCGGGTCGTCGTCGTCCTACGCGCAGACCCCGGCCCCGGCCGTCGAAGCGGCGCCAGCGGCTGGCGGAAAGAAGAAGCGCGAACCCCCGCCCCTACCCATTCCGACTGAGGAGACCGAGGCCGCCAAGAAGCAATACGAGGCCGGCAATTTTGGGGGTGCGGTAGCCGCGGCGAAGGCGGCCCTGAACAAGAACGAGCGCCACACCCCCGCCATGTTCATCATGGCCAAGGCCTACTACAAGCTGAAGAAGTACGAGTGGACGCGCACCTTGTGGAAGATGATGCAGGCGAATAACGCCCCGGCCGCTGACCAGGCCGAGATGTACCAGATCCTCGCCTTCATGGAGCTTGAGCGGAAGAACATTCCCGGTGCCATCGAGCAGCTCAAGAAGGCCACGGAAGCGGGGCCTGAAAACGCCATTTTCTGGAACAACCTCGGCGCGCAGTACCTCACCGTCAAGAACTACCGCGAGGCGGTTCCTGTCCTCGAAAAGTCCGTCGCGCTCCAACCCGCTTACTCGCGAGCGCACCTGAATCTGGGTAGCGCCTACCGGGGCCTCAAGGACTTCGACAAGGCGAAGACATCCTACGAAAAAGCCCTCCAGCTTTTCCCGAACTACGCCGACGCCGTCTTCAACTTGGGCATCCTGTACCTCGACGCCGACAAGATCCCAAACATGGACATCACGGCCAAGATGAACACGGCGATTGGCCACTTGCAGAAGTACAAGCAGATGCTGCAGCAGGCTGGCGGTGTTCCACCGAAAGATCCCGCCGACACCTACATTCTGGAAGCCCAGGAAGGCATCAAGAAGGAAGAAAAGCGCATCGAGCGCATCAAGAAGGCCGAGGAGCGGGATAAGCAGCGGGCGGCGCAGAAGGCTGTCCAAGATGCTGCGAAAGCCGCCAAGGCCGCCGAAACCGCCAAAGCGGCCCCCGCAGGCGGCGATGCCCCCGCCGCCCCGGCTGCGGATACCCCAAAACCCGCTGATCCCGCCGCGCCCGCCCCTCCGGCGCTCCCTGCGCCGGTCCCGCCCACCCCCGCCCCGGCGGGTTCCAAGTAAAGGTTCCCATGGCTCTGTCGAAAAATATGTCTCGATTCGTGCGCGCCCTTCTTTTCATCTCGGTTCTGGCCCCCCAAGGGGCCGCGTTCGCCCAAAAAGGCGCCGCGAAGGCTGCGCCCCCAGTCGGTCCAGACGGCAAGCCCCAAGGGTCCGGCGTGAAGATCGAGCGCGGCTCGACCGGAAAAAAAGTCTATCGAATTACCGAAGAGATCAAAATCGAGGGTAAAATCCAAAAGCCCGAGGCTTTCTACGTCCTTCAGAAGTCCAGCATCAACTACGACTGGCAGGAATTGAAGCAGGACTTCCTGCCCAAGATCATCGACAGCGTTTCGAAGGCGCCTTTTTAAACCACCAGGGGAATTCACCTTATGACGACGCAGGCCGCAGCGCCCAAACCAGCTCAGACCGCTTCCAGCGCAACCGCCAAGCCCAAGGTGCTGCGCATTGGCATCATCCAGGGCGGACGCATCGTCGATGAACGTCTGGTCAGAAAGCGCGACAACATCACGATTGGCCAGTCAGCCAAGAACCTATTCGTCGTCCCTTCGGATTCGCTGCCGCGCGAGTGGCTGCTGTTCGAAGAGACCTCGAAGGGCTACGTCGCACACTTCGCTGACGCGATGGATGCCCGGATCGCCATCGGCAACGAAATCATCTCGCTGTCCCAGCTAAAGCAGACCGGCAAGATCAAGAAGCAGGGCCAAAGCTGGAACATGCCACTCGACGAACGGTCGCGCGGCAAGATCAGCGTCGGCGACATGACCGTCCTCTTCCAGTTCGTGACGCCGCCGCCGCCGCAGCCGCGGCCGCAGCTTCCGGCGTCGGTGCGTGGATCACTAACCTCCGACCTCGACTGGTTTTTCACCACCATCAGCGTGATCTCGTTTGCGGCCCACCTCGGGCTCATTCTCTATCTGCGCAGCGTCGACTGGCCGCGCAAACCCGCCGTCGATGAGATCCCGGATCGCTTCGTGAAGATGGTCGTCAAGAAGCAGGAAGAGAAGAAGAAGGAAGAGAAGAAGGTCGAAGAGAAGAAAGAAGAGAAGAAGGCCGAGAAGAAGGAAAAGGTCGCCGAGAAGAAGGTCGAAGCGCCCAAGAAGGAACTGACGGACGAGGAACGTGCCAAGGCGGCCGAGGAAAAGGCCCGTCTGGATGCGGAACGCCGCGCCCGTCTTGCCGAGCAGGTCAAGAACACCGGCATTCTGAAGTTGCTGGGCGCCAAGTCTGACGGCGAGGGCTCGATTGCCGACGTCCTCGGCAAGGGCGACGTCGATCGCGATCAGGAAAAGGCCTTCCAGGGCGTCGGCGGCTTGGCCGTCGCCACAGATCAAGGCGCCCTTCGCGGTGTAAAGAGCGGCACCGGCGGCAGTGGCAAGGTCGCCAGCGTTGGCGGCTTGCGCGGCGGCGGCGGCATTGCGGGCGCAGACACGGGCGGCGCGGCGGCCGAGAAGAAAGTTACCGGCAGCGTGAAGAGCGAGGCCCCCGCCGTCGATGGGTCTCTGGATCCCAGCCTCGTGGCAAAGGAAGTGAAAGCGCGCATCGGCGCCATCAAGGCCTGTTACGAGCGCGCCCTGAAGCGCAACCCGGCACTCAGCGGAAAGATCGTCGTCCACTGGACGATTACGGCCGCCGGCACCGTTTCGGGCGTCGACATCGAGCAGGACAGCATCGGCGACTCCGAGGTAGCGAGCTGCATCAAGGGTCTCGTGGCTCGCTGGCGCTTCCCGGCACCGTCCGGTGGGGCGGTCGAGGTCTCGTATCCCTTCGTCTTCCAGTCTTCGCAGTAAGGACCGGCCGAAAGAAAACTGGTGACCTGCCACCCCAGCGCAGGGCTAGGTTCGCGGAACATCAGTCTTTCGGCGGACGTTTCAGCAGCACAGGATGTTGACACTCCCGCTTCTGCCACCCTATAGTGCGCGCAGTCAGATATCATGGAACGACCAATTTCCAGCTGAGGTTGCGCATGTCGAGGGCATTCAAATTGTTGGTTGGAGTCGTCCTAGTCGGACATCAGGCCTTTGCCCAGACGCCCCCGCCCGGAGCGCAACGTGCGCCCGCAGCTGGGGGCCCCACAGCTGGGCCAACTGACGTGGATATCTCGGTGCCGCGGAAGTCAAAACTCAATGCGGAAGACATGATGACGCAGAGCCGCGACTATCGCGCCCGCGTACAGGAGATTTTGCTCCGCATTCAGTCTTTGCAGGAACAGGCACGTAAGCAGAAAGACATTATTCGGCTCAACTGTCTCGCAGATAAGCTCGTGCAAGCTAAAGTGAATCTCAATATTGCCGATCAGGCTATGGGCAGTGTTCAGGAAGCCATTGGCCGCAAGGATGAGCCCGGCAGTGTCCATGAATTCACACGCATCACCATCGTCCACCAGAAGGCCCAGGTCCTGGGTGCCGAGGCCGAGGCGTGCGTCGGCGAAGATTTGAGCTTTGTTGGCGCGACGAAGGTGGAGGTGACAATTGATCCCAACATCACGCCGACCGACACGACGACCCCCAAGTTCGATCACCAGCCCCTTGATAGGCCGCAGCAGGCCAGTCCCCATATCTAGCCGCCCGATACCACAGAAGACCGATATTTTTTCCGTTCTCTCCTCTCGACCAGCCCAGCCTTCAAAGCCTAGATGAGCCGCCGTCTCCTCCTCCCCATCCTCCTGTCTGCCTCCTCCTCCCTGTGGGCTGTGAGGTCTTCGGCCGCCCCAGGCGTGACCGCGGAATCAGCAGCGGTGACTTCGCAGGCGAGTTTCACGGGCACGTCGATCGCCGGCAAGGCCGCCATCGGTCAGGACACAGGGGTTAAGCTGAGCGATGACAGCGTGCTGCACGTGGGTGTCGGAGCCGAGGCGGGCTACGATACGAACGTTTTTTACAGCGACACAGCTCCCGTGTCCGCTCCCCTTATGCGGGTAACCCCCTTCGCGGAGATCACGAACGCAACCCGCGGCGGGGCGGCCCCGTCAAATCTCTTCTACGATCTGGCGACATCGCTCCAGTACCGCGAGTATCTCGGTGGCGGCGAGGAGGCCAAGCAGCAGCGCGCCTTTAATCCCACCATTTCGGGGAACGCCGAGATGGGCGCTGGTCAGCGCTACGGTTTTTTGTTGGCCGACCAGTTCGTGCGAACAGAAGAGCCGCCCTACGGAACATCCAGGGCCAACATAACGCGGAACAACAACGTTGCCAGCGCGCAAGTGCGAGCTGCCCCCGGGGGTGGTCGGCTGCAGGCGCTGCTCCGCTATACCAACGGCATCGACGTCTTCGACAACGCGGACCTCAAGTACGCGAACCTCATGGGGAACGAGCTGCTGTTCGACGGTAGTTGGCGGTGGCTTCCGAAGACTGCGATCTTCGTTCAGGCGGCCCAGGGCGCTATTAGCTATTTCAACAAGGACTCCGATCCGCTCAACCACAAGGAGAACTCGTTTCCCTTCCGGGTCATGGGCGGTCTCCGTGGCCTCGTTACTGAAAAGCTATCCGTGAATCTTGCTGTTGGTTACGCCGCCGGCTTCTACCAGGGCGTCGCTACCAATCCGACGGGTATCAGCAATCTGGCGGCGCTTGGTGAGATCAACTACAAGATCACCCAGTTGACGGAGTTCGTGGTGGGCTACCGCCATGAGTTTCGGAACTCTGTCATCGGCACTTTCTACGATCTTGATAGCCCCTACGTCGGTTTGCGACAGAAGGTCGGCTCGCAGCTGTCTATATTGGCCCACGCTCGCTACGAATTTCGCCGCTATCACGGATTCCAGCTTGCGGGTAACGGGGCCAGTCGTAGTGACCAGTTTCTTCAGGCGGGCCTGCAGGTCGACTATCAGGTACAGAAGTGGTTTTACGCAGGTGTCGGCTACCTGCTCATGAAGAACACCACGGACTTTCAGACCACTGGGGTCACCTCGATGGGCGGCTTCAACTACGTCAAGCAGCAGGTCTTCGCCCGCCTGGGCGTTACCTACTAGAATCGCGTACCACCCGTCCTAGTGCAGGAGCTCGGGCTTTCGAAGCGCTGTCGTCAAGCCTCGATCGCTGGAGCCTGACGCGCCTTCCTGATCTTCACCCACCTGAGCTGTCCGCTGCTCTCCTTCGGCTCGGTCTTCCAGTACCAGGTCTATCAGGGTCGCTCGGACCGTCGTCGCATCGGGCTCGTCGATGAGCTGTTCGCACAGACGTACCTTCTCCGCCACGCCCTCGGCCGCGAGAGGTCTGTTCTTGCCTACGTAGATCTTCGCGTGCTGGGTCTTGGTGAGATTCTCGTCATCCAGGGAAATCTCCTCGAACAGTTTCTCGCCCGGCCGAACGCCCGTAAAAGTAATCTCGATGTCGTCGTAAGGCTTGAGGCCGCTCAGGCGGATTAGTTCCTCAGCCAGCGAGACGATCTTCACGGGCTCGCCCATGTCGAGCACATAGATCTCCCCCCCTGAACCCATGGAGGCCGCTTGCAACACCAACTGTGCGGCCTCCGGAATGGTCATAAAGTAGCGCTTCATCTCGGGGTGTGTGACGGTGATGGGGCCGCCGGCGGCGATCTGCTTCTTGAAAATAGGAATCACACTGCCTGCGCTTCCGAGAACGTTGCCAAAACGGACCGTCATAAAGCGCGTGCCTGAGTTCTGAGCCAGCGACTGCACGTATAGTTCGGCCATGCGCTTGGACGCGCCCATCACGGACTTCGGCCGGACGGCCTTGTCCGTCGAAATCATGACGAACACGGCGGCCTTGTGTCGGTCCGCCAACTCGGCCAGCATTCGGGTGCCGCGGACATTGTTCTTGACGGCTTCGGACGGATTACTTTCCATCATCGGAACGTGTTTGTGGGCGGCCGCGTGGATCACCACCTGGGGCGCCTGCGTCTCGAATATCGACGCCATTCGTGGGGCATCGGTGATATCGGCAACGCAGGGAATGATCTGCAAGTTGGGGTAGCTTGAGCGCAGCTCCCGTTCGATTTCGAAAAGATTGTTCTCGTAGCGCTCGACGAGAATAAGCGACGCGGGGCCGAATCGACACACCTGGCGGCACATCTCAGAGCCAATCGACCCGCCAGCACCGGTCACGACGATGCGGCTACCGCCCAAGAACGCGGCGACACCCTCCGTGTCCAGGTTCACCGGGGAGCGGCCCAGCAGATCCTCGAACTCCACGTCGCGTATACGGTTGATGCTGACGCTACCTTCCACCAACTCATAAATACCCGGCACCACCTGGGGACGAATGGGTATTGACTCGCACACTGCGAGAATCCGGCGCATGTCCACACCTGGAATGCTGGCGATTGAGATGACCACGTGGTCAAGGTGGTGCAGGCGTGCCAGTCGCGGCAAGTCGGCGGTCGGTCCGAGGACCTGAAGACCGTCGATAATCTGTCCCAATTTCATCGGGTCGTCGTCGATGAAACCCACGATCTTGAGGCCCATGTCGGGCCGCGAACGAATTTCCCGCGCGACGATGACGCCGGCTCGCCCGGCGCCGATAAGAAGAATCGGCTTTTGCTGGACCTTCTTCGGGCCACTACTGACCTTAGCTCGCTGAACGTCCAGCGTGATGCGCCGCAAGACCCGTGCCCCGACGGTTCCCAGGAAGAAAAGCATGCCTTCAAGAGCGACCACCGACAGGGGAATGCGAAAGACGTCCAACCAAAGACCAAAAAGAACCGTGTTTGGGGCCACGCCGAAACGTAGGATCAGAAAGAACGCGGTCGCTGGAGAGGTAGCGATCACGAAGGTGCGCAGGTCGCGCAGACCCACGTAACGCCAGGCGATCCGATAGACGCCCAGGATCTGATTGCACAGCAGGCGCGCGAACACCAGGTAGGGCATCAGCAGCGCCATCTGCTTGAGCGTCGGGGCCGACAAAATGCCCTCGAAACGAATCAGGTATGCGGCCAGGAACGCCATGACGCAGACCAGGGCGTCGACGGCCAGCTGCGCTGACTTCCAGTAGAACCGGGAGCTCATGCGCCGGGAGGATCCCGTCGGCGCCGTTCGACAGACTGTAGCATCGCCTTCGATCGTTCCACGTCCGGCCCTTGTCTGTCCAATGCTTCCGTGTCGGCGGTGGGGATTGCAGGCCTCAGAGCAACTCGCGAAGGATCACAAAAGGTTCGGCATAGGCGGCGCCGACACGCGAGCCGAAATGCTCCAACGCTGCTCGAATCCCCCTTTCCGAACGGGGATGCGGCGCCGGCCTCAGTTCGGAAGCATAGCAGCGCATCGCCGCCAGCTTGGCCGAGACATGGGATTCTTCGAGGATTTCGAATGCGTTGGGAACGAAACCGACTTGCGGGTCCCCCCAATCGGTGCTGGACGGCACGAAGTACGAGGCTAGCCTGCGAACGGGGGAGCCTGGAACGCATCGACAAGCGATTAGCGTCGCCTCCGCCACGCGCCGGTGGTCCTGGTTTACGTCTCCAGCGAAGTGCGTAAGCACCGTAGCCGGGCGGAATCTAGCCATGGTGTTTTCGATGGCGCGAGCAAGATCGACCAGGGGAACGACGTCTAGCTTTTGGTCGGGCAAGCCCAGCGCCTCGAAGGTGACACCGAGTGAGCGCATGGCGGTCTCAAGTTCTGAGGCTTTCTGGGCTGCGAATCGACCATCATCGACAACGTCCACACGTGCGGAGCCGCAGGCGACGATTACGTGCACCTGGTCGCCGCGCTCAATGGCGTGGGCCATCGCACCGCCAGCACCCAGGGTTTCGTCATCCGGGTGAGCCGCCAGGACCAGGACATTCATATCGGACCGACGGAACGATAACAGATTGGACTCGGGACCTGGGGACGGTTCGCGTATAATTCGCCATCTTGGTGCGTACCGAAGCGCCTGAGCCACCGCCAAAAGGATTCGTTTCGTGACCTCCCTAGTCGTTATCCCGGCGCGGGGTGGATCCAAGCGCTTGCCGCGAAAGAATGTTCGGTTACTGCTCGGGCGACCCCTGCTGAGCTACGCTGTCGACGCGGCCATGGGCGCGCGCCTGGCGACCCGTTGTGTGGTCTCAAGCGAGGACCCCGAGGTCCTGGCGATCGTGCGGGCGATTGACCCACGCCTGGCGCTCGCGCGTCCGCCGGAACTGGCCCGCGACGACAGCCCCAGCATCGACGCCGTTCGGCACGCGGTCAGGACGCTGGAGGCCGCAGGCGAGGGACCCTTCGACGCCACGGCCATTGTGCAGGCCACCAACCCCCTGGTTAGCTCGGCGGACATCGACTCGTGTCTGGAGGCCGTGGCGGCGGGGGCCCACTCCGCGGTCACCATTGTGCCGGTTGGCCCCGTGCACCCGGCGAAGCTGAAGAGGTTGCGGGGAAACTGGCTGGAGCCCTATTTCGCACAGGCCGCCGAGACTGAGGGCGCGCGAGGCCAGGATCTTGCCCCCGCCTACGTGCGCTCGGGCTCTGTCTACGCGACGGCGCGCGCAGTCCTCGACCGGAATTCTTTGTATGGCGAACGTGTCGCCGGGGTGGTCGTCCCGCGGGATCGGGCCGTGGATATCGACGAGGAAGTCGACTTTGTCCTGGCGGAGGTCTTGCTGTCGCGCCTGAAGCCGCCCCGTCGTGGAGACTCAGACCCCCAATAGAGGAGCCCCGCGACATTGCCGCGACATTGCGACGACTGGCTGGACGGACTACAATCCGGGGCAATGACTCGCTTGAGGGCCTGGCCCGTCGTGCTGTTTATCGCGCAGGTGGGATGCGCCTCGCGGCAGATCCCCGCGCCGGTACCCGCGGAGGTCATGACGCTGGCGCCCGATGAGCGACTGGGCGTGGACGACGTTTTTGAGACCCGGGTCTTCCTTGAGGGCGATCTGACTGGGCTGTACCGGATCGCGGGCGACGGTATGGTGGACTACCCGTTGATAGGTCGCATCAAGGTGGTGGGCATGACCAGCGGCGAGGTTCAGGCGATGATCACGGAGAAATTAAAGGACGGATTCATCAAGAATCCTCAGGTCACCGTGACCGTGCATGAATGGAACAGCCGCAAGGTCTCGGTGCTGGGGCAGGTGCTGAAACCCGGTGCGGTGGTGTACTTCTCGAACATGACCATCATCGATGCCATTGCGGCCGCGGGCGGATTCACTGGAATCGCGGCGAAGAACAAGGTCACGCTGAGGCGCGAGGACAAGGGATCGGTGGTCAGCCGATCCTATCCCGTCGCTGACATTAGCGAGGGCCGGGCACCCAACGTCGCGATCTTCCCAGGTGATGTCCTGGTCGTCGACGAACGCATGTTCTAGCTGCCGGTCGAACAGGAACTGCGATGCGGCTGACCCTGGTGGCCGGCGCCCGGCCGAACTTCATGAAGATCGCTCCGCTCATGCGGGAGATCCGGCGCGTCAATGCGAGCGATGGCGCAGACATTTCGGTGAGGCTGGTGCACACCGGGCAGCACTACGACGCCAACATGAGCGGACAGTTCTTCGACCAACTGGGCATTCCGCCGCCGCAGGCGAATCTTGAGGTGGGATCGGGCAGCCAGGCCGAGCAGACCGCGCAGATCATGGTGCGGTTCGAGAAGGACCTGGCGGCGAATCCGTGCGATCTGCTGCTGGTTGTCGGCGATGTGACGTCCACGATGGCCTGCACCATCGTCGCCAAGAAGATGAACACCGCCGTGGCCCACGTCGAGGCCGGTATTCGATCGTTCGACATGACCATGCCGGAGGAGATCAACCGGATGGTCACCGATGCGCTGGCCGACCAGTTTTTCACGACCTCGCGGCACGCGAACGAACAGCTTCGGCGCTCGGGTACGTCCGAGGAGCGCATCCACTTCGTGGGCAACACGATGATCGACAGTCTGGTGTTCAGCCTGCCGCGGCTTGTGCCTCCGGCCGTGTGGGGCGACCTGGGGCTCGCGGCTGGAGGCTACGCCGTCGTCACGTTGCACCGGCCGGCGAATGTGGACGTCCCGGTTACGCTGCGGAGGTTGCTCGATGAAGTGTCGGCCGCCGTCCGGGGGGCGCCGGTGATCTTTCCGGTGCATCCGCGCACGCGCAAGGCCCTGGCGCAGATGCCGGGTTGGTCGAACATTCACCAGGTCGAGCCGATGGGGTATTTCGAGTTCATGTACCTGGTCAAGAACGCGCGCGCGGTGCTGACGGATTCGGGCGGCATTCAGGAAGAAACGACGTACCTCGGTGTGCCGTGTCTGACCTTGCGAGACAACACGGAACGGCCGGAGACGGCACTGGTCGGCACCAACGAAATCATCGGCACCAACCCCGCCGCCATCGCGCCGGCACTGGAGCGAGTCTTCGCCGGGGCCTGGAAGAAGGGCGGAATCCCCGAGTTGTGGGACGGCAAAGCGGCCGAGCGGATCATCGCGACGGTCAGGCGCCTTGCTTCAGCGCAGGTTGGCGCGCAGTAACGCTGCCACGGTCGATGTCACCTCGGCCAGTTCGTCGGTTGTCATGCCGGCGAAGATGGGCAGCGATGCAAGCCGCGGCCACAGGGATGCGGCGACGGGAAAATCCTCGGCGCGCAAGGCGTAGCGCTCGCGGTAGTAGGGCATCATGTGCAGGGGCTGCCAGTGCACAGAGTGGGCGATGCCCCTGGCCTTCAGCGCATCGAGGAACTGATCGCGGCCGATGCGCAGCTCGTTCAATCTGAGCTTGACGGAGTACAGGTGCCACGAGTGCTGTCGGTCGGGCGGCTCGAACGGTAGTTCGAGCGGAAGGTCGGCAAGGGCGGCGGTCAGTCGGCCGGCGACCTGTCTGCGCTCGGCCCACAAGGTCTGATGGCGCCCAAGCTGGGCCAGACCCAGGGCCGCCGCCACATCGGTCATGTTGTACTTGAAGCCGGGTGCGACGACCTCGTAGTACCACGAGCCCTGATCGGTGTAGCGCTTCCAGGCGTCGCGATCCATGCCGTGCAGGGACATCAAGCGCATGCGCGCCGCCACCGCATCGTCATTGGTGGTGGCCATGCCGCCTTCGCCCGTCGTGATGCACTTGTTCGCGTAGAAGGAAAAACACGTGACCAGGCTGGCGCCACCGACCGCTTCCCAGGGCGCCGTTGCGTCGGCCCGAAAAGCGGCCGGCATGGTGTGGGCGGCATCCTCGATCAGCTGCAGGTTGAAATCGTCCGCCAGGCGGCGGTATTCACCCATCGCCCCGACCAGGCCGCCGTAGTGCATGGTCACCAAAACGCGGGGAGGCTTTGTGCCGGGCGGGACGCCGGGCCAGGTCCGGCCAGCGTTCAGGGCCTCAAGGGCCGCGCGGATGGAAGTGGGATCGGGGCACAAGGTGACGGGGTCGCAATCGACGAAGATGGGCACGGCGTCGAAATAGCGCACGACCTCGGCGGTGGCGGCGAAGGTCATCGTCGGTACGAGCACGCCGTCGCCGCGCCCCACCCCCACCGCTTCAAGCGCCAGATGCAAGGCCGCCGTGCAGGAATTCAATGCGATCGCGTGTTTGGCCCCGACGGTCTCGGCAAAGCGGCGCTCGAACTCTTTTACGCGGGGGCCGGTCGTCAGCCAGCCAGAGCGCAGGCTGGCAAGCACCTCTTCGATTTCTAGTTCAGTAATCGAAGGTCGAAAGAACGGGACGGTCATGTGCGGGTCACAGCCTTATAGATCGAGTCGGCGGCCCTTGTCAGGCGCGACAGGGGGTGCTTGAGACGGTAAAGTGGAAACCACGGCGACGCTGACGAGACCCCTAGCTCATCGGCGACGACGCCCGGATGGCACACCAGCCACTCGAACCGATGGCTGGCGGCGCGAACGGGCCGGTGGCTGAGGCGGCGCGCGACGATTAGAAAGTGCTTTCCCAGGCGGCGGCTGCCCACCAGCGCGAGCGCCCGGTTGAAGGCCAGTTGTTCGGGGGGGCGCAATGTCGCACGTAGCCTGTCCTCTGCCGGGTCGACCTGCGCAGGGAAGGTCACGTTCCACAGTTTCCGTAGGGCGCCAAGAGCGAGGGCGACAAACAATTGCAGGCCATGGCGATTGGCCGTGGCCACAAGGTCCGCCCACTCGGCTGCATCCAGGGTGCGACCGATGAGGACCAGATCGGCGAGCCACATCCAGCTGCTGCCGATGTTGCTGATGCCAAAGTGCACGGACAGCATGATGAACAGGTCAACCCCGGTCGGGCGTTCGCCCAGGGCGCCCAGGATCGAGACGGGCCGACAACGCGCGAATACAGCGTCGGTGAACGCGTTTTCGCAGTCGCCCCACAGACGATGGTGGGCCTCTAGCAAGCCGAACTCGCGATGGACCAGCGGAATGTTGTAGTGGGCCTCGGTATACGACGCGACGACCACGGGGTCGGAATTCTGGTGGCGGTAGCCCAGTGCCAGGCAGGTCCGAAGCATGGCCGGGATGTCTGCGGGTCGAAACAAGATGTCGAGATCACCGAGCGGGCGTAGATAGGGTTCCGGGTAGTATAGATGGCCGACGCCCAGCCCCTTGAAGACGATGGGCCTGACCCCGTTGTCGGCCAGGGCGCGGAGCAGCCGGCCGGTCGGCGTCGCGTGCAATAGATCCTTGATGGCCGCCTTTCGCAGCGCCGGCTTGAGGGCGGCAGCGACTATCGGGTCACAGGTGATGGCCAGGTGAGCGGCGTAGGGCGCCAGACGATGTTCGCCGGTCCACGCCCCGAAGCCATCGATAGATTCGCCAGAGCCGCGCAGCCCACTCGGCCGGCCGGCGAGCAGATTGCCGAACGCGGCGTGGTACGGCCCTTCTTCAGAACTGGCGTCAAGGCGTTCCATCAGGGCGCCGGATCGGCGGTCACGGGTGCCGACGGAACCTCCGCCGTCAAGGTCGACGCAGCGACGGCTTGCTGCAACAGCAGGGCGGCGTCCGGACCGCAGTTGAACAGCAGATCCAGCGCGGACAGATGGGACACGAAGCCCGACGTCGCCCCCTTCTGGGGATAGGTCGGGTGGGTGAATCGGAAGAAAAGATGATTGAGGTGTTTTTCGGCGAACAGCGCAGGGTCGACGTAAGCGGCGGCGCCCAGGCCCGAGACGAAGGTGTCGGCCGGACACTTTTCGCACATCTCGATCAGCAACCGCGTCTTGTGCTCGACCAGCGAAAGCTCGGACGACAGGCGCATCGGGACCTTGATGTCCAACCATTCGGCGATCTGCTTGATCAGCGTGACGTTGAGTTCGCACAGCCTGTCCCAACGGCGGGCGTAGATTTCCTCCAGGCGGGGTGCGTAGCGCGAAAAGTGCGGGTGCCGGTGATAGGCGTGGCGCAGGGTCAGCATGTGCTTGCGCGCCCAGGGCGTGTTGGCCTCGATCTCGACGTCGCGGATGGCCTGGTCGACGCGCCCCTTGGTCAGCACCGGAATGGACAGCATCTGCTTGCCGCCGCCCTGAAGGATGTTGTTCCGGTTCTGGAAATCCTTGATCGCGTACTGGAGGTGGTCCGAAAAGAAGAAGACATCCGCCACGCTGAGCTTGGCGAAATAGCCGAGCCAGGGAATGTACTCAGGCTGGTGGGCGACGATCTTCATCCGCGGGCTATTTTCGTTCCTGGCGGACGGCCGCCCCCAGCTCCGCGATGCCTTCGGCCAAGGGCATCGGGGTAAAGCCGAGCTCGGTACGCGCCCGGCCGATGTCAACGACCAGATCCTGCGAGCGCCAGTTGGGATCCTCGGCCATCTCGACCGTTGTCTTCTGGCCAAGGACGTCAAAGATCAGTTCGACCAATTCGTGGCTCATGGGTGCCTGGCCGCTGGCAATATTGTAGGTGGCGACTGGCTGCGCCTGCGCGTGCTGCAGCGCCAGCAGGTTGGCGGCGACGACGTCGAAGACGTGAACCAGATCGCGACGGGCGGTGCCCTTGGCAAACAGACGAATCGGGGCGCCACGCAAGGTTGCGTCGATGAAGGTGTACATCGCGCCGAAGCGAGCCCGGCCGCCGTAGACGCTGGGATAGCGAAGAATGGCGACATTGAGTCCCGCCTTGCTGGCGTACAGGCCCGCAAGGGACTCGGCCTGGGCCTTCGTGACCTCATAGGGGTTTTCTGGATGTAGCGGCGTGTTCTCGCGCAGCGGTAGGGTTTCGGGGCGGCCGTAGACCGCGACCGTGGACGAATGGATGAGGCGGGGCACCTTCGCCACACGCATCGCCTCGAGCAAGTGGGCAGTGCGCATGACGTTGCCGCGCACGAAAGGATGCAAATCCCAGCTGAAAGGCTGCCGGGATGCGAGGTGAAATACGGCGGTGCACCCTTCGATCGCCTTCGCGCAGGTCTCGACCGCAACGGGGTCGGCCAGTTCCATGCGCGCGAACTGCGGCACGGGCACGTCCCCTTGTGGTCGGTGATCGATGCCGACCACATCGTGGCCGGCGGCGCGCAGCTTTTCTACCAGGTGGCCGCCGACGTAACCGTGGCAGCCGGTCACGGCGACGCGGGCAGTGGGTGTCGCTGTCACCGGGCGCCCCGCATCCGACCGAAGGCGTCCACGAACGCGTCGGCGATATAGGTGGCGTCGTTGTCGTCCAGCGCAGCGTGCATGGGCAGACTGACGTTGCGGCTCATGATGTCCTCGGTGATAGGAAGATCGCCCGGCTTGCCGCCACACAGGTCCTTCATCACGGGCATCAGGTGCACGGGCGGCCAGTAGGACCACGTCAGGGGCACGCCATAATCCTTGGCCAGCAGCGCCTGCAGGTCCAGTCGCGAGACGCCTTTCGGAAGGTTCATCGTGTACTTCCAGTAGCTGTGCCTGGTGTCTTGCGGCACGGGCAGAAGCTCGACCGCCGGGGCGCCTGCTTGCAGGGCGTGATCGTAAAGACCGGCTGTTCGGTTGCGGCGGGCGACGAACTCGTCCAGGCGTTTGTACTGGGTGACGCCGCACAGACCGGAAAACGCAGTCATGCGGCAACTGCGCCCGGGGCGAATGAAAACTTCTTCGTCGTGCACGGACAGGTCCTGCCCGCGGGCCTGGTAGCAGCGCAGCACCTCGGCCAGCTTGTCGTCGTTGGTGGTGATAAGGCCGCCTTCACCGGCGGTCAGGACCTTCGTCGCGTAGTAGCTGAACGCGCCGGCCACGCCGATGGACCCGGCCGGTCGGCCGCCTTTCTGGGAGCCGTGCGCGTGCGCGCAATCCTCGACCAGCGCGATGCCGCGCGCCTTGCAGACGCGTTCAATCTCGGGCAAGTCCGGCGTGACCAGGCCCCCCATGTGGACCAGGATTGCGGCGCGCGTCTTTGGCGTGATGGTGGCCGCCAGACTCTTCGGGTCCAGACAATGCGTCTTGGGGTTGATCTCGCAGAACGTGGGGCGTGCACCGGCGTGAAGCACGGCAAATGCCGTGGCCACGAAGGTCTGCGGTGGGACCACGACCTCGTCGCCAGGGCCGACGCCGATGGACCGCAGAATGATTTCCAGCGCCGTCGTGCAGTTGTTCACGGCCAGGCCATGCTTGGTTCCGGCCGACGCGGCGCCGAGACGTTCAAACTGCTCGACCCAGGGGCCCAGGGTCACGCGTTCGCGCAGCAGACGTGCGGTCTCGCCCTGGATGAAGGCGATGTCCTCGTCCGGGAAAAGCTGGCGCGCAGGTTGGATCGGTCGTGGGGGTTTGCGGGGATAGGCCATCACGCTTTCAAATCCTTTGTTTGTGTCAGGTCCTGGATTGTCGCAGCTCGGACGGCGGATCTTTGAGAAGGATCCACCAGGACTTCACCAGAACGCAATAAGCCGTCTTCGCCAGCAGCGCGAGATCCAGCGGCACGGACACGCGGTCCACGTATTCCAGATCGACGTCCAGCTTGCGCTTGAGCTGAACATCCCGGTAGTAGGCCATCGGATCGGCGCCTGCGGGAACTTCGCCCGTCATGTCGGGGAAGAATCGAACCTGACCGAGGCCCGTCATTCCGGGCCGCACAGTCAGCGCCCGTCGTTGTTCGTCGGTGTAGAAGTCCTCGACGATCTGGACGTCCTCCGCCCGGGGGCCGACCAGGCTCATGTCGCCGCGAAAGACATTCAGCAATTGCGGTAGTTCGTCCATCTTGAACAGGCGCAGCCACGCCCCAAGGCGCGTGATGCGCGCGTCGCCGGGCTTTGTAATCGGGCCCGCTTCGGCCGCCGCGACCACCATCGATCGGAACTTCAGCATGTCGAAGGGCACGCCGTGCCGCCCCATGCGGCGCGAGCGGTAGAACATCGGTCCTGGGGTCTCGGCCCGGATACCAAGGCCGATGAGACCGAACAGCGGTGCAAGTTCAATCAGTAGTGCGCCCGAGATCGCGACATCGACAACGCGCTTCCAGCGCTCGGTCCGGTCGGTCACGCGTCCAGCCTTGCTTGCTCGAGAAACTTTTCTACCTCGGTGGCGATGCGCTGGCGATCGTACCTTTGTTCCGTGGCCTGTCGCCCCTGCGCGCCGAGCTTGCGACGCAGGCCCGCGTCCGCGTGCAGCTTCCGCACGGCGGCGCCGAAGCCCGCGGCATCGCCCGCCCGAACCGCCAGCCCGCAGCCGCAGTCGCGTACGATGTCGGCGGCTTCGCCGTCGGCCGCCATCACAACGGGAATTGCGGAGCCCATGGCCTCGAACAGTTTCGACGGCACGCACATTTCGAACGACGCACCGTCGCGCAAGGTTACGGCGCCGGCGGACCAGGCGGCCGTCAGCGCCGGAATGGTGTTGGGCGGCCGTGGCGGGAAAAACTTCACGTTGGGCAGGTGCGCCGCCGCCTTTTGCAGGCGATCTTTGTCAGGCCCGTCACCGAACAGCGCAAAACAAACATCCGGCAGGTCGGCCAGTCCGGCCGCCGCATTCACAATCACGTCCAGGCCCTGTCCCGGACCATGCAGTCCCGCGTAGCCAACGACGAACTTGCCCGCCAGGCCCAGCTCGGCCAGCGTTCCGGCATCCGCCTTTGCCGGCCCGAAAAGGTTCAGATCGATGCCGTTGGGAAAATGCACGACGTGGGGATGGCCCGTGCGCGAGGCAATGTCCCGCTGCATGGATTCGGATTGCGTCAGCACCAGGGCGGCCTTCGAATAGATCCATTCTTCAAGGCCGGTGGCTGCGGCTATCGCCGCCGGGTGCTTCAGCATACCGCGCTCGATCGCGGCTTTCGGCCATGGGTCAGCGACGTTGAACACGAAGGCTGCGCGTTTGCGCCGGGCCAGTGCAATTCCCGTCAGCCCCAAGAACAGCGGCGGCGATTCCGTCAGTACGATGTCGACGGGGGTGCCATCCAGCAGGCCCGCAACCAGCGACGACAGCGTGAACGAAAAATACGTCGCCAGTTTGGGCGCCATGCCCGGCCGCGGGCTGGCCAGGATCCACGAACGGGCGACCGGCACACCGTTCCAGTCGTCGCGCGCGAAAACGCGTCCACGATAGGCCTCCTGCACCACGCCGCCTGGGTAGTTCGGCATGGCGGTCAGCACCGACAACTCGTGTCCCATGGTCGCAAGGCGCGTCACCAGATCGGACAGCCGTCGCTGCGGCGCCCCGATCTCGGGCGGAAAATACTGGGTCAGCAGCAGAATGCGCATCGGTAGCGTAGCGCCTTTTAGCATATTTCGTCGACGCGGCGCCTTGCCCCGCGGCACGGGATCGTAGTATGGGCAGGGGGCCGTCAAGGCGGGAGGAACTCGTTGGCCAAGGTAATCGCAGAGCTTTGTCAGAACCACGGTGGCGGCCGCACGCTGCTAAGCGAGATGATTCATGCGGTCGCCGAGGCTGGCGCCGATTTCGCCAAGGTGCAGACCATCCGCGTGCGCGAGCTGACACGCCGGGAAAGGTTTGAAGAAGGGATCGTCGAGGGCGGCGCGAAGAAAGCAATCAAGCGGCCCTACGCGGCCGAATATGATCGACTGAAGCCGCTGGAGTTGTCGGTCGACGACGAGGCGTTCTTCCGCGAGGAATGCAAGCGCTGGGGCACGGGCGCCCTGACGTCGGTCTTCAGCCGCGCCGCCGTCGATGACGTGGTCAAGCTGGGCTACGATGAGATCAAGGTACCGAGCTACGACTGCGCCAGCTTGCCGTTGCTGCGCCAATTGGTCGGCCGGTTCAAGCACATCTATGTTTCCACCGGCGCCACCTTCGACGAGGAGATTGCGGCTGCGGCGAAGGTGCTGGCGCCGACCAACTTCACCTTCCTTCACTGCGTGACCATTTACCCCACGCCCCTCGATCAGATGCATCTGGCCCGTCTGGAATGGCTGCGCCAGTTCACGCCCAGTGTGGGATTTTCCGACCACAGCCTGGTGGCCCGCGACGGACTGAAGGCGTCCATCGGGGCGCTGGCCATGGGGGCGGATGTGGTGGAACGGCACTTTCGCGTGTTGCCGCCCGACCTCACCAGGGATGGTCCGGTGTCGATCGATCCGGGCCAGCTGGCCGAGCTTGTCCGTTGGGCCCGCGCCCCGCGCAACGAAATCGCCGACTACGTGGCGCGCGAGATCCCCGAGGCTTCTGCCATGCGCGGCTCGCCCGTGCGCGCGCTGTCGCCTGAAGAATTGCTGAACCGGGACTATTACCGGGGCCGCTTTGCAAGTCAGGCGCCCGTACCGGGCGGCTTCATCTACAACTGGGAGGACAAGGCCCTGTCATGACGGTCCACCCGACGGGGGGACGCCCGCGCAATTTGGCGGTGATCCCGGCGCGCGGCGGCTCCAAGGGGGTGCCGGGCAAAAACATCAGGCCACTGGGTGGCCGCCCGCTGCTGGCGTACACCGTCGAGGCCGCCCAGAAGTCGGGCATGTTCGCCAACGTCGTCGTGTCGACGGACGATCCGCGCATCCGCGACATTGCCCTTGAGGCGGGCGCCGAGGTGCCGTTCCTGCGGCCGGCCGATCTGGCCACGGATGGCGCGCTGGCGGTCCCGACCATTCAGCACGCCGTCAAACAGATGGAGGCGTTGACCGGCAGTCCGTATGACTACGTTGCCATGCTGCAGCCGACGACGCCGCTGCGGTCAGCCGAGGATCTCGTCACGGCGCTCGGACGTCTGGCGGCCGAGGGGGCCGACGGCATCATCAGTGTCATCGACGTCGACAACTGGCACCCGCGAAAGATGAAGAAGTTCGCCGACGGGATGCTGCTGGACTATGAGCCGTCCGAGATCGAGAACCCGCCGCGCCAAAGCCTGCCCAAGGTGTACATGGTCAACGGCGCCCTGTACGCCACCCGTCGCGACGTTCTTATGAACAAGAATTCCTTCAAGGGCGCGCGCTGTCTGGGCCACATCATGCCGGTCGAGCGTTCCGCCAACATCGACACGGAAGCGGATCTTGTCCTGGCGGAATACTTTCTGCGGCTGCGCGACCGGCCGTAACTCCGCCCAGCTTCAGGACCGCGCCTTGAAAGTCCTCGCTGTGTCGAACATCTGGCCCCGGCCCGATTCACCCTTCGCCGGCATCTTCGTGCGGCGTGAAGTGCTGGCGCTGCGGGCGCTGGGTCTGGATGTGGAGGAGCACGCCACGGCCTACCGGCGGACGCCACACAAGGACTGGGCCGCCTTTCGCGACCACGTCGCTGCCAGCCGCCCCGACGTGGTCAACGTCTACTTCGGTTCCGTCGGGGCGTTCGCCTCGGCGCTCGGCTGCCCCGTGCCGCTGGTGCTGACCTTTGGTGGCTCGGACTTGCTGGGGCCGGCGCGGCGGGATCCGCCGGTTGAAAAGGTCGTGGGTGCGCTGGCAGCGGTGTTTTCTCAGCTGGCCGCGCCCAACGCCGACGCCATCGTGGCGCGGTCCGAACAGTTACGGCAGGGGCTGCTGCTTGCACGCGACCGCCAGCGGGCGTACGTCATTCCGGCGGGTGTCGACACGGCTGCCTTTCGCCCCCTCGACAAGGCGGCATGCCGCAGGCAGCTTGGCTGGGATCCCGCGGAGACCGTCGTGCTGTTCGGGGCGTCCCGGCACCGCACCATCAAGCGTTTCGACCGCGCCCAGGCGGCCGTCCGCCGTCTGGCGGAACTGGGCCTTCCCGCCCGTCTCGCGACCATCGAGCAAGTGCCGCCAGAGCTGATGCCGGTGCACATGAACGCCGCTGACTGCCTGCTATTGACCAGCCAGCACGAGGGCTCGCCCAACGTCGTCAAGGAGGCCGTCGCCTGCGGCGTGCCCGTGGTGTCGGTCCCGGTTGGTGACGTCGAGCACGTTCTGAAGGGCGTCACGCCCGGTCTGGTGGCCAGCCCCGAGCCCGAGTCCCTGGCCGCCGCGCTCAAGGACGTGCTGGAGGCCGGCCGGCGCTCGAACGGGCCCGAGCGGATCCGCGCCGCGTTTTCGGTCGACGTCAGCGCCGCGCGTCTGCGCAAGGTCTACGAGGATGTTGTCGAGCGCTGGAGGTCGGGACGCCGGCACGGATGGCGGACTCTGCGGCGGTAGCCAGCCCGCCTCTTCGAGGTCTGAAGGCCCCACCCGGGGCCGAAATCTACGACGCCGCATTTAGTCAGGGCCTGCAACCTGTGATATAGACCAAGATGCCAGGGAGGCTGATTGGCAACTACCGACGAGGCGGCAACGATTCAGGCGCAGGACGAAGAGTCCGTCGTCAACCTCACCCGCGCACTGAAGGTCCCCTGGAAGCGCAAGTGGCTGGTTCTGCTGTGCGTGGCTGTGGCGACGTCGGGCGGATTCTTCTACGCCCTCAAGCAGCCGAAGATCTATCAGACCAAGTGCACAATTCAGATTGAACCGCGCGCTCCGAACGTTCTTGGCCGCCGCGAAGGCAACGAAGTCGTCGACATTGGCGCCGGGACCTTTTGGAGCAACCGGGAGTATTTCGAGACCCAGTACCGCATCCTGGAAAGCCGCGACCTTGCTGAGGTCGTCGTCAAGCGTCTGAATCTGCACAAGGATCCGCGCTTCTGGAACGCCCCGGCCGGCTCGGGTCCGGTCGAATATTCGATTCTCGATTCCGCGCAGTTCCTGCAGGCGGCTATTCGCGTCGAACCGGTCAAGGACACGCGCCTCGTCAACATCTACATCAAGCACACCGATCCGGAAGTGGCCGAACTTCTGTCCAACACGATCGCGCAGGCCTTCATCGACCGAAACCTCGAACGCGCCATGCTGTCGACGGAGGGCGCGCTCGGCTGGTTGACCGAGCAGCTGAACAAGCTGCGTGAGACCGTCACCGCGTCCGAGCAAAAGCTGTACGAGTTCAAGAAGGACAGGAATGTCCTTTCCGTGTCTCTGGAAGACCGCCAGAACCTCATCAGCACCGAGCTGACGAGCATCTCGGAGGTTCTGACGAAGACCAAGACCGAGCGCTTGCAGCTTGAGGCCGAAAAGGGTGCTCTGACCGAAGCCTTCAAGCAGACTCAGGAACATGATCTCGGTTGGACCAAGCGCTCCGCCGACATGCTGTTGCAAAATCTGAAAAGCCAGTACGCCAAGGAACTGATCGACCTGAGTGCGGTTCAAAGCAAATACGGGCCGTCACATCCCAACGTTCGCAACATCGAGGCGCAGATCAAGGAGACGCAGGGTCAAATCGAGGGACACGTCAAGTCCCTCATGACCGGCATTGAAACCGAGTATCAGGCCAAGGTTCGCAATGAGAAGAATCTGAAGGTCCTGCTGGACGATGTGCATAAGCGTGGCGTCGAACTGAGCCTGCTGGCGATCGACTACAACAAGCTCGAGCGCGAAAAAGAGCAGAACGCAAAGCTGTTCGACCTGGTCCTCGCGCGCAGCAAGGAGACCGATCTCGCGCGCTATCTGCACTTCAACAATATCTCGCTGCTGGACCTGGCACTGCGGCCGACAGGTCCGATCAGTCCCCGGGTCGGCATGATCATCGCCGTCTCCGCGATGCTGGGTTTCATGATCGGGATTGCATTGACGTTCCTGATCGAATTTCTGGATTTCACCGTGCGCAGCTACGAGGACGCGCAGCAAGAGTCAGGGGCGCCGCTTCTGGGCGTGCTGGCGGGGCGCGAAACGTTTCTGGCGAGAACGAAGTACAGCAAGTACGGAAGCGGAGGCGAATCCGACGGGCTGCGGGAGTCCCTGGACCGAAACGGCTTCGATCTGATCGCGTCGACACATCCGCATTCGATCATTGCGGAAGCCGCGCGTTCCATCCGCACCAACCTTCTGTTCATGTCGGCCGACACCAGCATGAAGCGACTGCTGGTCACCAGCCCCGGCCCCAGTGAGGGCAAGACCTTCGTGGCCACCACGCTGGCCATCATCCTCGCCCAGAGCGGCAAGCGGGTCATCATCGTCGATACGGACCTTCGCCGGCCGCGCTTGCACAAGATCTTCCCCGGGCAGGGCGCCCGCGGTCTCACCGACGTTCTGGCGGGGCAGTGCGTGCCCGCGGATGTTGTCGAGCAGACGACGGTTCCGAACCTCGCCGTTGCCCTGGCGGGACCCATCCCGCCTAATCCCGCCGAGTTGTTGCACTCGACCCGGTTCATGGAATTGCTGGCCCAGCTTAACGAAATGTTCGACGTGGTGGTGCTTGACAGCCCGCCGCTCGGCGCGGTTACCGATGCTGCGATCCTGTCAGGCGTCGTCGACGGCACCATTTTGGTGGCCCGGCACGGACGCACGCACAAGGCGTCGCTGCGGCACGGATCCCGCCAGTTGCGCCGACTGGGCTCACGAATTTTCGGCGTGGTCCTCAATGATGCGGATTTCAGCAGGGGATCGTATTACCGGTACGACTATTACCGCACATATGGTTATTCCTATCGGGCGGACGAACCGACTGTCGCCGCAAACTAACGATCGCGCGGGTGCGGCGCCCGCAACGTCTGGGGTTGGTGCACGCGTGGTCAGGTGATGTCGCTTCCGTTTTCGACCATTCGATACTTCCTGATCGGCGGCACCATCATCGCCGTGCCGTTGCTCGCGGGGACGGTGCATATCCCCGTGATTGCCGCGGTTGGGTTGGTCGTGATGCTGACCGCAGGCTCTCGCTACCTGGTTCCTCGGTCCGAACGGGCGGGCCTCGATCTCCTGGCGGGCGCACTTTTCGCGCTTTGCTTGTTCACCGTTTTTCAGGCGTTGCCACTGCCGCCCGGCTTGCTTCGCCTGATTAGTCCCGCGTCATGGGAGACACAAAGCGCTGCCTTGCGCCCCCTGGGGGTTGGCCAGCGATCAGACTGGATGAGCATCAGCCTGGACCAGCCCGCCACATGGCTTGAGGCGGCCAAGCTGGCAATTGCCCTGCTTGCCTATCAGAATGCCCGTGACTTGGTCGCGGCACGTTCGCGCCAGCGGGTCCTGAAGATCGTGGCGGCGGCCGGCGTTTGTGTGGCGTTGGTCGGTCTTTTTCACCTGGCGGCGGGCGCCAGCGACACCCTGTACGGCCTGTTTTCGACCCACGGTGCGACCCAGGTCGCGGGTCCTTTCATCAACGGGAATCACCAGGCGGGATTTCTCGCGCTGACCGGCGCTGCCGCCGTGGGCCTGACGCTGGAGAGCCGAGACGCCAGAATGCGGGCGTTGTGGGCGGCGGCCACAGTCTTGATTCTGACCGCCGGGCTGCTGGCTCGATCGCGTGCCGGTACCGTGGCGGTGATCGTGGCGATCGTGCTGCCCCTTGCGGTCCGCATGCTCGACAAGAGGGTTGCCCCCAGTGTCGTTCCCTTCGCGCTGATCGGGACCTTGCTGTTGATGGGGATTTTCTGGAACGGGTTCTTCATCGACGAGTTTGCGGATCGCAGTACCGTGAAAGTCGACATCTGGCGTCCCGCGGGGCAGTTCGTGGCGGATTTTCCGTTGGTGGGCGGGGGCCGCGGGGCGTTCCCCTTCGCCTATACCCGCTATCAGCGTCTGGCCATGATGCGCACGTTCACGCATGCCGAGAACGTTCCGCTACAGCTGGTCCTGGACTACGGTCTCATCGTCGGTGGCTTGTTCGTCCTCGGGTGGCTTTATGGCCTGCGCGCCCTGTTCGCTCGCCGTGGCAGTGCCATCGACTGGGCGGTTGCCAGTGGGATGCTGGCACTGTTTCTCCATAACCTGTTCGACTTCAATCTCGAAGTGCTAGGTGTCGCGATCCCCGCCCTCGCTCTCCTCGCCACTCGCGCGCGGCGTGATGCCAGCGCGGGCGTCCGCATGCCGCGCGCCCTAATTGCGGTGTCTGTGGCCATCGGCGTGGTTGGATTCGCCCTGGGCGTGGGCAGACAGATGCCTTCCGCGGAGGCGCATGTGCGCCAGGCCCTGGGCTCGGACGATCCCGATCGGATCACCAGCACGATGCAGCAGGTACTGCGGGATCATCCGTCGGACTACTTTTTGCCCTTGCTGGCGGCCGAACGGGAAGCCGGTCTGATGGCCGGTGACCGGCCCCTCGGGCGACCCTTACCTTGGATCAATCGCGTCCTGACCCTGTATCCCCGTTCCTTCGAAGCGCATCGGCTTACCGCGCGGTGGTTCCGGGCGACCGGACACCACCAGCAGGCACTGGTCGAGTATCGGCTGGCGCTTGACTGCGCGCCGACAATCGCCGAGCAGCCGGATGAAATTATCCAAGAAATAGTCCGTTCTTATCCGCGCATCGACCTACTTAGCCGGCTGACGGTGGGGACGGACCACCCGGGGGAACGCCTGGAGGCGCTGGTTCGGGTCCTCGACGTGATGGGCAAGCGCTCCCTGGCGGACGATGCCGATCGGGCGTTGCTCGAAGTGCAACCGCGCAACGAAAGGGCGTTGATGCGCCTGTCCCAGCGAGCCCAGGCCACCGGGAACCTGCACGACCTGGCAAGCGTCGCGGACGAGCTCGGCGCCGTGAATCCGACGGAAGCGGCCTTCCTGCGGGGGCGTGTGGCGCTTGGTGAACAGCGCTTCAAGGACGCCGTTACGGAGATCGGCAAGGCGACCGACGCCAAGCCCGGCGAGCTCCGATATTGGTTGGGTCTCGCCCAGGCTGCTGGCGGCGCCCGAGACAGAAAGACAACCCGAGAGGCCCTGGAACGGGCGCGGCTCGTGGCCACGGCCGAGCAGGCGGCGCAGGTCCAGCTTAGCGCGGCATGGATCTGGAAGGGTATGGGGGAGACCGCGGCCGCACTTCTGGCATTTCAGACAGCGAGCGACCTTGACCCCCGGTGGCCGTCACCGCTCGAGGCCCTGGCCCAGTACGCAGAAGAGGTCGGCCGGCCGGACCTTGTCGTAAGGGCCCGGAAACAACTTCAGTCGCTGGCGCGGAAACCCTGACGATGGCACAATGCCGCCGGTGGACGACTGCCTGCCGCAGGGATACGTCGACGGGACCTATCTCGACAACACGGGAGGGACCTGGCACGCAGAGGATGGTCCCTGGAAAGCGGAAAAGCTCGGGGTTGCTCTCGAACACGAGCGGACGATTCTGGCGTGTCTCGGACGGTCATCGTCAGCGATCCGTCTGGTAGATCTCGGCTGTGGCAGCGGCGCCGCTCTGAGTGCAGCGATCCGGATCCTGGCTGGCCATGGCCTGATCGTGGACGCGGTGGGTGTAGATCCCGCTGGGGACGCTGTTGAAGTTGCGGGGCGACTGTTCCCTTCGTTGCGGGTCATACAGGGGACTTTGGTCGATGCCCCGGCGGCGGATCTGTTGATGCTATTTGACGTGATCGAGCACCTGGTCCGTCCCGACGATTTTTTGCGCGAAGCCGTCAAAAAGGCGCGCTTCATCGCCCTTCATATTCCCGTGGAGGAAAGCGTCTGGGCCCGGCTTCGTGGCCTTCGGGAACAGCAACGCGTAGAAGTGGGGCACCTGCACTTCTACCACCGCTGGTCCGCGCTTCGCCTACTCCGGGGTTGTGGCCTCGAGATCCTGGGGTGGGAATACACCTCCTCGTCGGCCGAGGGGAGGAGGCCGTCGACGACCGCTCGTGGGCGCGTCGTGGACAAGCTGCGGCGCCGCGCGTTTCTCCTTTCGCCCGACGCTGCCGCCCATACTGTTGGCGGATGCGGACTGATGGTTCTTTGCCGGGGGGCATTGGCCTAAATGGCAAAAGCTGGCCCCGCGGCCACCAGCGAGACACCGCCGGTCAGCGCGTTGGTGGCCTTTCTGCTGATTCTTGGCACCGCCGTGGTCTTACAGGGGGTCGGGCTGTCGCGGAGCAACGTGGGATTGGGGGCGACCGCGGCGCTCTATCTGGTCTTCTTCGCGAACCTTCTGTCGCGCAATTCTGAAGGCGCCAAGGCCATCTTGTTCCTGGCCCTTCCCATTGATCCTCTCATCCGCGTGTGGGGCAGCACCAGATATCTCGCATTCTTTTACGGTGTGGCGCTGCTAATGCTGACCAACATGGGCAGGTTGCGCACCCAGTTGCGCAAGATGGACTCGACCGTCGCAGTGATTCTCGGTCTGACAGCTTGGATGATGGTCAGTGTCACGTGGTCAATTGACCGCTGGGAGGGCTTCACATCGAGCGTCGCGATGCTGGGCCTCGTGGTGGCGTACCTGGGCCCAGTGTGCCTGTTCCGCGACCTGCCGTCCCTGCGGCGTGGCCTGTCTGCAATGGTGATGGGTGGCATGGCCATGTTGGCCTGCCTGGTTGCGCTGCTTCCCGAGTCCTATGCGGGGCGACTGGGCAACATGAAGTCCACGCTCGCTGGGGGCGATACGTCGATACACATCGCCGTTCCGGCTGGGGTGGCACTGTATCTGGGCCTCACGTCGCGTGGGCGGCCGCGATTCCTTTACCTAGGCTCTGCGGTCGCGCTGTCTATCGGAACGACCATGACTGTCTGTCGCGGCAGCGTCGTGGCCCTGCTGATCGTGGTTCTTTGTATGGCCGTCGGCGGAGGCGGGAAGCAAATCCTCGTCAGGCTGGCAATTGCCGGGGCCTTCATCGCCGCAATACTCTACAGCGCCAAGGGCCTAAGCGACGCCGACATCGAAAGGGGTATCGAGCGGACAGTCGGCGTGGCAGACGACCCCGACGCGGCCTTCACGGGCCGGCTGGATTTGTGGAAGGTGGCTTGGGCCATGGTCACCGACAGGCCGATGACGGGTGTCGGCGCGGGTGCCTATGCCACCGAGTTTGACAATTTTGCAGAGAAGGCAAATCTAGGCACAAAATGGCGCGGAAAGGCAATGGGCGCCCACAACGTGCTTCTGCGCACCGCCGCCGAAGGTGGTTTTATCGCCGCCTTCGCCTTCGCGTATTTCCTGATAGCCGCGATCAGGAGAGCTTGGCAGGTTCGCCGCGAGCAGGGGCCCCTCGGCAGGTTGGCGCTGGGCCTGACCCTCGCATCGGTGGCCGCGGCACAGGTCGCGGTCGCATTCACGTACATTCAGTGGTTCGGCATCGGGCTGGCGGGATTCGTTGCGGCCCAAAGGGGGCTGTCAGGTGCTGCGCCCAAGAAGGCCCCGAGCCCGGCCAGTCCCGCTGACCGGCTGGCGCTGTCCGTGGGGCGTCGGCACCTTCCGGTCAGGTAACTTCATAGCATCGACGTCAGCGCCGCAGCGACGCGCGCGGCCGCCTGGCCGTCGCAATCCCCTGTCTGCATGGTGACGATCGCCCTCCGTCCCGCGCGATCACGCGATGGATCGCGTAGATAGTTGTCGATTTCGCCGATGAGCTCAGGCCCCGTCGACACGAGACGAGAGGCACCCGCCCTGACCACCGGAACCAGGTGCGGGTAGTCGTAATAGCCCCGAATGTATTTCGAGAAGGTGGGTTCGACGGCATCGAACGCCACGCTGACCACCGGTCTGTCGAGAATCGAGGCGTCGATGATCATGGTCGATGCGGCATTCACATGCACGTCGCCGTGCCGAACGCACGACACCTGGTCGCGGATGATGCTTTCGTCCGGAATCCACTGGCGCAGATCGCCGGCGGTGTTGGGCACGCAGGCGCGAAGCTCGGGGTAACGGCCGTCAAGGGACTGCCAGCGCGTCCCGGGATCCTTGGGGTGAAGGCGCAGCAGGACCTGGGCCTCGCGGGGCAGGTCGCCGGCTCGGATCGCGTCCAGTAGCAAGGCCACCATGTGCGGCTCGTTCGGAAACAGACCGGGCGTCACGGCGGCGTAAAGAATGATCGGCCGGGCGGGGTCCAGTCCCTGGCGCGCGGCAAAAGCCTCACGGCTTTCCTGAAATTCCGGCTGGAAATAGAAATCAAAACCCGGTGCCCCCGTGACCTGGATGTCCTCGCGGGCGACTGCGAAATCCCGCATTAGGTCACGCACCATCACGTCCGACCAGGCGAGGTAGCGCTGGTACTCGATGGCGAAGTGCCCCTTCGAGCTGAGATTGTCCCAGGATGAGATCTGGGCGACGACGGGGATCCCAAGGCGTCTGGCGGCGAGGGCGGCCGGCCATTCCATGTGATTGGCCTGCGGGGTAGTCGAAAACATCAGGTCGGGCTGGCTGGCCCGCAGACGCGACTCGTACTCGGCGACCAGGCCGGGCGCGTGGGCCGCCAGAAACCTCTCGACCGCTTCCACCGTTGAGACCGGAAGAACCTGGCTGCCAAGCCAGGCGCCGCGGTGCACGCCGCGCGCGTACAGCCCCTTCAACAGGCCCGCTCGGCGGGCCGACACCGCAGAGATCTCAAGCTTCTGCAGCAGATTCCGACTCTGTTGCTTGTACCCGTAATAGGCATGCACGAACGACAGGCCCCGGCGGCGCCAGCCCTGCGGCTGCCACACGGACAGGGGGGCAAAGGACGCGCGCCCCTTGAACGCGTCCAGTTTGGCCAGTTCCTGCCACGCGGGGGACCAAAACGTTACATCGTTGTCGCGCAAGAAAGCCTGGAAGCCAGGATTGGCAAGGTAGTTCCGCACCGACCAACCGGCGGCGCCCAGCATCACGACCCGGGGTCTTCTGTCGCCCGGTCGAACTCTGTCCGTCACGACCGGCCCGGCGCGGGGCTCGCACCGCACAGCTCGTCGAGTCTTGTGGCCACTCGCTCGCCTGAGTGGCCGTCTACCTTGCCGCAGACCAGCTCGACAATCTTGCGGCGGCCGGCCTCATCCAGCGTCGGGTTTTGCAAATAGGTGCGCACGTGTTGGACCAGTTCTTCGGGGCTTTCGGCAACGCGCATGCCGTTCGTCTTGAGCAACGGGCGGTAGTGGGTTTGATCGTAAATACACAGTCCCCAGGATCGCGGCGCTGTCGGGGGACGAAAGTCGAAGCGCACGTTGACCACGGGTCGCCCCATGATCGCCGCATCGACGGTCATGGTGGACGCCACGTTGATATGAACGTCGCCGTGACGAACGGTGTTCACGAGTAGCCGCAGATCTTCGTTGTCGGGTGCCCAGTTCTTCAGCTGGCCGCCGCTTCTTTGTCCCGGAATGGTGAAGGTCACCTCCGGCCAGCGTGAACGCAGCTCCTGATACCGCTCGCCACCGTCCTTCGGGTGCAAACGCAGGTGCAGCTGCGGGTTCCCCGGTACAGCCCCGCTGCGGATGGCCGCCAGCAAGCCCTCGACGACCCGGGGCTCGTCGGGCATCAGGCCGGGCGTCACCCCGGCGTAGACGATGAGTGGTCGCCCGGGATCCAGCCCCAGTGAGGCGAAGAAGGCGGCGCGCGTCTGCTGGAAGGCGGAATCGAAATAGAAATCGAACTGCGGCGGGCCAGTGATCGTGATCTGGTCCGCGCGCACATCGGGGTAGTACGCAAGAAGTTCCTGGCGCATGTGTTCGCTCCAGACCAGAAAAGCCGAGCAAGGCAGGGGCATGCGGCCCTTGCTGGACAGATTGTCCCACGACAAGACGGACAGCACCGTCGGGATGCCCATTTCCCGCGCGACCTGTATAGGCAGCCATTCCTCGGAAATGAGCGGCGCGGGTGAAAACACCAGCTTGGGGCGCAGGGTGCCGAACAGCTTGCGGTACTGCGCGGCGTCCGCGGTCTGCAGCGCATAGTGATCCTCCGCGCGATCGATCAGCGTCAACGTCCGCGGGCTGGCGAGGCGCGCGGCCGTCCACTGCGCCAGATCGCGGTAGAACGCTTCGAAGCGCGTGGGGCTGTAGTCAGGTTTCGCAGCCAGATATTTTTCGGCGGAATACTTCAATGCCCAGGTTTCGTTGTCCACCCAGCCCGCGTGCAAGCGGCCGCGCCAGCGCCGGACGCGGCCCCAGGACTTGTGGACGTGCGGCGCGGGCAGGGGCTCGACGCGCACGCCACGTTCGTTCATGACCTGGCGAAATCCGGGATTGTCCGCCATGGGTGACAGCGCCACGACGGGGTGCCGTTCCTGCAGCTTGGTCAGGCACTTGCCAAGCAGGTAGTTCCGCACCACGAAACCGGTTCCCGCGGCGATGACGATCGGTCTGTCGGTGGTGGCGGTCATGGGTTTTGTGAACCGACGATTGTCAGCAGTTCATCGAAGGTCGTCAAGATGAAGCGGGGTCGCGCCTCCGACGGTCCAGTGGCGGCCTCGGCGGGCGTGATGGTGTGGCTGACCAGCGCGCAATCAACACGCGCCGCAGCCGCAAGCCGCGCGTCAGCCAGTTCGTCACCGACGCTGAGAAAGTGTCCGCGTTCGACTTTCCACAGCTTTTCCAGCGACGCGACATGATCAGGCCCCTTGCGAAACCCATCGCGCGAGGCAAGGACAGGGCCGAAAAAGTCCCCGAGGCCTGAGGCCCGCACGCGCGGTGCCAGGTCATGCTCGGGCGCTGAACTCGACACCGCCATCGTGACCCCCGACGCAGCCAGCTGTGCAAGCACCGCAGGAACCGCGGGCCAGGGCGGCGCGGCGCCGGCCCGTTCCAGATTCAGACGTGTAAACACCTGATCCAGATCCTGGTATTCGGTCTCGGTCAAGCCGCGCGCAAGGACATCCTCGGCGATGCGTTCGAACAGCAGCCTTCGTGCAATCCCGGAATGAAAGTAATAGCGCCGCGCCACCAGGTCCCGGTCGGCGCCGTAGCGTTCGGCGAATAACTCGCCCGCGTTCGACACCTTTGTGCGCAGCGAATCGACCAAGGTTCCGTCAAAGTCGAACACGACGTGCGTGTAGGCGAGGGATGGGGGCGTCACCCGACACTCACAGCAAATCCCCGCGCGAACGTGTCTTGAGGGCGGCCAGGACGGGACGCACGTCCCCGGCGCGGTCGCGGTGGCAGACCAGCACCACGTCATTCTCCACCGTCACCACCACGTTTTGCAGTCCCAGAACGGCCACGAGGGGGCCCTTGGTCGTCGAGAAACAGCCTTGTGAATCCAGGAATAGCGCCGGGCCCGAAGCGGTGTTGCCCTGGGCGTCCGCCGGGAACAGCGCGCCCAGTGAATCCAGATTTCCCGCGTCGATGCGCTTGAGATCGACCGGGATGACCGCGCATAGGTTCGCCGCCGCGGCTGGCTCCATGATGGCGTGGTCAACGGAAACGTGGGGGCCTGCGGCGTAGGCCTGTTCGGCCGTGGCCAGCTTGTCGGGCGATGCGCGCAAGATGGTGTCGATCGCGGTCGCGGCCGCAAGGATCTCGGGCTGAAACCGGCGGAAGGCGTCCAGCAGCTCGCGCACCGGGAAAACGAAATTCCCGCAGTTCCACAGGTAGGCGCCCGAGGCGGACATCTGGGCTGCGCGCTCCGGTACGGGTTTTTCGACGTATTCAGTCAGCGCCGATGCTGGGCCCGCGCCGAGCCGTGCGCCTGCGCGCAGATGCCCGTAGGCGGTCGACGCGCCGGTCGGGGCCACACCGAACACCGTCAGGCGCCGCGCGCTGCGGGCGCACGCGATGCCGTCGGCGATGGCGGCGACCAGGGGTCCTGGTTCGCGAATGACATGATCCGACGGCACCACGACCAGAATCGGATCAGGCGCTTCGCGTGCGGCGGCGAGGGCGGCCAGGGCGACCGAATGTGCGGTGTTGAAGCCCCTGGGTTCGAGCAGAAGTTCGACGTCGGGGCTGTCTTGCCGCAGGGCCGTGGCGTGCCGCAGCTCGCTGACGATGCGCTGGCGGTTTCTCGGGATGCCCGCGGCTTCAAGACGTGCGATGGCCTGCCCAAGCAGGCTGTCATTCCCATTCCCATTCCCATCCCCATCCAGACGCAACAGCGGCTTCGGTCGCGCCAGACGGGTCAGCGGCCACAGACGTTCGCCACGTCCCCCGGCAAGGATCGCAGCGAAAACATCCTGGGTCGGCGTGTCCGTCAACCCTGGCTCAAATTTCCGTAGGTAATTCCGGCGACGCTTTCAACGTCTCGCCGCGAGAACACCTTCCAGCCATCCAGGAAGAACGCCGGACCGCGCATGGTGGGTAGCACCTTGAACAGGTCGATCTGCTTGAGCGATTGGTGGTTGTTCATCACGACGGCCACATCGGCACCCGCAAAACCGTCCTCGCGCGTGGCGCGTCCGATTCCGAGTTGCCTGAAATCCGCATCCGATACGATGGCGTCGTAGGCAACGATCTGTTGCCACTGACCCTTTTCGTGCCGAATCAGATCGACGGCGGGGGAATCGCGAATGTCCGAGGTCTCGGGCTCGCCCTTGAAGGCCAGGCCCAATATGAACAGGCGACAGGTGCGGGGATCCTTGCCCGAGCGCTGCAAGAATCGTCGGATCTTGTCCGCCATGTGAATGGGCATGCGCTCGTGAACGCGCCGTCCGGCCTGCGCCAGCGTCGCGGTGGCGCCGAACTTCGCGGCGCTGGCGGCGAAGATGTGGGGATCCTTGGTCAGACACGGACCCCCGACGCCGGGGCTGGGCAGGGGCACGGGATCGCGGGGATAGCCTTCGTTCGCCGCCTGGATGACCTCGACCACGTCGATGTTCATCGGATCGCAGGCAAGCGCCAGCTCGTTCGAGAATGAGAAGCGAAAATCGCGGTAGGTGTTGTTGACCAGCTTGGCCATTTCGGCCGCTTCCAGGCTGGAAACCCGCACCACGGTGGCGGTCAGATTCGTGAACAGACTGGCGGCGCGGCGCACGCTGCTTTCGTCGATGCCACCGATGATCTGGGGAATGGTCCGGCATTCCTCAAGGGCGCGGCCCTCGACGGTGCGTTCGGGTGCGAAAGCCAGCGAATAGTCGACGCCCACCTTGAGGCCCGATGTTTCGCTGAGAATGGGGGCGACGACCTCGCGGCAGGTGCCGACCGGCACGGTCGAGCGCAACACGACCAGATCGCCCTTTTTCAGGCATGCGCCGATGTCGGCCGCCGCCGCGCGCACGTCGTCGAGGCGCGGCTGGTGGTCCGCGCCCACGGGGGTGCCCACGGTGACGATGTACACGTCGGCTGCGCCCGCCTGGAAACCATCGGCGATGACCAGGGTTTCCTTGCCGACGTGGTGGCGCAACAACGGCGGCAGACCAACTTCGTGGAAATGCGGCTCGCCGGCGCGCAGCCGGGCCCGGATGTCGGGATTCTTCTCGATCCCGCGCACCAGGAATCCGCATTCGGCCAGACTGACCGCCAGGGTCAAACCGACGAAGCCCATGCCGACGACGCATACGGTGCGGAAGCGGGAATCAGATTCCCGCACCAGATCGACTAGGCCCACCACATCCACGGGCCGCGACGCCTCGTCGACCACCAGCAGTTGATCGACCTTGGTGTCCCTGATACGACCGCTGGCCTTCACCTGGGCCAGCATGACCCGCATCATCTCGACCGGATCGAGACCGGCGCGCACGAAGATGGGATTCTTCACCATCACGCCGGACACCGGCGCATCCAGCGCCACCCCCGACGTCAAGGCCCGGCGGACATCACCGTCCGTCATGACCCCGCGTAGGGCGCGGTCCTTGTCGACCACGACGACGATTCCGGTCGGACCGCCGCCCCGCGCCGCCAGGTTCATCACCCGCAATGCCTCGAGAATCGAAATGTTTTCCTGGACCTCGACGAGTTCAACCTTGGGCATGCGAGCGCGAAAAGAGTACACCGCGTGGCCCAAAGAACCAATGACTACCGGGGGTTTGGCGGTGTATCGTGGTGTCGATGACCTTGTCCGGCGCGGTCGAACGCGTGCTTCAGGTGTTCAGAAATCGCGCTGAACGGCAGGCCCGATCAGCGCTGGCGCAGGAACCCGTGTGGCGGCTGCTCGAGGCCTACAAGGAACGCAGCAATTCCACCGGCTGCCAGTACGCGGACTACTGGTGTCTTTACGAAACCGTGCGCAGGTTGAAGCCCGTTGAAGTGCTCGAGTGTGGAACCGGCATCTCGACCTTGATCCTGGCCGCGGCGCTGGCGCGAAACGCGAAGGACGGCGGCCCGCGCGGCCGGCTGACGTCCCTAGAGGACATCGACCAGTGGTACCAGTTGTCGAAAAGCCTGCTGCCCGACGAGCTTGCACCGTACGTGGATTTTGTTCTCAGGCCGCGGTGCGAATACACCTGGTCCATGTTTCGCGGCGTCGGCTACAAGGATGTTCCCGAGCGTCCCTACACCCTGGTCTTCATCGATGGTCCCGGCATTTCCGCGCCCTCCGACGGCGCCAAGACCTTCGACTTCGACTACATCAACGTCGTTCGCCGATCGGCCGTTCCGGTGCTGGGGATCATCGACGCGCGCTATTCCACCTGCTACGCATTCCAGAAGATTCTCGGCGCCGACAAGGTCCGGTTCGACCCCATCAAGGGTCTCGGCTTTGTCGGGCCGTGCACCAAGGACGACGTTCGCCGCTTCAGCCACAGTTCATCGCGGGCGTTCGTCACCGGGGTGCCCTTTTTGGGGCGGTTCGACTTTCGTATCGAGCGGGAAAGACCTTAAGCGCGTCGCGCGATAGAATCCCCTAAAGCCGCGCCGGGGACCCGCCGATCCCTTTTGCGTGTCTACCTCACCAGCAAAAGCAGCAGCAGAGTCCTCACCCGCTGATCGGCGCGCGAGTCCGCGTTTTGATCTGGAGGTCGAGGTTGGATTCGAAACCGACAGCAACTTCTACACAGGTCTGACGCAAGACATCAGTAGCGGCGGCCTGTTCGTTGCGACCCACCAGATGCGCAAGGTGGGGGATCGAATCAAGATCAAGTTCACGCTGCCCGGTCGCACCGATTCGGTCGAGGTCGAAACCGAGGTGCGCTGGGTCCGCGAAAGTTCGTCGCTGAACCGCGTCGACGGCGCACACGGCATGGGCCTCAGATTCGTCGACCTGACGGAAGAGGCCAAGAAGGTCATCGATTCGTTCCTGAGCAAGCGCGATTCGCTGTTCTATGACGACGAATGATCTAGCTGCCCAGGCGGCGCAGTTGTAACAGCGGCCCGGTGTCCGACGTCTCGCCCGAAACGGAGGCGGGCCCGGACAGGTCGATGTGCCCGTAGATGGCCCAATCGTCGTGGCCTTCGGGGTCGACGATGCGTTGCTCGACGTCCCAGCGGCGCGGGCCCGCGGGGCGGATCAACGTGTGGCGGGGGTTGCGGGCGGCCGGCGTGGTGACGATGGCGCTGTGTTCCTCGTAAAACGCCGCCAGCGCCGCTGACAAACGATCGGGTGTCCAGTCCCGGCCATCCTCGGCCTCGCCCGGGCGCAGGGCGGCCAGTGCGTCGGCGTAGTCTTTGCGGGCAAGCGCGCCGAGCAGTCGGTGCAACTCGGCCCGCACCCGGGCCGCGAACGCGCGCGGATCGGCGGCGGGATCAGCCGGACGGGGCCTGGTGACAACCGCCTCGTGCGTGCCGCGCGCGGCGCCGCCTTCTTGCTGCAGGCTTTCCCATTCCTCCAGCAGACTTGCATCCACGGTACGCAAGATGGCGCCCAGCGAGGCCGACAGTTCTTCGACCGGTTCGGTCCGAAAGCGCGTCGGCACGGACTGCGCCAGTGTCTTGTAAGCATCCGACAGGTAGCGCAGCAGCACGCCCTCGGTGCGCTGCAAGCCGTAGTCGCGGACGTAGTCGTGAAAGCTGCAGAAACGTTCGACCATCTCGCGCGCGACGGATTTCGGTGCGATGTTCTGCTCGCCCACCCAGGGATGGTGGTCGGCGAATTCGTTGAAGGTGTTGTAGATGAAGTCGCGGTTGGGCTTCGGCCATTCCAGGGCGTCCAGTTCCTCGATGCGCTTTTCGTACTCGACGCCCTGGGCTTTCAGTTCGTCCATTTTCTCGGTCTTCAGACGATCCAACTGCGCCATCAGGACCGGGCGCGGATTGTCCAAAATCGCCTCGACCAGTGACAGGACGTCGACGCCGTAGGTTTCCGACGCGGGGTCCAGTTGTTCCAGCGTCGCAACCAGGTACAGGGACAGCGTCTGGTTCAGCGAGAAATCGCGTTGCAACGACGCATGGGGAACGGGGCGGGGACAGCGCGCGTGCTGGTCGCGCACGACGTCCACCAGGCCGGCTGTGCGCAGGGTGCGAAAGCATGTGGCGGCTGCGCGGCGGTGGCGGCGCTTGGCGTTGTCACTGTCGTGACAGGTGGCGATGATCTGCAGCAGCCGGCCGTAACCCCCGCCGTGCCCGGGATCGCCCGTCTCGCCCTGCAGAAGACCCAGCAGCAGGCCGTGGCTGACCGCAAAACGCGATTCCAGCGGCTCGGGCGTTCCGGCGACCAGGCGATCGAAGGTGCCGCGGTCCCAGTGGACGTAGCCCTTCTGCGGCGGCTTCTGCATGTGGACCTTCTTGCCGGAGGCGGCCTTGGCGGCCAGGCGCTTGTTCTCGATCGTGTGCGCGGGCGCCTGCGCGACGACCCATCCCTGATCGTCAAAGCCCTTGCGGCCGGCCCGGCCGGCGATCTGCAGAAATTCGCGCACGCCCAGAATGCCGTCCTTCTGGCCGTCGTACTTGCACAGCTGCGTGAACAACACCGTGCGAATGGGAATGTTCACGCCCACGCCCAGCGTGTCGGTGCCGCTGACGATCTTCAGCAGGCCCTTTTGCGCCAGCCGTTCGACCAACCGCCGGTAGCGCGGCAGCAGGCCTGCGTGGTGCAACCCGATGCCGTGCCGGACGAAGCGCTGAAGATCTTTTCCGTATGGACTGTCGAAACGCTCGGTGGCCAGCGCGGCGCGGATGGCCTCCTTTTCGGGCTTGCTGCAGATGTCGACGCTCATCAGGTTCTGGACTTCCTCGGCGGCGGCGCGCTGGGTGAAGTTCACCAGATAGACCGGGGCGCGATTCTCCTTGATGAGTTCGGCGATGGTTTCGTGCAGGGGCGTGTCCCGGTATTCAAAGGACAGCGGTACGGGCCGTTGCGCCCCGCGCACGCTTGCCACCGGGCGCCCCGTAAAGGATTCGATCTGCGTCTCGATGGTCCGTGTGTCCCCCAGGGTGGCGGACATCAACAGGAAGGTCGCGCGCGGCAGCGTCAGCAGGGGCAATTGCCAGGCAATCCCGCGATCCTTGTCGCCGTAATAGTGAAATTCGTCCATAACCACGTGGTCCGCGGGCGGCGCCTGGCTGCGCAGGCACAGGTTCGACAGGATCTCGGCGGTGCCGCACAGAATGGGTGCCGTGCGGTTGACCGTGGCGTCGCCCGTGACCAGGCCGACGTTCTGGGGGCCGAAGGTTTCGCACAGCGAGAAGAACTTCTCGTTGACCAGGGCCTTCACAGGGCAGCTGTAAAAGCCCGTCTTGCCCTCGCACAGGGCCTTGTACAGAAAGGCCATCGCAATCAGCGACTTTCCCGACCCCGTGGGGGTGGCCATGATGACGTGCTTGCCCGCCAGCAGCTCGAACAACGCCTCTTCCTGCGCCGGGTACAGCGACAGGCCCAGGGCCGATACGTGGCTGACGAAGCGGTCGAAAATGGCGTCTGTGCCGGGCTGGTCGGGGGGCACCAGCCGGGTTTCGTTTGACAAAGGAGGGTCACACTTTCTGCGTCGCGCAGACGCGTTCGCAGTATCATGTCCGGCCAGCATCGGGATCCAGGCCTAATGTCGCTTCCCTTTCACAATGCCCGCAGTGTCGTCCTGCAAGAGATCGGCGCGGCCGGCGTGGTTGCGGCGGTCGAGGAGGTCGCTCTCGATGACGCCGCGGGGCGGGTGCTGGTCAGCGCCGTGCTGGCCGATCGTGATCAGCCGCCGTTTGACCGCGTGACCCGGGATGGATTTGCCGTGCGCAGCGTCGATGTCGCGGCGGCGGCTGGCGCGCCCGTGTCGCTGGCGATCATCGGCGAGGCCCCGCCCGGCCAGGTGTTCGCCGGTCAGGTCGGTCCGGGACAGTGCGTGGAGATCATGACCGGTGCGCCGTTGCCCGCAGGTGCCGACGCAGTGGTGATGGTCGAGTACACCGAGCGCCCCGTCGGTGGGGGCACTTTGGTGTCCATCAAGCGGCCGGTGGCGGCGCGCGAGAATGTGGTGGGTCGGGGCAGCGAGATTCGCGCCGGACAGCCTGCGTTTCCTGGCGGCCGGCGGCTGGATCCGGCGGCCATGGCGCTGGCAGCGTCGCTGGGGTGCGCGCGGCCGCGGGTCGTGGCCCGCCCGAAGGTGGCCATCATCACCACCGGCGACGAGCTGGTCGCGGTCGACCAGACGCCGGGCATCGCGCAGATTCGCAATTCAAACCTGCATTCGCTGGCGGCGCAGGTGGTGCAGGCCGGCGGCATACCCATCGCGTTGCCGATCGCCCGCGACAATCTGGCGTCGCTGCGGGCCTTGCTGGCCGGGGCGATTGACAAGGCCGATCTGCTGTTGCTCAGCGGCGGTGTGTCGATGGGCAAGTACGACTTTGTCGAGAAGGCGCTGTCTGATCTCGGCGCGCGCATCGTGTTCGACGGCGTCGACATCCGTCCCGGCCGGCCACTCGTGTTCGGATTTCTGCGCGGCAAACCGTTTTTCGGCCTGCCTGGCAATCCCCTGTCGACGCTGGTCACCTTTGCGCTGTTCGTGCGACCGGCGCTGGACTTGCTGGGCGGCATCGCGCCCGTGACCGTCGGGCTGCCGTGTGCGCATGCCCAGCTGGGCGAGGATTTCAGTCAGCGCAAGGTGCCTCTGACGGTTTTCTTGCCGGCGCAGCTTGCGACCGCGGCCGGCACGTTGCAGGCAATCGTCCGGCCCCTGCCATCGCAGGGCTCGGGCGATCTGGTGGCCATGGCCCGCGCTGACGGCCTGCTGGTCATCGAGCCGGGTGTGACCGCGCTGGCAGCCGGGGCCTGGGTGCCGGTTTGGCCCAAGTGACGTGGCCCAAGTGACCTTGCCCAAGTGACGGTTTCGGGTGTCTTCTACCAGGTCAGAGAAACGGAGAGGGGAATGCAGAAACGACCACCAGGCCTGGTTCTGTCCGTCGCCGTCGCAAGTCTGGGACTCGGGCTCATCGTTGGGGCCACGGGATGCAGCGAGGAATTCTCGGACGACGCATTCGGCGTCCTCGATCTGACGTCGGTCTACGACAAGAACAAACTGCCCGGCGGCGACCCGTCGGTGACCGCCTTGCCCGATCAGATCGGGCCGCAGGCAGGTTTTCTCGACGGCGAGCGGGCCGAGTATTACGACTTTGGCGCGGTTCCCACGATTGGCGATCCGCGCACCGGCGAGCCCAAGGCGGCGCTGGTGCAGCCGATGTACTTCTTCTTCCGCCCCGACGGCGTGCCGCTGTTTTCCACCCCGGTACGCCTGACCCGGGATGGATCAGACGTCATGCCAGGCGGCAAAAGGGTGCTTAGCCCAAACCCCAAGGATTTTTGTCCCGTGGGCGCGGACCCGGTGGCCTGCGCCCAGCTGAACGCGGCCCAGAAGAAGCGTCCTTATCCGTTGCGGCAGCGCGACTATCTATCGGACCCGCTGCGCGGCGGCAGCGCGGATTACCAGCGGCCGATTGTAAATGTGTCGCCCGAAAACACCGCGGTCAACAATCCCTACACGGGTCTATGGGAAGTCATCGAGGTGACAGTTCCCGATGGTTACGATCCGGACGCGATCAAGCACGCCGGCACGTTGCAGCGGGCACTGGATTCGAAGAAGTTCAAGAAGCGCACGACGGGCAAGGTCATCAATTGCCCGATCGTCGATGAAAGGACCTATGTTCCGCGCGGCGTGACCGATCGGCCGGTCTTTCGCCCCATCATCGAGCTGTGGTACCGGCGCAAGCTGACATTTTGTTTTCTGGCGAACGGCTGGGAAACCCTGGGTGGCACCACCGGCCAGTTGCTTTACGGGCCCACCAACGGGGGGGCGGGCGTCGTCGTCAATTCCGACAGCGACCGCGTCGACACCTTCGACGTATCCCGTATCGTCGTCGGTCAGGACGCGACCGAGCAGACGAAGCTTGTCGTGCCGGTGTCCAAGATGGTCATCCCGGCCATCTATACGGACGATCAGACGGGGGCGGCGCCCAACATCACGCGCCTGCCCGACAACATCCTGTCGCGTGGCCGGCCCCGCCATTTCCCCAATGATGGTTTCGGGTATTCGCCCATTCGGTGGATGTGGGATCTGCGCGTTTATCCCGATTACAAGATAGAGGGTATCAAGTCGCTCGACGACGTGGATCCCGGCCACACGTCGCCGTGGCGGCCGACGGTGGTCAAGAATTCACCCCTGCGGGGCACGTTTCTGCCGTGTTCGTACCCGCGCAAGAAGATCCAGACGGGTCCTGGCAGTTCGGTCGATCGCTGCGGGAAATTCGTGCCGAATCCGGAAAATCCCGACAACGAGAACGACATGATTCAGGATCCCAAGGGCGATCCGGCATGCACGCCGCTTGGCCTCGAATGCAACAAGGACACCTGTTATTGCGACGCCCCGTTCGTGGGCTACGGGCAGCCTTGCGGGCCGGGGATCGCCCAGTGCAGCAGCGAGAAGGACGGGCTGTCTGATCTGGGTTCCAGCTGTTTCGCCGGGTTTTGTTACCGACGTTGCCGGGGCCTCAATTTACGGGCGATGGAGAACATGGGCAAGAAGCCGACGGAATTCGTGGACACCCGCTGTGGCGAGTTGTCCGGTTACCGCTGTTTTCTTGGTGTCGAAGTCTGTTTGAAGAATTGCGACTTGAACCTCAGCGACGCGATGGATCCCAGCCGGGCGGATTCCAAGCAGTGCGCGGCGCCGGTCAAGGTCGGGATGGAGACCAGGGACATTGGCGACGGCCAGACCTGTCTTGACGCGGGCAGCGTTCAGGTCTGCGCGTGGCCGGACAACTACACGCCCAACTAGGAGACATGCGGTCATGACGAAGGTTCTTCGCGTGCTGGTGGCGGTCGGTCTGTTCTTGCCGGGCCTGGCGTTCGGCCAGACGGTCGGTTCACTGACCGGCCACGTCTACGACCAGACAGGCGTGCCCATCCGGGGCGTGGCAATCACAATTATGTCCCCGACGCAGATCGGCGGACCCAAGACGACGACGACGGCGGACGACGGTGGTTTTCGTTTCAATGGCCTGGCGCCGGGCAAGTTTTCCGTGACGGCGTCAGCGCCCAAGTTGCGCACGGTCACGCAGCCGGAGGTCGGCATCATGATCAACGCGACCATCGACATCGATCTGATCATGGAGGTCGAGACCTCGGTCGAGGAGATCAAGATAGTCGAGAAGGCCCCTGTCGTGAACACCACGCGCAGTTCGATAGGCGAAACGTTTGACCAGGATTTCGTCAACGAGCTGCCGTTGACCAGCCGCGATTACCAGGGTGTGGCGGCGTTGACCGCCGGCGTGTCGGACCTGGGTGGCACGGGAAATCCCAACGTTCGGGGCGGAACCTATTTCGCGAACAGTTACAGCGTCGACGGATTTCAAACCACCGATCCGGTGACACACACGTTCGGGCAGAACTTCAGCTTCGACGCCATGGCCCAGGTCGAGGTCCAGACCGCGGCTTTCGGCGCCGAGAATTCCAGCGTCACCGGCGGCCTGACCAACATCGTCACGAAATCAGGTTCGAACCGCTTCGAGGCGGACGGCACCCTGACGTACACGGATCAGCATCTGCGCTTCTTCAAGGACGCCCGGGACATCGGGACGAACCGCGGGATGAGCGCCAGTGTCAACGTGGGTGGTCCGATCCAGAAGGACAAGATCTGGTTCTTCGTTTCGGCTGAAGGAATCAACAGCGTTTTCACGTTGCCGCGAGACAGCCGATTTCCCGACCATCCGCCGTTTTCCGTCCTGGGCCTCAACACCATCGCCAAGCTGACCTGGCAGGCCACACCGCGGAACAAGATCGAGTTGAAGGGCATCTTCTCCCCGGGGGACTTCCGCAACGAAATTCAGAGTTACCTGGTCGAGCCGGAAGCCGAGGCTCGCCAGTACCAGAGCACGCGTTTTCTTGGTCTGAGCTGGCAATCGCTGCTGACCGACAACCTGTTCTTGGTCAGCCGCGCGGGCTACCAGGAGATGTACTTTGACGTCGGGCCCGAATCTTGTCTGTGGGATCCTGGGCAGTGCGCGAATATCGCGCCCCAGCGGGATCTGGCCACCGGCATCTCGCGCCAGAACTACTCGTCGCAATCTGTCCAGTACCGCCGCACCTTCGAGCTGTCGGGCCACCTGGAGTGGTTCAAGGACACGAAGGGTTTTGGCAACCACGCGTTGAAGCTGGGCGCGCGTTACCTGGGTATGAGCAGTCCATCGGCCAGCACTGTCCCTGGCGATGGAATCCTGCGGACCCTCGGCTCGGAGCCGTACAACCAAACGGTGGTTTGTGCCAATGACCCCAAACTGTCGCAAGGGGAATGCCGCCCGGGTTGGTTGCGGTCGGTGGTCACCGGATCTGAATCGCTGGTCTTCCTGAACGACGCCTGGAAGCCGACGCGCTACCTGACGATCACACCCGGCGTCGCGATGCATCTGGGGCATTCGGAGGACGACAGGCACACCAAGGTCACGAACATCACCGCCTTTTCGCCGCATCTGTCGGCGGTCTGGGATGCCACCCACGACGGCCGAACGGTGGTCCGCAGCAGTGTTAACAACTACGTGGACACGGGCTTCCTGGCGCTCGCGAAATTCACCTCACGGTCGCTGTACAGGAAGACCTGCAACTGGGATCCGGAGGTTCAGGCGTATGTGCGTAACTGTATAAGTTCGGGTGGGAATTCCGGAACCACCGCGGGTCTGCCTTGCGGTCCTGAGGGCGTGAATCCCGATGGCTCGCGCTGCACGTCACCGCTGCGCCCGCCCCGCGTGTGGGAATACACCCTTGGCTTCGAGCGAGAGATCCTGACCGGCATCAGCCTGGGTGCCGATTTCATCTACCGAAAGTTCGTGCACCAATGGGAGGACGTCGAGACGAATGCCATCTGGAACCAGGGGGGAACCGGTCTGCGCCGTGAATCCAACTTCCGCAGTGGGCGCAGCGAATTCGTGTTTGATCTGCAGACGCCCGAGGCCGCCCAGCGCCGCTACAAGGGACTGACGACGACGCTTCGGAAGAAGGAGGGTTTGTTGAAGGTGATGGCGTCGTACACGTGGTCGCGCACGGAGGGCACGGACGACAGCAGTTTTGCGACAGCCTTCCTCGATAACCCGGGCCAGAGTGCCTATTACTACGGCCCGCTGCCGGCTGACGTGCGGCATGACATCCGTCTGCAGGCCAACTACCATTTTCGTCCGTGGGTCTCGGCAGGTGTGGTCTACGAATTCATCAGCGGCCGGCCCTACAATCGGTTTTCGTTCGATTCTGTGTACCAGGACTACAGCCGGTTCACCGCCAAGCGCGGCTTCGATTCGCGCGGCAATCTCAATCCTGACGACGACGTCGAGTTGCGGACCCCGGACCTTTCATCGCTGAATCTGCAGGCGCGCTTCAACCTCAAGCCGCTGATCGGGCAGAATGTCCAGGTATTCGCGGACATCTTCAACGTCCTGGCGCTGCGGACGACGACCGACTACATCGAACAAGACGGGCCCTTCTGGGGACAACCGGCGGGTCGCCTGCCGCCGACGTCGGCGCGCATGGGTCTGGAGTATCGCTTCTGATCGGACGTGGCCCCGGCCGGGCGACGGTCCGCCTGCTGGGGCTGTTACTGGGCTTGTTGTTGGTGCGGAGGCCCGCCTGGGGCATGGATGCGGTGGCGCGTTTGGCGGACAACCTGGTCACCGGGCATTCGTACAAGGTGCGCCTGCAGGCGGCGGCGTTGCTGGCCCGCACCCGGGATGCGCGCGCTTTGGCGGCGCTGGGGCGTGCCGCCGAAGCTGATCCCGAGCCGTTGGTGCGCAGTTTCGTGGTCGAGCTTCTGGCCAAGAACCCGGGCGGTGATCCCGGCGGCGTGCAGGCGCGGGCCGTGCTTCTGCGCGCACGATCGGACGAATCGATGCTGGTGCGGCGGCGGGCGACGGCGGCGCTGGCGGCGCTGGACAGTCTGACCGCCAGCGGCGGGCATCGGGCCGTGTCCCTGCGCCGGGGGCCCGGGCCGATGGCGGTGGCCGTCGGAAACATGGGTGATCGCACGGGCCTTGCGACGGCGGCGTTTCGCGCGCGCATGCGGGTCGCGGTCATCAGTCAGCTGCAACGCGAACCAAACGTCAGGGTGGCCGACGTTTCAGACCAGGGCCTGGCGTACGTGGTTGACGGCACGATTCGCAAACTGGAACTGGCCAGCGGCCGCGACGACGTCGAAACCACCTGTGCCGTCGAACTGGTCATCAGCCAGCCCCCGCGCGGCCTGGTGCTGGTGGCTTCCGGCGAGGCGACGGTGCAGAAGCCCAAGGCGCAGTTCCGGGCGCAGCAGCGGCCCCTGCTGGAGGCCGAGGCGCTGGAACACGCGGTAAAAAGCGCGCACGAGAACCTGTCGAGATTCCTGGCCAATCAGTAGGGGGCAGGGCGCCAAACCCCCCCTGGAAGCGACTTCCCTGCTAAAAAGGCGGCGTCATGGGACGCATATTCGAGACGCGCAAGGCCACCATGTTCAAGCGGTGGGACAAGATGGCCAAGGCGTTCACGCGCATCGGCAAGGATCTGGCCATCGCGGTGAAGGCAGGCGGGCCAAGTCCCGACACCAACCCGGCCCTGCGCCGCGTGATTCAAAACGCGCGCGCAGCCAACATGCCCAAGGACAAGATCGAAAACGCCATCAAGAAGGCGTCCGGCCAGGGCGCCGAAAGTTACGACATCGTTCTTTACGAAGGTTACGCGCCCCACGGCATCGCGCTGATGGTCGAGACGGCGACCAATAACGTCGTGCGCACGGTTGCCAACGTGCGTTCGGCGTTCAAGACCCACGGCGGGGGCCTTGGCACCGAGGGCAGCGTCGCGTTTCAGTTCAAGCGCATGGGCGTGTTTCGCCTGGGCCCGGGTGCCCTCGCCGGCAAGGACGTCGAGACACTGGAACTGGAATTGATTGACCACGGCCTTGAAGAGATGGGCGAGGGGACCAACGACAAGGGCGAGCCGCAGATGATCATCCGCGGCGCCTTCGGCGACTTCGGCAAGCTGCAGGCCGCCATCGAAGCGCGCGGCATCGCCGTACAATCAGCCGAATCCGAGTACGTCGCGCAGACGCTGTTGTCGCTGCCCGAGGACAAGTCCACCGAGATCCTGGAACTGGTCGACGCGCTGGAACAGGACGAAGACGTTCAGCGGGTGTTCCACAATCTGGGCTGAGGGTCGCGTCAGCGCCATCGCCCATCAAAGAGTGTTCAGGCCCGGCGTAACCGGTTGCCGCACGGCGGTCTGTCCGAAATTTGTCGCCGCAACGTTACCCAAACGTCACGCCCGCAATCAAAGGCGCCTGTACGCTCAATAGCGTGAATATCAGCATTCGGAACTATCACGGCCGTCCAACAATCGCGCGTGGACCGGCCAACCTCCGGGCCGCAGCGCGCCCAATCTGTGTGGCGGCGCTGGACGTGGGCTCGAACTCGTTTCACCTGGTGGTCGTCGGGGTGTCAGACGAAGGCCGCATAACGACAATCGCGCGGGCCAAAGAGATGGTTCGTCTGGGCGAGTCGGCCCTGAGCGAAGGCGTCATCCCGGCGGCCGCATTCGAGCGGGGTTTGGCCGCACTGGCCCGCTTGCGAGACATTGCTTTCCGTCACCAGCCCGAAGCGATTCTTGCGGCCGGCACCAGCGCCCTTCGCGAGGCGCGCAATGGGCCCGCCTTTGTCGCGGCGGCGAAATTGCAACTGGGACTCGACATTCGTGTCATCGAGGGCGTCGAGGAAGCCCACCTGATCTACGAAGGTGCCCGCCAGATATTACCGTTTGCCGATGGCAAGGTCGCGCTCTTCGATCTGGGTGGGGGCTCAACAGAGGCCATCGTCGGTGATGTGGACGGTTACCTGTTCGCCACGTCCCTGAAGCTAGGGGTGCTAAGACTGCGGACAAGCCGATCGTCCTGGGAGTGCAGCGACGACGAGATCAGCGCGGCCACGGAGGCGCGCGTGCGGGCGGTGGCCGAATCGGCTGTGGCAGACATGAAGCGCGAAGGATTCAGCACCGTGGCGTTCAGTTCGGGCACGGCAAAAACCCTGGCGCGTCTGGCCAGCAATACCGGCGTGGAACGCAGTCCCGACGGGGGAACCTGGCTAAGCGTTGCCGGACTGCGAGCGATCGAGAAGCTCTTGAAGGGCCTGACGATCGCCGAGATCGGGCGCCTGCCAGGTCTGGAAGAGCGGCGCGCGGACACGATACTCGGTGGCGCAATTATCCTGCGCACCCTGTTGGAAATGACGGGCCGACAGCAAGCGTTCGTATGCAGTGCCGCCCTTCGCGAGGGCATGATTGTCGACTATCTGGCCCGGACCAAGGCCTCCCAGGCGCCCGGACGCAGCGCCCCGCGCACATGACGCGCCCACCGATCAAGGCGCAGCTCAAGGGATTCAGATCTTCGTACGGGCTGCTGCGGTAGATCCCGATCGCGGCGGACCCAGCCCGCCGGTCAGAGCACTCGCAGAGGTGCTAGAATCGTCATCATTGTTTCACGGAAGGGGTGAAAGTTCACCCTTGCACGGAACCCATGAAAACGCCATTCTCGTTCGTGGATGGTTCACAGCTTCGCGGACACTCGGACGGCCGACCTCTGGGCCGGCGCCAGCAGTGCCCGCGTGCGGCAACTTTCGACGGATGTGCAGGATCGCGCGTTCCGGAAGCTTGTGAGCATCGACGCTGCCGAGCAGCTCGACGACCTGCGACAACCGCCATCAAACAGACTGGAGAAGTTGAAGGGCGATCGCGCCGGGCAACACTCGATACGCGTCAACGACCAGTGGCGCATCTGCTTCCGTTGGGACGGCGGCGCGCACGACGTCGAGATCGCGGATTACCACTGACCACGAACCACAGGTAGCACTGGAGACAACACATGGCATCCATCCCAAACCGCCGACTGCCCGGGCGCGTTACCCCTCACCCGGGAGAATTCCTACGAGAGATGCTCGAAGAGCTGGGCGTCTCGCAGACGACGTTCCACGAGCGGACGGGCATGTCCATGCAGAGGATCAGCGAGATCATCAACGGCAAGCGGGGCGTCACGCCGGACACCGCCTGGATTCTGGGAGGCGCGTTCGGCCAGTCACCCAAGTACTGGCTGAACCTGCAGGCGATCCACGATCTGACCCGGACGAAGCCCACAAAGCCGACGGCGACGATGCCTGAGGCCCTGAAGGCTGCACGGTGAAACGGAGGCTCTGATGGGCTGGGGCAAGGATACTTTCCCGGTAACCGTTCAGGCCCCCCCTTCGCGGGCAAAATCGATATTGGCGTATCTAGCCCGCCTATTGCCCTTGTTGGTAGGACGGGGTTCCCAAAGCGGTCATCTGCGCAGACTGGAATTGACTGTCCATGAGCCTCGGATTTCATAAATCTGTGCGTCGCGCGTCGACAGCAGCCCCGCCAAGCCCATGATCACACCTCTCGCGCCGGCCACGATCACGCGCCTTGAAAAGGTCGCGGTCGACAACGGTTTCGACCAGGAGCTTCCGCGCCAGGGCGATTGGCCCGGCTTCGCGAGCAGGCAGGTCCCGTTGCACCTCTGGCTTGGTTCCTTCCAGGACGCGCTGTTCATGGCCGCCGTCTCGCAGGTCCACGTGGGCCGCGCCTTGGGCGAGTACGGCACCCCGATGGCGTCGCCGTTGCCGCCCGGCGCGGTGGCGGGCCGCACCGTCACCGAGATCCCCGCGCTACCGCTTGCGGTTGTTCTCGCATCCGCCCGCGATCGTCAGCGCGATGGCGTTAGGATGGCCGTCCGCCCGAATGCCTCGGCCCCGGCGCTTACTTTCTGCCCTTCTTGCCCGCGCGTGGAACGTGCCCGGGATCGGGCGGGTCCGGGTGCTCGATCTCACCAGCAGCCACCTGGAAGAGATCGACGCCGAATGGCCAGCGGCTCGCAAACCGACCGACTGGCACCTGTCCTGGCGGTGGGCGGAGATCACCAGCGGCAAGGTTGAGGTATTCGTCGCCGTCGGTCCCGATGACAAAGTGCGCGGTATCTGGTGCAGCGCCAAGCACAAACCCATCACCCTTCCGGACGGGACCTTCTATCGGACCGACTACCTGGAGGTGGCCCCCAACGCACGGGGCCAGGAGATGGGTGTCTTCATGTTCTTGCTCATTGCGACGCGGGCGCTGGAACTGGGCGCAACAGGCGTCGTCCTGGGTACCTGGGAGGTATTGCGGGGCTTTTACGGGCAACTCGGGGGTGCCGAGACGACGCCACGCGGTTGGAACCTCGAACCCAACCTGATACCCTTTGTATTCGATTCCGAGACGTTAGAGGGGTTACGGGAAGCGCTCGCGAGGATGGAAGATCATGGCCAAGGCACGACCAACATTTGAAGAATTGGTTCGGCGGGTGGGCCCGCTTCCGACCACCGGGCTAGCGTCCGCAGGCGCACGGCCCGTCTCTGCCACGTCGGTGCGTGCTGCGCAGACCCTGGTGGGTGGCCTTCCGGGCGGGGAGACCCGCGTCGCCCGCGTGGCCGCCAAGCTGGATCGCCTCGTGGCGCTGGCCAAGGCCGCTGTTCCGCCGCGCAAGCGGACCCAGAATGGCTGACCGATCCCCCCCGGCCGACATCTCGTCGAAAGCCATCGACCAGCTTCCCGTTCAAGCCGAGGTCAAGGATGCGCTCAAGGATATCCAGGCCGAAGTAGCCGACGCCTACCGCGAAGGGTTCGTCGAGATGGTGCAGGCGATACGCCAGCAAGCGTCCGTCCTGGAACGCATCCAGACGACTCTGGCAATCATGGTGAAGCACCTCGACCCAAAGCTGGAGGGTCAACTGCCCGCGGCTGTCCGCGTGGCCGCCGATGGGGAATCCCCGGATCTGGCCAGCGCCATGGTGATCGCCGATCCGGTTGGGGCCGGGTTCACCATGAGCCAGGCAGACATCGCGAAGGCGTTGGGCATCAACCAGGCCGACGCGTCGATCCTCCTCCGAGCATTCAAGCTCAACAAGGATGTGGAGTGCGCGGTTGTGGTGCGCCCAGGCGGTGACCAGAAGCGCGAGGTGGTGAACTATCATCGCCGCACCCTCGACAGGTTTCGAGACCTGGCCGCGAAGCCGCCGAGTGGTCTTGATCCCAGTCAGCGAGGGGCGCTCAAACGCGTGGGCGCCAAACTGGGCGTCTCGGCGTAAGCGTCGCGGCCCGTCCTCCGGACCGCTGGCACCGTAACCGTCCGACGGGGGATACCTTCCGGATGACCGGCGGCTGATGCATTTTGCTGCACATGGAGCAGCAAGAAGAGAAGCAAGGCGAGTGGGCGTCTCTGGTGGCGCGGTTCCAGCAGGAGGGGAAGAGCCAGGCGGCGTTCACGGACGACAATGGCCCCATGCGTCATGTAGGTAGTACTTCCACATTCGCGTACTTGTCGCTACGGTGCGCGGGCTCGAACAGTTTGGGGGTGGTCCTCAGACCGGTCGCGCGGGAGGTCTGTGTATGTTGCGAATGAGTCGTGTCCCCTCGGTCTTGGCGGTGGTTGCCCTGCTGGCTGGTTGCGAGAGCAAACCGCCGGCGCCTGTCCCCGAAGGGAAGGTGGCGGCGTCTGTCGAGCGTCAGGCGCGCGAGCTGATCATGGATCAGACGAACAACTTCGGCACGTCAGGGTTCTACTGGCTGCCCCCTGTCATCCCGGCGGCGGCAGCCTTCATCGCGGCCAACTTCGACGGGACCGCCGCGGCGACGGTCAAAGTTGACCTGCTGAACGCGGACGGCAGCGCGACCAACCAGGCCAGCCTCACCGGCGCGCAGATCACGATCAGCACGACGACCAGTGCCAGCTTTCCCGGCACGCCGGCGCCGTTCTACGGGACGACGTGGTCGCCTGGAGCGGCTGCGACAGTCGGGCAGAAGTACCGCATCCACATCGAGGCGCTGACGGCGCCGGTGCATGTGCTGGGCATTGCCGATGTGCAAGTTGTCGTCGATCAGACGGCCGCCAACGCGGTCGACCGCACGAAGTACACGCCCCTGATTGCGTCATCGAGCGCATCACTGAAGATCACGTTTCGCGTCGAGAAGAAGGACACGGACGGCGACACCCTGAACGACTGGGCGGACAACTGCCCGACCAAGGCGAACGCCAACCAGCTGGACAGCAACCAGGACGGCCTGGGCGACGCGTGCCAGTGCCTGAACATGGCGAACGGCACGGCGTGCAGCACGGGCTGCAAGACGGGCGAGACGTGCAGCGCGGGCGCGTGCACCGGCGGTACGAACAAGGCATCGGGGACGACCTGCATGACCGGCAATCTCTGCAAACAGAGCGAGACGTGCAACGGCAGCGGCGTTTGCGGGGGCGGTTCGAACAGGTCGTCCGGCACGACGTGCAAGACCGGGAACGTTTGCAAGCAGACCGAGACGTGCAACGGCAGTGGCGTCTGCGGTGGCGGCTCGAACAAGGCGTCCGGAACCGCATGCACGACGGGGAACGTCTGCAAGCAGACCGAGACGTGCAACGCGAGCGGTACCTGCCAGGGCGGCTCCAGCAAGTCCAATGGGACGGCGTGCACGACGGGGAATACCTGCAAGAGCGGCGAGACGTGCACGTCGGGGACGTGTGGCGGCGGCTCCAACAAGGCCAACGGCGCAGCCTGCAGCGACGGCAACGCCTGCACCCAGGCCGACACGTGTCAGTCGGGGACGTGCACTGGGGCGTCGCCGGTGGCCTGTACCGCCGATCAGTGCCACACGGCGGGGATCTGCGATCCCAAGCTGGGCGTGTGCCCGGCGCCGGCGGCCAAGACGACCGGGACATCGTGCAGCGACGGGAACGCGTGCAATGGCGTCGAGACGTGCCAGGCGGGGACGTGCACGGCGGGCACACCGGTGATGTGCGCGGGCCCATCGGTTTGCAAGGACGCGG
>JANXXE010000165.1 GCA_025350815.1 Myxococcales bacterium | reverse complement strand
CGAGGAGGTCGTCGACGAGTCCGAGGCCTTTCACTTTGCCTTCACCCAGGCACTTCGGCACGACGTCGTGCGGGATTCGGCGTTGCAGGCGTGCCTGTCGGGATATTTGAAAGGGGGTGGGGATCTGGAAAAGCTGGAAGGCGTTTTGCGCACTTGCCACCGGGCGCTCGGTACCTTGCACCCGCCGCGGCAGGCCCTGCGCCCCGGGCCCGTCGACGAGCCGGGCCTGCAGGCAGCTTTTGCCGCGTGGCCCATGGACGCCGCGGGGATCGACGCCGTCAAGCAGGGGCTCAAGCGCGCCAAAGTGCACCCTGGGACGATAAAGGCAGTGGGCGAGCGGCTGACCGATGTCGCGAAAGCCGTACAACGGTACCGCGACACGGGGCTGCTGATGCCGCTGTTGGGTGATCTGGACGCCATTGATGCGGGCGGAGACAAGAACAAGCTGCGCTATCTGCGTGACAAGCTGAGCCAGGCCGAGGGGGATCCGGTTGTTCTGCCCGTGCACCGCGCGGCCGTGGCCATCGACCGCCTGGCGGTTCCAGCACTGGCGGCTGTCGCATATCTTTTCCTGCCGCCGGTGCAGGCGCGTCTACAGACGCACAAGCGCGAGCGCGGACTGTTCGATTTCCAGGACATGCTGACCCTGGTGGCGCGTGCCGTCGATGGCGACGGGCCCCGGCAGCGCGAATTGTTGACCACGCTGCGCGCGCAGTACCGATTTGCGCTGATCGACGAATTTCAAGACACCGACGAGGTCCAGTGGCACATCTTCCGCCGGATCTTTCTCGACGCCGAGGCCGATGGGGCCGGGCGTCGCGTGTTGACGGTCATTGGTGATCCCAAGCAGGCCATCTATTCGTTTCGCGGCGCGGACGTTCACACCTACCTCGACGCGTGCGCGCAACTCGCGGCGGCCGGCAACGACTGCCTGTATCTGACGACCAACTTTCGCTCGCGTGGGCCGCTGATCGGGGCGTACAACGCAATCCTCGACGGGTGCGCCCCCGAGGGCCAGCGCTTCTTTCGCGCAGACGGTGGCATCCGCTACGACCACCCGGTGACCTGCGGTCGCCCTGACCTGACGCTGGTCGACAATCAGGGCGATGAACTGCCAGCCGTGGTCGTGCTGGACATCACGACGTCCGAGTCCAAGTTGTACATCTGGCAGGTTAAGCGCGCGTTGCTGGGGTACATGGTCGACGAAATTCGCGGACTGCTTTCGGATGCCGGTCGGCTGCGCCTTCGTGACGGGGTCATCGACGAGCCTGTCGGGGCACGCGACATCTTCGTGTTGACCCGAACCAATCGTGAAGGTCGCGAGATTGGTGAGGCCCTGCGGGCGGCCCGTTTGCCCTTCGCCTATTTCAAGTCTGAGAAGCTATTCACAACGGTTGAGGCGCGCGAGGTGCTGGATCTCCTGCGCGCGATAGCCGATCCCGACGACGCCACCCTGCGGTCGCGCGCGTGGGTCACGGCCTTTTTCGGATTGTCGTTGCCGGATCTCGTGGCCTGCGACGACCTTCCGGTCAGTCATCCGGTCTTGCGCTTGCTTCATGAATGGAAGGCGCTGGCGGATGCCGGCGAATTCGAACGGCTGTTCGCGCGAATAGTCGAGGACAGCGGTATCGCGTGTCGCGAGGTCTTTCTGAATCAAAGCGAGCGGGCGCTGACGAATTACCTGCATGTGTTGGAGCTGTTGCAAGAAGACGCGGCCCGCACCCGTGGCACGGTTCGTGAGCTGGCCCAGACGCTGGGTGCGTACATCAACGGCACCCGCCGCCCGCCGCGGCAGAATGGCGACATGCAGCGCCTCGAAACCGACGGCGCCGCGGTTCAGATCATGACCATTCACCAGGCCAAGGGCTTGGAGGCGGCGGTGGTGTTCCTGTACGGTGCCCTGTGGCCGGGTCCCCGCGGGGACGTGCAGGCCCTGCACGAGGGTGCGGCAGGAAGGGTGGTGCACGTCGGTCGGATGACGCCCGAGGCAAGGACCGCGTCGGATCATGAACGCGACGACGAGGAACGACGCGCGCTTTACGTCGCACTGACCCGCGCCCGCGGCCGCCTGTATCTGCCCCGCCTTCCCGCCGCGTTCGATAGTGGGCGCGGTGCCTATCGTTTTGTGAACGATCGCCTGCGCACGATTCTCGACGGCGAAACCGCACCGTCCGTGCGGGCCCTGTTTGACCGACGCCCTGTGGCCTGTCCCGTACCGGTTCTAGCGGACGTCCGCGATGTCACGGCCTCGCTGTCCGCGTGGCGCCCATCCCCTTCACTGCTGGCGGATGATCCCCCTGACCCGGAATTTGCCAGCATCGCCGCCCACCGCGCGGGCTTCGTCACGACGTCCTACACCGCGGTGAAGCGGCGTCAGGGCCCGTATGTCCCCGACGATATGACCGTCGCCCAGCCCGCCGGCAGCGACGCTGACGGTGACCCGGTCGAGTTGACGGTCGCGCCGTCGACCGCGGGTGAATTGCCGCGCGGGCGACTGTCGGGCACTTTTCTGCATGATCTTTTGGAGAAAATCCCGCTCGAATCTTTGGCGGGATTTTCTTCTGTGGACGCCTGGCGCGCGCAACCCGCCGTGCGCGCGTTGTTCGAACGCATGGCCCGTCGCCACGATCGCAATCCGGCGCACCTGCCATCGGCGGCCCGGCTGGTCTACACAGCCCTGACGGCGCCGGTGCGCGCCGGCGACACCATCATCCCGGGCTTGTCTCGCGCCGATCACATTTGCCGCGAGATGGAATTCCTGTATCCGATCCCCGAACGCGGCCAGCCCTTGCTGTCCACGCCCGCATCAGACCCGCGGCACTGGAAGATCGAGCGCGGCGCCGTCAAGGGCTTCATCGATCTGCTGTTCCAGCACGACGGGCTGGCATACGTATGTGATTGGAAGGGTGATGCACTGGCCGCCTGGGACGGACCCCGCATGGCGGCGCACTGCCAGCGCAACTACAGCGTGCAGGCGCGCATCTACACCCTGGCCCTGTTGCGCTTGCTCGGAATCACGGACAAGGCCAACTACGACAGCCGTTTCGGGGGCGTCCTGTACTGCTTTCTGCGCGGGATGGATCCTGCCGATTCATCTGCCGGGATCTACTTTCACCGACCGGCCTGGGACGAGGTCCTGTCGTGGGAGACGGCCATGCTGGGCTCAACATTCTGGGGGCTTCCGTGAAGTCCGGCGCGGGTGCGTCGCTGACTCCGCTGTCGCCCCTCGGCACCGCGCGCAGGCGCCTGTCCCCCAGTGCCGATCCCTCCGCCGATCCCGCCGCCGATCGCCTGGCCGGCATGGGCGACGTCGACGCTGGTTCCGGCATGCTTTATCTGGCGTGGCAACTGTGCGCCTGGGCGGGGCCCCTGCCGCCATCCGACAGCCGCGCGTTGTTCGAACTGGTGCTGCGCTGTTTGTTGGCCACCTCGCAGGGCAGCACCCGTCTGCCGCTTGATCCCCACGACCGCGCCTTGCTGGCCCGCACGCCGCAGATCGTCGGTGCCCCGGGTGATCGCAAGCCGCTGATTGTCGACGGGGATTCGCTGTATCCCCAGAAGCTGTTGTTGTGCGAGGACCGCGTCGCCGCCGCGATTGCCACCCGCGCCGCCCAGCCCGGGCCTTATCCCACCCGGGAGGCCGAGGCCGCGCTGCGGACGGTCTGCGAGGGGGACAACCCGCGCCCCAGTGCCGAACAGGCGGCGGCGGTCGGCGCGGCGTTGCGCGGGCGCCTGACGGTGATCAGCGGGGGCCCTGGCACGGGCAAGACCACGATCGTACTGACCCTGCTGCGCGCCCTGGTCCGGTTGGGCGTCCCGGTGTCGTCCGTCGCGTTGGCGGCGCCCACCGGCAAGGCGGCCAATCGGCTCGACGAAACACTGAAGGGCACAGCGCTGGTGGCCGACTGCCCGCCTGCGCTGACGCTACACCGCCTGCTGGGCTATTCACCTGGCCGGGGCACCTTCCTGCATCATCGCAACAACCGGCTTGCGCAGAAGGTGATCGTCGTCGACGAGGCATCGATGATCGATCTGCGCCTCATGGATCGCCTGCTGGGCGCCCTGCCCGACGATGCCTCTTTGGTGTTGTTGGGCGATGCCGATCAGTTGCCGTCTGTCGAAGCCGGGTCGGTGTTCAAGGATCTGGCCCCGCTGGCCGTGCGCCTGACCCGCAGTCACCGCGTGGATCCGACCATCGGCGCCGCCGGCGATCTTCTGGCGTTGGCGCAGGCCGTTCGCGACGGGGTTGTATCCGGAGTCGCCGCATTGCCGTTGCGTCCGTCAGCGGCGGCGCTTGTGTTCGACGGCGTCGAGATGCTTGCCGGCAGCCAGCGCGAATCGCTTCTTGAACGCTGGTACAGCGCCCACATCGCCCCGTTGCTGGCGGACGCCGCCCGACCCGTCACGCTGCATGCGGCGGGTTTTGACGATGCGTCCTGCGTCCGACTGGCTGCGCTTGCCGGCCAGCAACACAAGGTGCGGTTGCTGTGCCTGACCCACGGCCGACCGACCGGCGTCGATGCCGTCAATGCCTGGTTGCACCGCCAGATGGCGGAAGCGTCGCAGCAAAGGTTCGTGCCCGGCCAGCCAGTGATGATGTTGCGCAACGACTACGATCGGGGTTTGTTCAACGGTGATCAGGGCGTGATTGTGCCCGTGCGCGCCGATGGCTTCGTGCGTTTGAGGGCCGCTTTTCCCACGCGGACCGGCTGGGCCGCGTGGGACGTCGATGGCTGGCAGGCCGCGCTGGCCCTGTCCTTTGCGATGACCGTCCACAAGGCGCAGGGTTCCGAGTTCGACCACGTTGCGCTGGTCCTGCCCGACGAGCCCTTGCCCCTGCTGACGCGCGAAATTTTGTACACCGCACTGACCCGCAGCCGCCGCTCGGTCGTGATCTGCGGCAGCCCGGCGGTTCTGGCGGCCGGTGTTGCCAACCCGATGACCCGCTGGTCGGGCCTGGCCGGGAAGGTCGCCGCCCGCCGTGTTGATTAGGGTTTGGCGGCTGCGGTCGGGGGGGCCGCGGCATCCGTCGCCGGGGCGACTGTCGGCGCCGGGGCCACGGTCAGCGCCGGGGCGACTTCCGCCACCGGGGTTGGTACCGGTGCTGGTGTCGTTGCGGGCGCCGCAGGGGCCAGTGTCGTATCGGTGGCCTTCGCGGCCGTCAGAGCCGGCGTGGCCGGCGTGGCCGGCGTGGCCATCAGGGGGGCGGTGTCGCCGTCGGTACCGGCCGCCACCACCGACTGCGGCTGCGTCTTCACCGGCGGCAGACCCAGAAGATCGCGCCTGGTCGCATACAGGGTTGCGCCGAACAGGAACTCGGACAGGCACTGCGAGTAGGGCAGGGCCCACACCTTGCGGTCAATGGACAGTTCAGCATCCTCGTCGGTGACCACGCGCTTGACGCCCACCCTCTCGGCCCAGCGTACCTCGAGGTGAAGGTTGTTGGCCTTCATGACTTCGTCGGGGAGGCGTTTCCAGTTGTCGCCCAGGATCCGACGCAGGTGCGATAGCTGAAATTCGCTGTCGAACGCAAAGGTGGTCTTGCCGCCGGCCGGGCGGTCGCCGTTTTCCTTGGTCAGCTCGGTCGACGACACCACGCTGATGGGCGGCGCCTTATTTTCGACCAGGGCGTCGTGGTAATCCTGCAGGCCGCACAGGTCGTCGAAGACCACCGCCTGCGGTGTCACCTTCGAAAAATCGCGCCGAAGGGCGATGCCACAGCCCGCGGCAACCAGACCCGCCAGGGCCCCACCTGTCAGGAACTGCCCGAATCTCTCCAGCAAATCTTTTTGTCGGTCCGTCATGCCGCGTACCCTGCCTCATCGCCTTCGGGCGATTTTCCCATTTCCTTGAGCCAGGCCCCGACTGTCAGGGCCCAACCACCGGCGCCGTCTCTACCTCGTCCGCGTCCGTGTCAGGCCCGTAGTCCACACCCGGTTTCCGGACATAGGCGGTCACTGGTTTCTTCACGGCACCCATGATTCGCCCTTCCAGTACCACAACCGGAACCGGGGGGCGAAGTTCGTAGTAGTAGCCGCGCGTGGTTAGTTCGTACGGGTAGTCTTTGTCGTCGGTGGTGATGTGCTTTTTCAGGTGGTGTAGGGCCTGGTCCCCCAGGCGTTCGAACGTCCGGCGCCGCAGCACGAACCCGAACAACCTGACCGCGCGGTTGTTCACCAGCCTGTGGCAGCCGTGCGAGAACCGTCGCGCAATCGAGGTGTAGTCGACCGAGCCGTGGGTGCGGATCTGATTGTCGAACAACCCACCGCCGCCCTGCTGTTGCAGGTGAATGGCCATGACCAGGCCGTAGGCCGAACCGAATCCCGGGCCCATGACCTCGGTGTTGACGACAGTGAGCGCCCCGATGTTGCGGTCGAGCACCTTCTTGGTCAGCAGATCCTTGCCCGGCGTTCCATCGGGCGGAATCCACACCGGGGCCGTCACGATGTTCTTCCAGATGCGCGGGCCAACGTCGGAATTCTTGTACTTGTAGTAGACGTGCCCGTCGGGGTGAAGTTCGCTGCGCCACGAGCCGATCGTTGTCCGCCAGCGCGCCAGCGGAATCTTCTGGCCCTGCCAGCGCACATACATCGTCAGGTGCGGGTAGTGCTCGCGCCGCTGCACCACGGGCTTGCCCTTCTTGTCCCACGGGAAGTCGTACCAGACGTCGCCCCGGTCTATCTCGGCCAGCAAGTCCATTTGCCGGCCGTAATATTCAGGCAAGGGCGGCGGCGCGAAGGCCACATGCAACGTGGCAAGGCCCGCAGGCCCCAGGGTTCGCAGGAATCTCGCCAGCTGGTCCGGGCGGGCGATGTCCAGGGCGCCCATCAGGGCCTCGACATGGTCGCCGATGACGTTGGGCACAGGTCGCCGGACACCCTGGGCGTCGCGGTAGGTGGGTGGGTTCTTGCTGCCGCGTCCGACCGAGCCATCCTCGATAATCCCCGCGCCGTCGGCCACCCGCTCGGTCACAATGCGCTTGAAGGTCTCCAGGTGCAGGTCCATCGGCGGACGCAGCAGGGCGGTCAGCGTCTCGCCCCCCAGGATCCCCCAGCCGAAGATGTCGTTCTTCTGCTCCCATTCGGCCAGTGCCTCGTGGGTCGGCAGATCGAAGGTACCGTCCGAATAACGGCTGCGGGGCGAAAGTAGACCCTCGCACTGCAGCCGCTGCTGTGCCGCCCGGATGGCCTGAACCCGGTCGCGTCCGCGCCGGTAGCGTTCGATGCGCGCTTTCAGCTTCGGATCCGCGGCAAGCAGGTCGAGGGTCGGCGGGGCGCCGTCATCGGGTCGGGCCAGCAGAAGCTTGTCCACCCACTGCGCGTCGCTTGCCGCCTGTGCGTGGTCGTTGCGTGCTTGTTCGCGCGACTGGTAGCTGACCTCGCCGTGAAACTGGGCCAACGGCCGCCTGTCCGCGGTGTCGTAGCAGCTTTTTTTTGCGTCGTCCTCCACCCTGGTCAGCAGCACCGACAGGGTGGGCGGGATGCCAAGCGGCTCCAGGTAGTTATGCGGCTTCTCGCCGCGCAGAAAACGTCGTGCCCGGTCCAGGGCCCGGCTTTCCTCGACCGTTGACGAAGGGTCCCGCCGCCGCGCCGCCTCGACCGCCGGACTGGCCGCCAACAGGGCCGCCTGCCCGGCGGGGGTGTCCAGCAGCAGTTCATCGGGGCCCACCTGATCATTGGCCAGGGCGATGAAGGTCTTGCGGTAGGCGTTGACCTTCGCCTCGTCGTCACCTGGATCCGACTCGCTGAAGATGAAAGGCGCCCAGTCTCGGCCGAGATCCACATCCAGCAAACCCGCTGCGCGCGCCGCCTCGATCCCCTCCCGCCGACCACCCGCCGGGGAAAGGACAAACGTTTGCCCCATTGCCAGGGGCTTGCCGTCGTCCCACGGCATGGGCCGGGGCGGCACCTTCTGTACCACCGGTGGCGGCGCCGCGGGTCCGGCGGGCGGTGGCTGGCGCGACCGGCAGCCCAGGCCCGCCATCACGATCAAGGTAAGCCAGCGACGGGACACGGACCGATCATATACGCGCGGCTGCGCTAGTCGCGAAAGTTGATGAACTGCAGATCCAGTCCGAAATCCTCGCGCCGGAACAGCGCGATGGCGGCTTGCAGATCGTCCCGGTTCTTGCCGGTGACGCGCACCTGTTCGTCCTGAATCTGGCCCTGGACCTTCAGCTTGTTGTCCTTGAGCGCCTTGACCATCTTCTTGCCCGTCTCGGTCTCGATGCCCTGCTTGATCAACAGAAGTTGGCGCACCGTTTGCCCGCCCGCCGCGTCGATGTCCTGGGGATCCAGACAGCGCTGCGACAGGCCGCGCTTGGCCATGCGTTCGCGCAGCACGGTCAGGGCGGCCTTGGCGCGTGGCTCGTCGCTGCTGCGCAGGATGATGCCCTCGGGCGTGCGCTCAAGCAACGTGTTGGTGCCGCGGAAATCGTAGCGCTGATTCAGCTCTTTTTGGGCCGTGTTCAGGGCGTTGTCGAGTTCCATCAGGTCCACCTTCGAGACTGCGTCGAAAGAAGGCATGGGACGGTCCTAGTGCGAACCGGCAGCCAGCGATTCGGCCGCCTGCTGCCGCGCGATCTCGCGCTGCCGTTCTTCCAGATACAGCATGCGCGGCGCGACCTTCGCGATCAGGAATTCACATCCACGAAAGAACCGGACCTTGGTCAGCAGCGGATTCAGCCAGCCCACCGTTATGCAGTAGTACTTGTCGTGCGGGGGCGCGTGGTGAAGCGCGTGGTGCCCGGGCGACAGCAGCACGCCCCAGCGCTGAAGCACCGCCACCGTCGGCGGGACATGATCGGCGTGCGCCCATTTGTGGAACTGGTTCGAGCAGAACACGAACCAGGCGGCGAAGGTCAGAATCAGGCACAAGAAGAACAATGGGCTCGCCTGGCGGGGCATGACCGCCACCATCAGCAGCAGCAAGGGCAGCGAGGCGATGCAGTTGTTGCCGTTGGTTTCGATGAAATCGTGGCGGGTGATCGCCTTCGGGTCCGAATGGTGCTGCCGAAAAGGTAGGACGAAATTCCGGCCCAGGATGGGTGTGGTTTCCGTTCCCACGGTGTCGCCAGCCCAGTGTGCGAGGCCCGACAGAAAATCCGACAGCGTCAGCCCCGCCAGGCCCGACAGCACAATCCCCAGGACAGCCAGCGGGCCGTCGACGGCGCGCAGGGTCCGCGCCCCCAGAAACACCAGCAGCGCAAAGAACACCACAATCCCGGCAATTTCTAGGTGACGGTGCCCGCGGGCGTAACCGTAGATTCCTTTGGCTGTCATCGGACTCAATCCCGGTCATATTTAGAAGAAGATGTCCCCGGACGCAACCACCCGCCGCCGCGCGCCGCCACGCAGCGAAGGGATCCCTGTGGGTTACTCGGCCGGCCGGCACGTGGGCCGGTCGCTGGCCCTGGTCGCGGTGTTCCTGTCGTTTGCCCTGTGGCTGGCACGGGACGCCGCCTGGTACGACTGGCTGCTGATGCCGGTGTTCTTCGTCTTCGCGAACCTGCTTGAATGGGCGTTCCATCGGGGACCCATGCACCGGCCGCTAACGCCGCGTATTCTTTACACGAATCACTCTCTTATCCACCACCGCGCCTTCGGCCCGGACGACATGCCGATTAACGCCACGCGCGAATTGGGCCTTATCTTGATGCCCTGGTACACGATGCTGCTGCTGTTCGCGCTGGCGTCGCCCATCGCGCTGCTTGGCGCCGCCGTTCGGGGCCCGGGCCTCGGCGGCGTCTTTCTGCTGTCCGCGTGTCTTTACTTCGTCATGTACGAGGGTCTCCACGCCCTTTACCACATGCCCGAGCCACTGCTGCGGCGCCTGGGCCTGTGGAACAACCGCGTTTTCCTGGCGTTGCAGCATCACCACCGCCACCACCACCGCCTGGGCCGCATGTCGCACGTCAATTTCAACGTGACCTTCCCGCTGATGGATTGGCTGCTAAAGACGCGCGAGCAAGACCAGGCGGACACGGTCGCCGACGTTCCCGCCGTCGCTGCACCTGCGCACGATCCCCGCTAAGCTGCGCCCGTGCCACCCCCCGTGATGCGGCCGATCCAGGCCAAGGACGCGGCCGCCAAGTTAAGGCGAGCCCTGGCCGCTAACCGCGGCGATTTGACGGTTGCCGACGCGGCGGCGCGCGGCGCCCTGACCCTGCGCGAGGCCGAGGACGGCCTGCTGGTGCTGTCGAGCGAGTACCGCGGCCACATGAAGGCCACTGACAAGGGCGAGTTGCTGTTCTCGTTCCCCGACGGCTTCCGCAAGACCGGCGCCGACAGCGCGGCTGGCAAACTGGTCAGGGCCGTCAGCCGATCGGCCGTCGGGGTGGGGCGTTTCGTGGTGCGCGCGTGGGTGTCGGTCGTGATGGTGGGCTATGCGCTGGTCCTGGTCGGCGTGGTGATTGCCCTTGCTGCGCGCAGCGACGACAACGATGGCATCGGCGACAGCCTGGGCGGCCTGTTGCAGGGCCTGGCCGAGGCGCTGTACTGGACCTTCCACCCGTTTTCGCCCGTGTCGTTGATGTTCGAACCCGTGTGGATGCGCCCCCGCATGCAGGACCGCACGGTCTTCGGCCGCCGCCGGATGGGCCCGGCCAAGATCCCCTTCTACGAAAAAGTGAACCGATTCGCATTCGGCCCCGCGCCGAAGAAGGTCGACCCGCGCGAACAGGTGGCAATGCTGCTGGCCGAGATCCGCCGGTTGCAGGGGCGGGTCGGCGTGGGCGACGTAATGCGCGTGACCGGGCTGGCCAGGGAAGACGCGTCGGCGGTCCTGGCGCGGATGGTGGTCGACTACGAGGGCGAATTGGCCGTGTCCGACGAGCCCGCGATCGTGTACCGGTTCCCGGCCCTGCGATTGACCGCGAAGACCGCCGCGCCGGTCCCGACGGTCCCCGCCGTGTGGACGCAGCAGCAGCAGGTTCGCCCGCTGACCGGCAATCCCCCCGCGACCAACTTCCTTCTGGGCGCCATCAACGCCTTTAATCTGGCCGCCAGCGGCTTCATCCTGGCCAACCACCTGACGGTCGAGCGCATCCTGCAACTTTTCGGACATGCCGGCGAGCGCATGGACCCCGTCGCCCGCGCCGCCGCCGAGGCTGCCGCCAGCGGGACGCCCGTCGTGCTGGGCGTGATTCCCTTTGTGTTCTCGGCGCTGATGTTCGCGTTGCCTGTCGGCCGCACGCTCGGCCGTCGCCGCGAGGTCAAGCGCGTCGCCCGCGAAAACGGCCGGCGGGGCCTGTTGCAGGCGATCTTGGGCGCCGAAGGCGGGGCCCGCGGGGTCATGCCGGCCGGGGCCCTGGCAGCCGCATGGAAGGCCGCGGCCGGCCGCACCATCGTGCAAACGGATCTGACCGCCGAGGTGAGGGAGCTTGGCGGCGAGCCTGATGTCGACGACGCGGGTCGCCTGATCTACCGCTTCGATGACCTGGCGCGCGAGGGCCGGTCGCTCGAAAAGGAGAGGCGCGCGGCGTCCTCGGAGGAACTTCGGGCCGGCGACGTCATCTTCTCGTCGAAGGACTGACCGGCCCGGAGGGTTTTGACGGTGTTGACACCGTCGACGGCGGCAGGTAGATACACCCGACTCGGCAGCAGTTCCGTCGGGTTACCACTGGGGTGGTAGTTAAGTTGGTTATAACGCCGGCCTGTCACGTCGGAGGGCGCGGGTTCAAGTCCCGTCCACCCCGCAGAAACGAAGGCCGCGAGTTCCTCAACAGACTCGCGGCCTTCGGTGTTTCTGGAGACACCGTCCGGAGGGACTGTAGCTCGGGAGACGGCCGCCCCGACTGGCGTGTTCCGGTCTACGGGCCGGCGGACGACGTCCAACAGGCCCCCTTCACGCAGTAGGGCGCTTTCGAATCGCGGACCCCGCACTCGGCCGGGGCTTCGAAGTCCGACGTCCCCGGAATCCGCGCTGGAACTCATGTCGGCGGCCTGACCAGCAAAAGAGCTGTCACCTACTGGCTGTTGTCGCAGCCGTTGGAAGGAACGTTGTCGGAATCCCAGCCGCCGCCGAACTTGCAGGTGCAGTGCCCGCGTTGGCAGTTACCGTCGTAGGTGTTCGCGTCGGCCGGGCAGTTCGACACGTTCTTGTTGGCCTGGCAGCCACCGCACGAATCGCCGTTCAAGTAGATGTCCGTCTCGCAGCCGTCGGCGTCGTTGGGCTGCCCGTTGCAACTGGCAAAGCCCTCGTTGCACTGGCCGCCGCAGTTGCCGCTCGAGCAAGTGGCGGTGAAGTTGTTCGGCTGCGGGCACCGGTTACCGCACGAGCCGCAGGTGCCCACCGAGGCCAGGTTCGACTCGCACCCGTCCTTCTGCTTGTTCTTGTTGCAGTCGTCGAAGCCTTGGGCGCAGGTGCCTCCGCCACAGACGTCGCCACTCGGAAGGTCCTGACCCGGGATCGCGCTGCACATGGGGATGATGTTTGTGGGCGAGCACCCCTGCCCGCAGACCGCACACTGATCGACGCTGTTGAGGGGGGCCTCGCAGCCATCGTTCTGAGCGGTGTCGCAGTCGCCGAAGCCGCCGATGCACTTGGGCTTGCAGCGGCCCTCGGAGCAAACCAAAAGGCGGGCGTTGTTCGACGAGCAGGCCTGGCCACAACCGCCGCAGTGGGCGTAGTCCGACTGGGTATTTACGCAGATGGTGCCGTTGCCGAACGGGCAGGCCATGAGTCCCTCCGCGCACTTGACCCCGCACGTCTTGTTCTTGCAGACGGTGGTGCCAGCACCCTCGATGGGACCTGAGCAGATCTTTCCGCAGCCGCCGCAGTTGAGCGGATCCTCCCCGAGGTTGATCCCGCAGTTCCGCGCGGGAACGACTGAGTGGCCGCGGTTGTCACAATCGTCCCATCCATCCGCGCAGCGGGCGCCACACTTGCCCGTCTCGCAGGTGGCGGCCCCGTTGCCTTGCGGGCTCGCGCAGAAGGTCCCGCAACTGCCGCAGCGCCGGATCCCGTCGGCGACCTTGACCCCGACGTTGATGTCGGCGCACGCAGTATTGAGTGCGCCAGGGTCGGAGCAGCACTGCTCTGTAGCCCCGGTGCATTGCCGGCCGCCCTGACCACAGACGCACTTCCCGGCCTCGCAGGCAGACGCCTTTGACGGAATCGGACAGATGTTTCCGCAGGAGCCACAGTTCTTGAGGTCGGTGGTGATCGCCGTCGGGCATGCTTTCGGCTGGTTGGCGTCGCAGCGGTCGAAACCGGCCACGCACATGACCTCTGACAAGCAGTTTCCGCTCACGCACAGGGCCTTGGCGTTGATGCCCGCCTCGCACTTTCGGTTGCACATGCCGCAGTTCGCGTCGTCGGATTCGGCGGCGATGCATTTCGCGACCCCGCCCACGGTGCAGCAGATCTTCGATCCCTCGCAGGCAGCGCCGGTGCCGCACTGGCACTTGCCGGCCGCGCAGCGATCGGCCTTCATCGCGTCGCACGCACCGCAGGTGGCGTCGCAGTGGCTGGGATCGGAGGACGTCGAGGACGCTTTGTCGCAGTCGCCGGGCGTGCCGTTCTTGCAGGTCGTGGTCCCTTTCGAGCAGGTTCCGTTGCCCGGGACGAAGCAGTCGACGGTTTCGCCCTCGGCGCACCGGTCAACCCGGATCTCCAGCGACTTCGTGGCGACCTGTTGGCACATGCTACTGCCGCCGTCGCTCACGCGGACCTCGACGGCAAGCAGGTCGGAAGCCGCCATGGGAACGCCGGAGAAAGCCCCGTTGTTGCGGTCCAGGGTCAGCCAGGCCAGCCCTGGTGGCCGCTTGGAGGGCGTGATCTCGAAGGTGTAGGGCAGGACGCCGCCCTTTATGTCGACCCCGCCGGAGTAGGCCTTGCCCACCTGGGCCGCGGGCAACGGTGATGTCGACGTGATGGTGAGCGCCGCGGTCGAGGGACAGCCGGCGCTGTCGGAACCGGTGCCGGCCGGCGCATCGACGGCGCCCGTTCCTCCCTCGGAGGGGTTACGACCTCCGTCGCTACCCTTTGCTCCTGAATCGCCGCAAGCGGGGACCAGAACACCTGTCGCCAGCAAGCAACCCAACCTCGCGATACCCGACAAATTCATGTGCTTGCCGGGTACTTATCATGGATGCAGACCGCGTGGCGCCCTCTCCGGACGGAGGTGATAAGATGCGCCCCTATTTCCCGGGAGATCTGGAACGTGAAACGTAGCGTGGTCGTCAGAGTCGTATTTCTTGGTGCGGTTTCGCTGGCCTGGCTTTCGTGCGGTGGGGGCGGCGGCGGTCATGCATCGAACCCGGACGGGGATGCCGATGGGGCAGCGGGCGCCGATGCCCCCGACGGCGGCGCGACGCTGACCGGGTGCCCGGGGACAGTCTCCTGTGCCAAGGAATGTCGCACTCCGGCCGATTGCGTGCAGGGGCAGGAATGCAACGGCGGCCTGTGCGCCAATCCCCTGCCCAGCCTGAAGAGCTACACGATTTGCCAGCTCGACCTCGACTGTCCCACCGGGGATCACTGCCAATCCGGCGTGTGCTTCCACGACTGCGTGTCGGCTCGCGACTGCGCCACCGGCGAGCTGTGTATCGCCTGAAGACGGCCAGCGGTGGGACGAGGAACTGGTCGTACGACTTCGATGACATCGGCAGCTTCAAGACGAAGGCCGCCCAGGCAGATCCGGACGCACCCTCCGAATCCAAAAGCGCCGGCCGGTGTTGAAGGGGCAGGCAGAGCATCGACCGAGGGCAAGGTAGCGTGGTGGGCGCTCGCGATTCAAGCTGTAGACCCTGCGGTTTTCATGCAAAATCTCCCGCGACCAGTTTTCGGACAGCACGGGTTCCACAGACTTCCCTTCGCCGGATCCATCGACACAAACGCCCCCGTGCCCGTGCTGAGCCACCTTGCGCGATCTTGGTACACCTCGTGCGCCCACCGCGGTCTCGTCGTAGCTGAGCGAGATTTCCCGAGTGCAGTTCGGGTCTTCGGGGTCAATCGGCCCTGACACGAGTGCCGAAAATTTCGCGCGAGTTTTGGCTCCGTGGGCCTCGATCAGCACGGGGCGATGGTACATCGGGGCGGCTAAAGGATGAAGTTTCCCGACGGGAGCGTGCTAGCTTCTGCGGGTGCCGACGCTGCTCATCGTCGACGGTTTTCGGTTCTTCTTCTTCAGCAACGAGGGGACCGAGCCACCGCACGTGCACTTCGAAAAGGGCGATGGTTACGGCAAGTTCTGGCTGGAGCCCAGCGTCGAGCTGGCCGTCTCCTACAATCTGACGACCAAGGAGATAAGACGCGCTAGACTAGTGCGTGTCGGGAAATTCGGGGCCTCGCCCCGGACCCCACCGGGGCCTGTGGCCCCTGGCGCAGGGGACGCTGCCCCTGCACCCCGCACGGGGCGGCGCCCCTTGACCCCGCACCCCTGCTTCCGCGAGGACGCGGACGCAGGGGCCACGTGGCAGATGGTTGGTGCTCACTCGGACGAAGCGCGATTACGCAGGGGCCTGGACAAAGATTCTGGAGATTGGGGATCGAC
>JANXXE010000192.1 GCA_025350815.1 Myxococcales bacterium | reverse complement strand
GGTCCGTCGCCGCCTGCCAGTTCTGCGTGTTCGAATACAGGGACACCGACCCGCCGCCTTCGACGGCAACATTCAGCATGCCCGCCACCGCACCGGATGCAGCGCCCCGCCTCGCCACGACCGTGACCGTGTTGATCTTGCCCAATTCGATGAAGGGCGTCAGGTCCAGAAGATCCAAACGCTGCGCCTCAAGGCCGCCGCCCAGATCCTTGCCGTTGACGGCAGCCTGATATTCGCCGCGCGCGGCCACCAGCAGGACGACCCGACCAACGCCCGTCTTGCCCACCAGATCCACGGCGGCACGCAACTGACAGCTGTCCGGCACTTTCTTGCCCGGGGCCCCGCCTGCGCACGCCAGCCACTGCATCCGGGCGCCATCAAAAGGGGGCGCGTCCCGCAGCGCCTCGGGCGGCCGGCCCACCCACGCGGCCGTCCAATCGCCCGGCGTCAGAAGCCCCATCTCGAAAATGGCCGGCGCGCTCCACGCCGACGCCACCCCGTCCTTGTCCCAGACCCGGGCCTTCCAGTGCACGCGCTGGCGCGAGTTCAGCGCCGCACCCGCATACGGAACGTGGGCGGCCTCAACGCTGTCGATCCGGCCCGAATCCCAGAGATCGGCCCTGCCGACCACCAGATCTTTCGGATCCCGCGCGGCCAGTATTTGATACGCGACTTGCCGCTCGCCCCGTCGTGACGATTCAAGGACCCAGCCCAGTTGCGGCTTCGCATCGTCCAGGCCAATCGGGCTGCCGCGGGACTCGCAGCGCAGGCGTTTGACCGCCACGCCCGCGGCCCCGGCCGGCCGCGCAAAGACGCCCCCGGCAACCAGCACACACAGCGCGGTAGCCCACTGGCCGCTACGGGGCCGGGGGCGTTTCGCCTTTGGCTTTCCAGATCGCATTCAAATACTCGGACTCGATGGTCGCCTTCGGCTCGAAAAACACCGCCGCCTCGGAATACAACCAGGTGTACTGGTCGGCCTTCGCCAGTGCTGCCCGCAACAAGGTCTCGATCTGCGCCGCGCTATTGTGACGGTTCTTCGGATCCCAGGTGGGCAGCTTGCTGCCAATGATGGGGTAATCCAGGTAAATCCCGAACCCGGCACGCACAAACTCGTCGTAAAGCGCGGGTGACGTGATCAACCCCGACGTCTTGACGGCATTGCGAATATCTTGCAGGCCAGCGTCGAAATCGATGGCCGCCTCGTAATAATACGAGAACTCGTAACCATCGATGAAATGCGTGCCGTTCCCTTTGGTCGCCGCCATTCTCATCCCCTCAAGAAATGCTGGCAGCAAGCTAAAATTGTCAGCCCACTTGTTCCAGTCCATCCCGGTGTACTTGTCTTTCCCTTTGTTCTTCAGGGCGGCGGTCTCGCCCCAGCACAACAAGAATTCCGGATTCGGGAAGACCTTGACAATGGTCTGCATCAAATCAACACCGCGCTGTTTGGCCATGGCCTTGTAGGCAGCGTCGTCCTTGACCACGCCGCGGGCAACGTCGGCCGTTCGCTGCGCCGCCAGATTGAACACCCGGATGACGTCCGAGTACGCCTCTACGTCGACGATGAACCCGCGCGAGCCGGCCTGGTAGGCGATATTCGCAAGGACCGTCCAGTTGTTGGACGCCGTCGCCCAGCGATTGTCATCAAACCAGCTGAAGGTGCGTTTTGGATCTTGAAAATCGTAGCCGGTTGAAACGTGGAAGAAGTTGTACTTGAAGCGCGTCGGACGCGATTCCGCCATCTCGGCGGCGGCCGCGACGAAACTGGGGCCGTTCATGTCGTAGCGGGTCTCGGACAGAATATTCCGGCCGAGGGTATTGCCCGGCGACCAGCCCTTGGCCCGGTTGATAAGCACGTCGATGGCGGAACCATCAATGGGCAACTTGTCCAAAGAGGGCACGTGCGCCTTGAAATACTGCGTGGTGGGGTAGACCCAACCCAGGTAAATGACCTTCTTCTGCCCCGCCGCTGCCACACCACCATCAGCTGGAAGCTCGCGCAAAAAGGGAACCGTGCCGGCGTCAACCACCCCTTCGCTGGCACGCCCGTCAACTGACCCCGGTGCATTCAGGGCGCGGGCACAGTCGCCGAGCAGCGCAACGATCGCGAGCACACAGAGGCGATGGAACAGCTTCATGTGACTTCCTGGGCCGCCAGGCTCCAAACGTTAAGGTGGGCTGTGATACCGTGTCAACTGCTAATTCGTATTAGTCACGACATTTTACGGAACATTACGCGCGATGAACCGGCGCGGTATAAGCAGCCTTATGCTGCGCATGAAGGATCTGGCGGCCCAGTTGGGCCTGTCGCAGACGACCGTGTCGCATGTCTTGTCGGGCCGGCATCGCGAGTTCCGAATCAGCGCAAAGACGGTCGCACGCGTGCAAAAACTTGTCGACAAGCTGGGCTATCGCTCGAACGCTCTCGCCCGTTCCCTGCGCGAGCGCCGTTCCTATTCTGTCGCCCTGATCGTGGAGGACCTGACCAACCCCTTTTGGACCGGCATCGTAACCGGCGCCGAACGGGAAGCGGAAAAGCGCGGCTATATGTTGGTCGTCGCGAATACGGCGGGCGATCTTGAGCGAGAACGGCGCGCGTTGTCGCTGCTGCGCGACGGCCGGGTCGACGGTTTGCTGTTGCCGCCTTTCCCCCGCATCGGCACCGACTTGCAGGCCCTCCGCCGTGAGAAGCTTCCCTTCGTGCAAATCGATCGCGCCCTGCCGCGGGTGGCTGCGCCCTGCGTGCGGACTGACCACGAAGCCGGGTCGCGCATGGCCGTCGACCACCTGGTCAAACGCGGTCACCGCCATATCGCCCTGTTGGTGGGTCCGAACAAGATTCAACCGTATGCGCTGCGGACGCGGGGCTTTGTCGCCGCCCTGGCGCAACACGGGCTGGGCACGCCCCAAATCGTCAGTGCCGACACTGGCGGCGAACAAGACGGACTGATCGCTGCCCGCGAATTGCTTCAAAAGACGCCGCGGGCAACGGCCATCCACGCGGCGAACGTTGTCCTCACGGTGGCCTTGTTGCGAGCCGTGCGCGACGCGGGGCTGGAGGTCCCGCGGGACATCGAGATTGTCGGCTTCGATGACATCGCGCTGGGCGATCTTCTGCGTTTTGCCGTCACAACCGTGGCCCAGGACGTCGAGACCATTGGCCGCGAAGCCTTCCGGGCGCTGATGGAAATTCGAGACGGCGGTGAAGCGCGGCGCGAGCTGCTGGTGCCGCCAAGCCTCGTTGTGCGCTGAAGCGGCCGACACCCGGGACCCGCGCGGCGCGGCGCGACGTTCCGGCCCCACATCGCCGGGGCTTTCACGACATGCTTGATGTCATGAGACATCTAGGTGTAGGGTTTGATCTTCGTCAACCGTTGAGGAGCCCGCCATGACTCATCGCCAGCTGGGACGCGCGTCGTTCATCGCCACGTCGTTCATTGCCGTCGCCCTCGCGGGCTGCTCGCCTGCGCCTGGTAGAAGCGCGACGCCGGATCCGGGAACCGACAGCGAGGGGGCGGATGCCGCCAGCGGGCGCGCGGGTGCTGGTGGTCAGACCGGCCCCGGCACCGGGGGCGCCGCGGGCAGCACAAGCAACCCTGGCGGCGGCACACGCGATGCGGGACCGTCCGGGGACGCGCCAGCCCAGGGCCCAGGCGGTACCGACGCCACAACCGGCGGCCCAGTGACATCCGCCGATGGCGGCGTACCGTCGACCGGCAAGGTCGACTGGCTGACCCACAAATTCGATAACGCCCGCACCGGCTGGAACGCCAACGAACAGATCCTGACCCCCGCACTGGTCTCCGATCCGAACAAGTTCGGCAAGCTGTTCTCACGTCTAGTCGACGGTCAGATCTTTGCCCAGCCCCTGGTCGTCACCGGCGTGATGGTGGGCGCTAAGGCCCGCGATCTTGTCATCGTCGCGACCCAGGCCAACAACGTCTACGCCTTCGACGCCCAGGACGCGGCCCAGACGATGCCGGTGTGGATGGTGAACCTCGGCAAGCCCGTCACGCCGGCCGAGGTGCAGGGCACGCCGGACATCGCTCCGCTGATTGGCATCACAGCCACGCCCACCGTGGATCTGGCCAGTGGGACAATCTACGTGACCAGCAAGACGGTCGAGGCTGGTCCCTATGTGCACAAACTGCACGCCCTGGATCTGGCCACCGGCACCGAAAAGTACGGCGGTCCCGCGACGCTGACGGGTAGCGTTCCCGGTAACGCAGCCGGATCCAAGCAAGGGACGCTGACCTTTGACCCACGAACGCATTTGAATCGCCCCGGGTTGCTATTGCAGGCGGGGACCGTGTTTATCGCCTTCGCTTCGCACTCGGATGCCAACAACTACCAGGGCTGGGTCATGGCCTACGACGCCAAGACGCTGAAGCGCACGGGCGTCTTCGTGACCGCCGCGAACAAGGGCCGGGGCGGCGGCGTGTGGATGGGCGGTAACGGCCTGGTCGGCGACGGAACGTCGGTGTACTTCACCACCGGCAACGGCTTCAACGGCGCCACGGATCCGACCACGACTCCGCCACAACTGTCGGAATCGATGGTGCGGCTCGACAACACGCTGGCGTTGAAGGATTGGGGCATGCGGGGCGACTACGCGCGGCTTGACGGCGTCGACGCGGACTTCGGCAGCAGCGGCCCGTTACTGATTCCCAAGATGGATCGACTGATCAGCGGCGGCAAGGATTCCTTCCTGCTGGTCTACGACAAGAACAGCCTGGGCAAGTACAAGCCGAACGACACCGACGCGGTTTTGCAGAAGTTTCTCGGCACGGGTCCGGACGTTCTGCAGGGAACGCATTTCGGCGGCGTCGTTTACTGGGAAGGCCCCGTCGGGCCGATGGTCTTCGCCTGGCCCAGCAAGGGCAAGCTGCTCGGCTTCAAGCTGGCGCCCGACAAGACCTTCGACACCACCCCCGCCGTTGTCGGGCCCGACGTGAACAACAATCCGCGCTCGGGCGTCATGGTCATCTCATCGCAGGGGGCGCGCAACGGCATCGTCTGGGTCAATTTGGGCAGCGGAGACACCAGCTTCTTCGCGCTGCCCGGCACGTTGCGTGCGTACGACGCCAGCAACGGCAAGGCGCTGTGGAACAGCAACACCAACCGGGCGCGCGACAACCTGGGCCTGCACGCCAAGCTGACCCTGCCGACGGTGGCAAACGGCAAGGTGTACGTTGGCAGCTGGACGGGCTCGATGCTGGATGCCAGCGCGCACGCCGTCGACTCGAAGAGCACGCTGCAAGTCTACGGCGCCCTGCCCTGAGCGACCGTCGCAGTCAAAGTGCGCGCCATCACTTGTGGCATCCGGTCATCCGGCGTATCAATTGTCCCTCCTGGAGGTCCCATGACGAAGTTCGGCGGAATGTTGACGTTGGTTTGCACTCTGGCCATTTGCGGCCCATGGGCCTGTTCATCTTCTTCCCCTTCGTCCAAGGGCGCGGGCGGCGCAGGCGGCGATGACACGACCGGCGGCGCAGGCTCAGGCGGCGGCAAAGGCGGCGGCGCGGCAGGCAGCACGGGCGGCGCGGCGGGCAGCACGGGCGGCGCGGCGGGCAGCACGGGCGGCGCGGCAGGCAGCGGCGCGGGC
>JANXXE010000186.1 GCA_025350815.1 Myxococcales bacterium | reverse complement strand
CGTTCTGGGTCCCGGCGAGTCGGGCATTTTGTTGCATGAGGCGGTCGGCCACGGACTGGAGGCGGATTTCAACCGCAAGAAGACGTCTAACTACACCGACCAGATCGGCAAGCCTGTGGCGTCGCCCCTGTGCACGGTGGTCGACGACGGCACCTTGTTGAACGCGCGCGGTTCGGTCAACGTCGACGACGAAGGCTACATCGGGCGCAAAAACGTCCTCATCGAGAACGGAATCTTGGTCGCCTACATGCAAGATCGGATTTCGGCGCAGCACTTCGGCACCACGCCGACGGGCAACGGCCGCCGCGAGAGCTTCCGGCACGAGCCCTTGCCGCGCATGACCAACACGGTGATGACGGCGGGTCAGGATGATCCGGGCGATATCGTTCGCTCGGTCAAGCGCGGGGTGTTCGCCAAGCGGTTCTCGGGCGGGCAGGTCAATATCTCAAACGGCGATTTCGTCTTTTCGCTGACGGAAAGCTACCTCATCGAAGACGGCAAGCTGACGGCGCCGTTGAAGGGCGTGAACCTCATCGGCAACGGGCCCGAGGTTTTGCGCAAGGTGACCATGGTGGGCAACGATTTCGAGCTGTCGGATGGGACGTGGACCTGCGGCAAGGATGGGCAATCGGTGCCGGTCGGCATCGGGACGCCGACGGTGAAGATCGCGGAGATCACGGTCGGCGGAACGAGGGCGGGATGAACGCCGTGGACACGAAGCCTGCGCGCCGCCCGCTGCCCGAGCCCGAGGAATGCCAGCGCCAGGCCGAACGCATGCTGTCGCTGGTCATGGCCGCGGGCGCGGACGGCGCCGAGGTGTTGGTGCGCGACGGGATGGAACTGGAGGTCAAGGTCCGCCTGGGCGAGCCCGAGTTGGTCAAGGAGGCGGGCAGCCGGGCGCTGGGTCTGCGGGTTCTGAAGGATCACCGCGCGGCGGTGACCTATACGTCGGACTTCAGTCCGCAAGGTATGGAACGGTTCGCGCGCGAATCGGTCGAACTGGCCGGCCTGGCCGAGGCCGATCCCACGGGCGATCTGCCAGCGCGCGAGGAAATGGCCCGCAGCGTGCCCGATTTGGACCTGTGGGATGACGCGATTGTGGCCATCGATGTGGCGCAGGCCATTGCCCGGGCCCGCCGGGCTGAGGCGGCGGCCATGAAGTTCGACAAGCGCGTCAGCAATTCGGAGGGCGCTATCTTTGGTCGGGTGATGGGCGCAGCGGCTTTCGCGTCGTCGGCGGGATTTTCGGGCGGCTTTCGCGGCACGAATGCCTCGCTGGTGGTCGAGCCGATATGTGACGACGCCGAAGGGAAAAAACGCAACGGCAACTACTGGACGTCGTCGCGACACTGGTCGGGCCTGGCCGACGACGAGGCGGTGGGTGTCGAGGCGGCGCGGCGGACGCTGGCGAAGCTGGGCTCGCGCAAGATTGGCACCTGCCAGGTGCCGGTGATTTTTGCGCCCGAGGCGGCGCGGGGCCTTTTGGGCCAGCTGTCGGCCGTGACCTCAGGGGGCGCGGTCTGGCGCAAGAGCACGTATTTGGCCCAGCGGGAGGGCACGGCGGTCGCGTCCAAGCTGGTGACGGTGGTGGACGATCCCCTGTTGCCGCGCGCGCCCGGATCCCGGCCCTTCGACGGCGAAGGCCTGCCGACGCGACCGAACGTGGTGATTTCCGACGGCGTCTTGCGGGCGTTTCTGTGCGACGTGTTCGCCGGTCGGAAGCTTGGCCGGCGTTCGACCGGATCGGCCGGTCGGGGCATCGGCGGCGGGCCGCATGTGGGCACGTCGAACTTCATTCTGCGGCCCGGGCCGACACCCCCGGCCGATCTGGAACGGGTCGAACGCGGGTTGTACGTCACCGACCTGATGGGCTTCGGCTTCAACGGGGTGACGGGTGACTATTCCCAGGGGGCCAACGGTTTCTGGATCGAGCGGGGCGAGCGCGCCTATCCTGTCAGCGAGATCACGATTTCGTCGAACTTTGACGATTTGTGGAAGGGCGTCGACGGACTGGGCCTGGATCTCGACACGCGTTCGTCGGTGCAATGCCCGACCATGCGGGTATCGGCGATGACCATCGCCGGATCGTAACCTACGTCGCTGGGTCGGTGGCCCGGCGGATGGTGCCGAGGGTCTGCACGACCAGATCATGCAGGGGCCCGTTCGATGCCAGAAGGCCATTCTTGTTGTGCAGTTCGGGATCGGTGTAGGGCAGCGGGGTGCCGAAGATATCCGTCAGGCGCCCCCCGGCCGCGACCAGGATCGCTTCGGGCGCGCAGCTGTCCCACAGCTTCGTTCGGCCGCCTGGGTAGACGTAGAGATCGCGCCGGCCGTCTGCGACCAGGCCAATCTTCACGCCCACGCCGCCGACGTTGATCTCGTCGGTGATTTGCAGGGCTGTTCGAAAGGCGTCGATTTCCCCGGTGCGGTGGGATTTCGAGGCGACCAGGCGGATGCCGGGCGGCGCCTTCAAGGTGGACAGGCGCAAGGGCGCGCGCACGCCGTCGGGTCCCTGGCACCAGGCGGATTCGCCCACGGCCGCACCATAGGTCAGGTGCGTGGGGGGCTGGCTGACGACGCCGACGACGGGGCGGCCGTCGATGCACAGGCCAATCATCACGGCGAAACCATTCTCGGCGCGGATGAAGTCGCGGGTGCCGTCGATGGGATCGACCATCCATACGCGGCGGTTGTGAAAACGCGAACCGTCGTCGGGCATCTCCTCGGAAAGAATGGCGTCGTCGGGGAAGGCCGCGCGAAGGCGACGGACTATCAGGTCGTTGGCGGCGCGGTCGGCCTCGGTGACGGGTTCGTCGCCGGCCTTGTGGTCCACCTTCAGGTTGGTGCCGTGGTAACGGCTGACCAGGGCTGCGGCCTCAAGCGCGATTTTCGTCGCCACATCCAGTTCATGAAGGTGGCTGGTCACGCTGCCACCTGTTGCAGATCGTGGACCAGCGCCCGCCGGCCGCATAGCAGGACCACGCCCGCGGCCGCCAGCAACAACCCCGCGCCCAGTACGGGCAGGCGCAGGCCGACGCGGTCCGAGGCAAGTCCGATCAGCGCCGGTGACAGCGCGTCGCCCAGTAGATGGATGGCGACCGTATAGATCGCGAAGCCGCGGCCGCGCAGGCCCGGGGGCAGGACGTTGGCCATGGCCGCGTTGAGCGGACCCGTTCCGACAAACAACAGGAACAGGGTCATGAACATCGCGGGCCAGAAGATAGCAGGGCGAGGCGACAGAATGGCCATTAGTGTGAAGGGAATAGACGCCAGCAGCGACCATCCGGCGAAGGTGAAGTGCGCGCCCTGCCAGCGGGCGGCCAGCCGGTCGCCGACCTGACCGCCGACAATCGTCCCGACAAAGCCCGACAGAACCAGCGTGGTGCCGAAGGCCGAGCTGGCATCGGCCAGGGTCATGTTCCGCGTGCGCACAAAATACGTGGTCATCCAGTGGGCGAGGCCGCCCATGGAAAAGGTGAAGATGGTTTGCGCCGCCGTATTGAAAAGGTAGCTGCGTCGGGCGGCCAGGGCCTTGAGCGCGGCCCGTAGATTGGGTGGCGGCGGATCGGTGTTTCGATCGTAGCGGCCGCGCGCCGGCTCACGCAGTAGCAGCAGGGCGAGTCCGAGCAAAAGCCCCGGGGCACCCACGAGATAAAAGGCCGCGCGCCAGCCGTAGTGGGCGCCGACCCAGCCGCCCAGTTTGTAGCTGAATGCCGCGCCGACGGGAATGGCGGCGTAAAAGACGGCCAGAGCCCGACCCCGACGCGCGGGCGGGTAGAGGTCTGCCAACAATGACGGCGTGACGACGGCGTAGCTGGCCTCCCCCACGCCGATGAGCGCGCGCGCCAGCAAGAACCAACCAAATGTGGGCGCCACGCCCGAGCCGAAAGTGGCCGCGCTCCACAAGACGACGCCGAGCGCGGCGATGGGCAGACGGGCGCGCCTGTCGCCCAGCGAGCCGACCAGCGGCGAGACCACCGCGTATACAATGATGAAGACAGACTGCAGCGCGCCGCCCTGGGCGTCAGTGAGGGACAGGCCGGCCAGCAGCAGGGGCAACACCGCCGAGGCCACGTAGCGGTCCAGGTAGTTGAGGATGTTCAGGCCCGTGAGGACCCCCAGCGCGGCGGCTGGTCGCTCGATGGCGCCCACGACGAAGTGGGTACCACGGAACCATCGGTCAGGGTAAAGTGCCGCGCATGAGCAGCCTGAACGACATCTTGACGGGACCGGCGACGCGAAAGCAGGTCATCGGGGATTGCGAACGAATCATCGACGAGGAGGTCGCGTCGAAGGGGCTGATGGGTCTGCCCATCAAGGCGGCGTACCAGGTGGTCAAGGCGATCAAGCCGGGCTTCGTGCCCGACGTTGTCGACCATATGCTCGACGATTTTTGTCGGCGGTTGGATCCGATTTATCAGGCGGCTGTTTTGAAGGGCGATCCGGTGTCGGCATACTTCAGCGCGCGCACCAGCGAGGTCGCCGAGGCCCTGCTGGCCATCACCGACGAGCGTGCCCAGCGGGCCAAGAACCCGACGCTGAAAGGCGCGTATTCGAAGCTGCGTCCCGCGGCCAAGAAGCACGTCGAGGCGGCCGTGCCGCGGATTGGTCGTCTGGTAGCCAAGCACGCCGGCGCCGCCGCCGCGACCCAAGCCGCCCCAGCGACGACGTAATCAGTTCGGGCGCAGTTCGATGATGGCCAACTCGGGCGGGCACAAGAAGCGCGCCGCATGGTTGATCGTACCGATGCCGCGGCTTACATATAAATGTGAGCGATTTTCGCTGAACCAGCCTTGCACGTAGCGCCGGCCTTGTTCGGGCAGCCATAAAGGACCGTAGGCGGGCAGACGCACCTGGCCGCCGTGTGTGTGGCCTGCCAGACCCAGGTCGAAAAGGCCCGCGACCTCGCTGAAGTAATCGGGCGCGTGGAACAGCACAACCTTGTAGGCGGCGGCGGGCGCCCCAGCCAGTGCCTTGGTCATGTCGGCATGACCGGAAAACGGATCGTCAAGGCCAGCAAGCCACAGATCGTCGCGCACCAGCAGGCCCTGGTTGTCCAGAAAATGTGCGCCCACGGATTCGTAGAAGGCCTTTTCGTCGTTGACGTGATTCAGGTGTTCCCAGTCACCCCGCACCGCCCAGATGCCCAGCGGCGCGGCAAGCTGTCGCAGCAGGGGCGCCGCCAGTTCAAGCGAACCTTCGCTGATGGTGTCGCCCGTGATGACGATGAGGTCCGGCTTCTCGGTGGTCACAAGGTTGACCAGTAGCCGCTCGCGCGTGCCGAAGGCGCGCATATGGAGATCCGTGATGTGGGCGATCTTCATCGGCTTGTTGACGCCGACCGACAGGGTGTGGCGCGTGACCTCGATCCTCTCGGGCTCGACGAAAAAGGCGTAGGCGGTGGCGGCCGCGATCACCAGCACGACCAGCACCGCGACAGCCGCGACAATCTTGCCCGTCGCCGACTTTTCCTCACTGTCCGCCCCTATCATCTGGATTCCATGAACCAGCTGACACCATTTGCCCGCGGTTGACAAATGTTGCCGGCGGTCAATAGGGTATGCGATGTCCGCCCCGGCAGGCGGCGCGCCCAGCATGCGGGCGCTGCTGCGCTATTTTCTGTATCTGGGCACGTTCGGGTTCGGCGGGCCCATCGCGCTGGCCGGGTACATGCACCGCGATCTGGTCGAGCGTCGCGGCTGGATCAAGAAGGAAGACTACGTCGAAGGTCTGGCGCTGTCGCAGTTGGCCCCCGGTCCCCTGGCCGCGCAGCTGGCGATGTATCTGGGCTGGGTGAAGGGCGGCCCCGCTGGCGCTGGCGCTGTGGGCGCGGCCTTTGTCCTGCCGTCGTTCTTGATGGTGCTGGTACTGGCGATCGCTTACACGCGATTTGGGGGACTGCTGTGGATGCAAAGTGCCTTCTACGGAATCGGAGCGGCGGTCATCGCCATCATCGGTCGCAGCACGGTGAAGCTGGTCCGCATGACGCTGGCGCGGGATCTCGCGCTGTGGGTGCTGTTCGCAGTCAGCGCCGTGGTCACCGGGTGGACCGAATCGGAACGGGTGTGGCTGTTTGTGGCCTCGGGGGTGTTGGTGATCGTGCTGCGCGGGCGTTGGCGGCCGTCGGTTCCCGCGTCGGTATTCTTGGTCGGGCCCGCCATCTTCGGGGCGCTGGCCATGGCCGCACCGGCGGTCACGCAACCGGCCTGGACGACGCTGGGACGAATCACGCTGTTCTTTGCCGAGGCGGGCTCGTTTGTCTTCGGCAGTGGTCTCGCCATCGTGCCGTTTCTGCACGGGGGCGTCGTCAACGAATACCATTGGCTGACCGAGCGCCAGTTCCTGGACGCGGTGGCCGTCGCGATGATCACGCCCGGGCCGGTCGTCATCACGGTCGCGTTCATCGGCTACCTGGTGGCGGGGCCGCTGGGCGCCGGTTGCGCCGCCGTCGGGACCTTTTTGCCCTGTTACCTTTTCGTGGTGATTCCGGCGCCGCATTTTCGTCGTATTGCGGGCAATCTCACGGTGAAGGCCTTCGTCGACGGCGTGACCGCCGCGGCCACCGGGGCCATCGCGGGGGCGGCCTTCGTTCTGGGGCGGCGCGCACTGGTGGACATACCGGCCGCCGGTATCGCGCTGGGCACATGGGTGGTGATCACCAAGGTCAAAAAGATTCCCGAGCCGGCCGTGATTGCCGTCGCGGCGGTCGCCGGATTTCTGCTGGCCAGACAATGACCGAAAGGAGACCGTGATGGGCGCAGGAATCGCGCTGGAATTTGCGTGGCTGTTGGCGCTGGCGGGTCCGCCGCCTCCTTTGCGCTTGGTACAAACCATCGCATTACCCGGTGTCGTAAGGCGCATCGACCACATGGCAGTCGATCTGGGCGGACAACGGCTGTTTGTGGCTGCCCTTGGCAACGGCAGCCTCGAGGTCGTTGATCTGCGCGCGGGCAAGCGCATCCGAAGCATCCCTGGTCTGACCGAGCCACAAGGCCTGGGGTATTTCCCCGAGGTCCACAAGATCATCGTCGCCACGGGCGGCGGGTCGGTCGCGGCGTACGATGATCGGACATTGAACGTGGTGGCCAGGCTGGACGGGTTGCCGGACGCTGACAATGTCCGCTACGACGTGGCCACCAGGCAGGTCTACGTCGGTTATGGCGACGGGGCGCTGGCCGTCATCGACCTGCGGACGATGAGGCGCCTCGGTGATATCAAACTGCCGGGCCATCCGGAATCGTTTTGGCTGGACGCGTCCGGCCCCCAGATCTACGTGAACGTGCCTGCGGCCCAGCAAGTTGTCATTGTGGACCGCAAAGCGCGCAGCACCGTCGGGGCGATGCCCTTGCACCAGTTTCAGGCGAACTACCCGATGTCGCTGGACACCGCTGGTCACCGTCTGTTCATCGGTACGCGCAAGCCTGCGCGGCTGGTCGTGGTCGACACGGCGGCGCGTCCCATCAACGATGTCGAATGCGTGGGGGATACCGACGACGTGTTCTACGACCCCGCGCGCCGACGCGTCTATGTGACGGGTGGCGAGGGTTTTGTGGATGTCTTCGACGCGGCCGCGGCCGGACAATATTTGCGACTGGCGCGCATCCCTACGGCGCCCGGCGCGCGCACGTCGTTGTGGGTGCCCGAGCTGAATCGCCTGTACGTGGCGGCACCCAACCGCAACGGACACGAGGCGGTGATTCAGATCTTTCAGGCGCCCTGAGGGGGCATTTCTAGCGGGGTGGGTCGGACAGCACGAGGCCGAAGCCGGCGCCGACGCCCAGTGCACCGCCGGCCAGCGACAGAAGTCCGGCGACCCTGGTGTCGCGCAGGTTGCGACACGGCGGCGTGCCGCAAGCGGCTTGCCCGTCGACATGAATCAAATAGGCGCCCAGCAATCCCGCGGCGACCCCGGTCAGGGCCGCGCCGATGCCCACGGGTGTGCGCCAGGTCAGGGGGCGCGCGCGGGCGGCCGGCGGCGGACCAAGGGGCACGGCGGGGGCAATCGATGGCGGCGGCACGGGCCTTTGCGCCGCGGGGGTTCCCGGCAGCGACGGAACGGGCTCAAGCGTGATGACGAGGCGAAGCATCTTGCCCGCCTCGATCTCGGTGCCGCGGTGATCGGTCAGGTAGCCGGGCGCAGAGATCTCGATGAGGGCGCGCCCGATGGGCCGAGTCAGTGGACGCAGCAGCGGCAGCAGCCCGACCAGTTCACCGTTGAGCTTGAGCTGCGCGGTGGCAGGTCCGCCCGGTGTCAGTTGCACCTCCAGTTTGCCGATGTGTTTGCGGACCGTGGCCAAACATTCATCAAGCACGCGCCGGTTCTTCTGCACCCACTTGTCGCCGCTGGCCGTCAGCGCCTCCATCAGGTGAATTTCTGCGTCGACCCAGCGCTGCAGCGACTGCTCGGCCAGGCCAATCTCGGCGGTGGTGCGCGGCCCCGGTGCGACGTCGTAGGCGTCCAGAAATTCCTTGAGGGCTTCCTCGTATTTGCCCTTGAGCATGAAGTCCAAGCCGCGATCGATCGCGCCTTCCGCCCCACCGACGGGCCCGGCCGCGCGCGCAGCGGCCACCGGCAGCAGCGTGAGGACAGCCATCAGGCAGACGATGCAAGCGCGACGAAACGTCATCGCAAGATGGGCACGCCATTCGGCGTGTAATCCAGTACAGGGCGTCGCTTGCGCGGGTGAGCAACGGGGGCGGTTGGTTCAGCGGTTACGGGCGGTGGTGGTGTCACGGTCGCGGCGTCGCGGGTGATCACCGAGACGGGGGGCGCACCCACCGGGGCAGGGGCCCGTGTGCGGGCCGCAGTCGCCGGGGCAACACCGGGGGCAACACCGGGTGCAACACCAGATGATCGATAGACCAGCAACAGAAGTCCGCCGCTGGCCACGGCCACGGCCGCGGCGGCGCCCACCCACCGACGTGGGCGCCGGGGATCGGTTGCGGCCCTGGGCGCGCGCGCCGGCGGACCGGTTCGCGTGGGTGCCAGCGCCTGCACCGGGGGCAGCGGCAATATGCGCGTGCTGGGCAAACCCGCGTGTCGAACAGCCTCGACCGGTGGGGCGCCAGGCGGGGTGGCGTCGGGCGTGACGTTGGATGTCGAAAACTGCAGCGGCACCTCACGCAAGGGCGCCGAAAAGTAATCGGTCCACTGGCGCTTGCCAGGCTCGGTCGCGAAGGGCAATAACGACGCCCCTAGCGCGTGAACGGATTCGAATCGATCTTCCGGCCGCCGGCTGAGCGCGCGCAGAACGATGTTTTCCAGTGCGGTGGGAATGTCGGGTCGATGAACCGACGGCCGGTCCGCGCGGCCGTCCATGATGGCGCGTGCAACGCTGACGAGATCGGCGCCGGCGAAGGGACGTCGGCCGGTCAGGCTTTCGTACAGCACGACGCCGATCGAGTACTGGTCGCTTTCGGATTCGACCTGACCGCCGCTGGCTTGTTCGGGTGACATGTACGCGACGGTGCCGACGATATCCGCGGGTCCGGTCAGACCCTCGCCCTGGGGCAGGCGGGAGACGCCAAAATCCAGGACCTTCGTGACCTCACCTGCCAGCGTGTGGTGCAAGAAGATGTTCCGCGGCTTGATGTCCCGGTGAATGATACCCAGCTTGTGGCAGGCGGACACGGCGGCACAGACGCTGAGGTTCATATCGACGGCGCGCGAAACAGTCAGCTTCTGGCGGCGCAGAATGACGGCGAGATCGTCGCCCATCAGTAGATCCATCACCAGGTAGGGCCTACCGTCCTGCAGCCCGAAGTCGTGAATCTTGACGATGTTCGGGTGATCGATTTGCGCGATGATCTGCGCCTCGCGCTCGAAGCGAATCAGGGCGTCCGGCGTGGGAACGGCCGACGACGCGACCGTCTTGATCGCGACATAACGCTTGGTGCGCGGGTCAAAGCCGCGATACACGGCGCCCATGCCGCCGCTGCCGATGTGCTCTCGAACCTCGTAACGCCCCATCAGGCTGCCGCGTTCCGGCAGATCCGCGCCGCCGCGGGGCATGGGCCGGAATATGGGCACGGGGCCGGCGGGGGGAAGGTCGGTGGGGGCGGGGATCGCTGCGTGTGTTTCGCGCGAGGCTCGCAAGCGCAAGCGCCCGTGGATCCACAGGTCAGATCCGCCGTTCAGTTCGACGCGCGCGCCGACGTCACGCGGCCGCCCATCCACGATCGTCGACGTCGTCGCGTCGAGGTTGCGATAGGCGACGATGGTCTCGTCGAATTCGAAGCGGCCCTGCT
>JANXXE010000185.1 GCA_025350815.1 Myxococcales bacterium | reverse complement strand
TCATGAAGTAGTGGTGCTCGGGTGATGGCGTGGTGGGGACGCGGGTGTAGCTACTTTGTAGCTGGACACCGAACAGTCCCCCCGTGACGCCGCGGCCAATCCACTTGACGCCGCCGCCGCCGGTGGCGGAAGCACCCGCGCCGCAGCCACCCACCGTCTGCCAACTCGACAGCAGCGAGCCCAGATGTTCGATTCGAAAAGTCAACGCCGGATCGGCGCCTGCTGTTCCCGGTGCAAGGTCGTCAACCGTGCGCAGGGCATCCCGGTGCGCCAAGTGGCGACTGGCGGTCGGGAACAGGGCGGCGCCCGCCAGGGCTAGCGCCAGGATCGTGAAGCGTTTCATGCCACCGTGTGCGTTGTTCATCGGGCTGACCTCCGCGTTGGAGCTGGATTGATGTGCCAGGATTCCCAGCATCCCCAGCCTCGCACGTTTCGCGGGTGAATCGGTACGGATCCAACCCTAGTTGACGGCGGCTTCGCCTGGCAATGCAGGATTGCTCGCTGTTACCCACAAAAGTGAGCAAGCCCCGATCGAGGTCACAGCCTGGATAAAACAGGGGGATGCACGTCGCTTTTCTGTAACGGTCGACAGGCGACCGGGAACTTAGTTCCCGCTTGGTTCATGTAGAGCCACAATTCAAGAAAGTCGAGTGCGCGCACATCATGCAAACCTCTGATCGTTGCTTCTCTGCTGTGCAGTGTTTCGCCATGGTCACCGCGCGCAGGGTGTTGCCCATTTGCGTGACAGTTCTTTTGCTGCAGGGTGGGTGTGGCGGCGTGCAGGATCATGCGGCCGTTGACCCACCGACAGGCACGACGGGTACCGGTGCCCCCTCGGGAGCAGCCGGCTCGTCGGGGGTGGCCGGCAGCAATGGGTCATCCGGTTCGGCGGGGTCGGGCGGTTCGTCAACACCCGGGCCCACGGCCACCGGTGGCGTGACGGGGACGGCGGGCATGGGTGGCGGCGGCGGTCCGGTCGGCGGTGCCGCAGGTGGGGGAGGTGCCAGCGGAACTGCAGGCGCCGGTGGCATACCCGGATCCGGCGGGACGGCGGGCACGGGTGGAGCCACAGGAACGGGGGGCGGTGCTGGCTTGCCGCCCCTGTCGGGAATGACGATCAACATCGGCGGCACGATGGTGCCCAAAGAAAAGGCGATCGTCTTCGTTCATTTTGGACATTCCAATATGGTCGGTCACGGAACCGGAACGCCGGAGTTGCACGATTATTTCTTTACCCCGCAGGCGCGCCTGTGGAGTTACAACGGCACCCAGTTCACACCCGCGACCGAGCGGACCGCGCCCGAGCTCTCGAATCCCGATCAAGTCGGGGGCGGGCCCGGAATGGCCTGGTTGAAGGCGTCCGCAGCCATGGCGGGCCCCGGCTATCACTTCATATCCGTGGCGAAGGCCGTCGGCAGTTTAACGACGGCCGAGTGGCAAAAGGGGGGACCACTTTACACCATGTTGATCAATATGGTGAGACCTTTGATTGGGAAGGTCACGTTTGGTGGCGCCTTCGTTATGCTGGGTGTGACGGACCGCCATTTGGCGCAGTCCGAGTGGGCCGGGTTCCCCGTGCGCTTCGCGAAAATCATTTCCGACCTGCGGGCTGATCTGAAGGAGCCCAATTTGCCGGTCCTCGAATGTGCCTACGAGGTCGAGGCGGCGGCCATTGACATCAAAGTGGGCAGTCCTTTTGCGAACCTGGTGATGCCGCTGTATCCGAAGCTGCCGTCGATGATTCCCAATTTCGCGTTGGTTCCCGCGGATGGGATTGGTCAGCAGGACGACCACCATTTCAATCTGGAGGGCCACAAGATGTGGGCCGATCGGGGCGTGGCCATCATGAAGGAAAAGGGTTGGTTCCCCTGGACCAAGTGATTTGCGGGCGTGCGACCCAATTGCGCTAGACGTCTATTGGGGTTTTGTGCAGAGTGACCCCAGTATGCAAAAACTCACGCTGCTTCGTCCAGAATGCTTGGGCTCGCTGGCATTGTCGCTGTTCCTGGCCTCGTGTTCGACCCCCGCAGCCGTGACCAAAGTCGCCAGCGCCCCGATGTCGGTGGCCGCGTCTGGAGATCGGATCGAGAATTGGCCCAAGGCGGTTCAGGATGTCTTGGTGGCAAGTTCTGGCGACGGGACGTTGCAGCCGGCGATCTTCTACGCCTCGCCTTCGAAAACACCGCGGCCCCTGCTGGTGGCGCTGCATTCCTGGTCGGGGAATTACCTTCAAAAGAACGGCGTCGCGTATGCCGACTGGTGCATCGCCAAGGATTGGATCTTCATTCACCCTGACTTTCGCGGCATGAATAACAGACCACAGGCCGTCGGTTCTGAGTTGGTCGTGGCAGACATCCTGAGCGCGGTCGCGTACGCCAAGCAGCATGCAGCCGTCGACGAGTCGCGCGTGTACCTGGTCGGGTTTTCGGGTGGCGCCTACGCCGCGCTGTTGATGACCGGTCGTGCAGCCAACGTTTGGACCGCGGTGTCCGCGTGGGGACCCATCGTGGACATTCCCGCCTGGTACGGAGAATCCATCGAGCGCAAGCAAAAGTACGCGGGCGAGATCGAGGCTGCGGTGGGCGGGGCCCCCTTGCCGGGAACGCCGGCCGAGGCGGAGGCGAAGAAGCGTTCGGCGATCACGTATCTGGCGGCAGGTCGCGGGCGACCGGTGTCGATCAACGCCGGCATTCACGATGGACACAATCGTCTGAGTGTTCCCATCAGCCACGCCCTGCGCGGGTTCAACGAACTGGCCGATGCCCCCGCCAAGCTGACCGATCAGCAGATTGCGTATTTCGTCGAAAAGGAATCGGTGCCACCCGAACTGGCGGCGGAGGCCGTCGACGATCCTGCGCACGCCGACAAGAAGGTTTTGTTCCGGCGACAATCAAACGGCGTCGTCGTGACCATCTTCTCGGGCGGACACGAGATCATCACCGATGCCGCGCTGGGGTGGCTTGCCACCCACCACCGGTAGGTCCGTGGCACGGCCGGTCTTCGGTCTAACGGGCGGGCCGTTGCCCTACTTGAACGCCTTGAGCCAGGCGTCGAAATCCTTCTTGTGCTGCGTGATGGTCTTCTCGGGGCCGACGAAGCGCAGAAAATAGGGACCATTCGGTGTTTCGAGGACGGCGGCCACCATGCGGTGGTTCGGCCGCGGCTCGCTTTCGGGGGCCATGGGGACCGGCTTGAAGAGGTAGGTGCCGCGAATATCGAGCACGGTGGCCTTGATGGTGCCGAACTTGGTGCTTTCCAGCTTCGAGATCTGATCCACGGTCTTGCCCTCGGGCGGCTTGAACATGGTCTTCCAGCGCGAGACATTTTGATCGACGCCGCCGCCCTGGCCTGCGCCGAAAAAGAAGATCACCAGTTCGCCGTCGAAGGCGTCCCCGGCGGCGCGGGGAATGGAGAACTGCTTGTAGCGCATTGAACTGGTCGTCGGTACGTCCTTCCAGCTTTTGGGCGCCGTCGACTTCATTCCGTCAATCGTCACCTCGGTTCCGGCGGTCAGTAGGGTTACCAGTCCGACCATCGCGCTGACATGGGACATGGGGGCTCCTTCCAAAGAGGGCGGCAGTATACCCCACGCGCAACCGGGCCCGGGGGTGACCGAGAAGCAAAGCGTCCTGAAAGGAGGACACGATGCGAATGACAGGAATGTTGCAGAAGGCACTGGCAGTGAACGGGTTGTTGCTGGCAGCGGTGGCGGGATGCGGCGCGCCGGTATCCGACGGCGACGGCGCCGGGACCGATGACGATGCGGTCGATGGCACGCAAGCGGCGCTTGTGACCGAGACGGGCCGACGTTGCGGTACGCGCACACCGACGGTCGCCGAGGTGCATGCGGCCGACGAAACCGCCGCCAGCAGAAGCAAGCTGTCCGTCGCTGCGGCCAGTCTGCCGGTGCGCGTGCCCGTGGCCGTGCATGTCATCAGCGCGGGCGGAAGCCGTGCCAGTGGCAATGTGTCGGCGGAAGACATCAAACGCCAGCTGGCGATTCTGGATCAGGCATACGCGGGATCGCAGAAGGGTGGTGCCGTGGTGACGGCATTTCACTTTGACCTCGTCAGCCTGGATCGCACCACGAACGCCGCCTGGTTCGCCATGACGCCCGGCTCCACGGCGGAGATTGCCGCCAAGCGAGCCTTGCGCACCGGGGGCAGCGACACGCTGAACCTTTACACGGCCAATCCTGGCGGCGGCCTGCTCGGTTGGGCCACGTTTCCGCAGGACTTGGTAAAGGATCCCAGCGGCGACGGCGTGGTGATCCTGTTTTCCAGTCTTGCTGGTGTTGGCAGTGGACCTTATGCCGAAGGCGACACCGCCGTGCACGAGGTCGGTCACTGGCTGGGCCTGTACCACACCTTTCAGGGCGGCTGCGGGAAGCGAGGGGACAGCGTTTCCGACACGCCCAGCGAGCTTGCGCCGGCCTCAGGCTGTCCAACCGCGCGCGACAGCTGCGCCGGCGCCGCGTTTCCCGGCACCGATCCCGTCTTCAACTTCATGGACTACTCGGACGACGCTTGCATGAACACGTTCACGACCGGCCAAGCGGACCGCATGACGCGGTACTTCGGCAGCTACCGCGCGAAGTAAGGGCAGCCCAGGCGCCCCGCCGGTTTCATCGGGGGGGCGCCTGCGGCGTCTGAAAATCGTTAGGCGCCGCCAGCGCGTAGGAGATGGCCGATTCGATCTTGGCGGGCGGCAGGGCCCGCCAGAACACATGCCACTCGGCGAAGCGCGCCAGACCGTCGCACTGCTTGGCGTACCAGGGCGTGATGGGGTTGCTCGGTCGGGCTCGCCAGAAAACACAGGGATGGTCGCGCACCAGGGCCGCCCATAGATCCCCACCGATGCCTTCGCCCTGGGCCTGTCGCTCGACGGCAAACTTTGTGAGGTACGAGGCCACGGGCGATGCCGACACCAGGGCCGCCCCGAGGTAGTTCTCTTCGAGGTAGAGGCTCCGGGTGGTGTGTTCGAGGGCGCCGGCGTCGATCAGCGGCCGGCCAAAGGCGGACTCAATCAGCGCGCGCAATCGTGGCCGATCAACGGTGTCGAAGGTCTTGTGCGTTTCGATATGCGAGCCCTTGCGGATCAGCGTGCCGGCGCCGTTGACGGTGAATAGCTCGCGCAACAGTTGCAACGGATTGACGACCGCGACATTCATCCGCTGCGGCAAGCGATCAAGCAGCGTCTTGACCTGCCTCAACAGTGTGTTGTGGCGCCGCGACAGGTTGCCCTTGCCCAGTAGTCGTTCGTAGTCGCGCGCCAGGTTGACCAGGGAAATCGAAGGCGCGCCCTCGCGTTCGAGGCCCGAACTTGCCGACAGAAATACGATCTTTCGTGTCTGCAGTTGGGCGGCCAGACTTTGCAGGTGTCCAAAGCGTTCTTCGGTGGTGGCGTCCTTGGCGCCCTCTAGAGAGACGAGGGGGATGGTGCTGGCCACCGTCGCGTCGTGAATGGTGGCGACGACCTCGGTGGACAAGTTGCTGCCGGCGGGGATCACGCGCGCGGGCACCTGATCTTCCTCCAGCCATTCGTACACGCGTTGCGCCTGCCGATCGGCATCCCGCGCATCGAACAAGCCCAGCAGGACGATGGGGTGCAGACCGAGTCCCGCCAGGATGCGCAGGTCGAAATGGAACGGGTCCAGCGCCGACCGCACGATCTGGGCGTCGGCCGCGATGATGGCGAAACTTTCCTTGCTCTGTGCGCGGAACAGTTTCAGGTACAGGTCGACGTCGGCTTTTTGCCCGACGCTTTCCAGGAAGCGCTGAATGATCTCAGGTTCCATCACGACGACAGAACCCGAAGAAACGTGTCGCACGCTTCTTCCAGTTGCGCGAGGTCCACGAATTCGTCGGCGGCATGCGCCTGGCCGACGTGCCCGGGCCCGTAGACCACGGCGTCGATGCCGTATGACGCGCACAGGGCGGCCTCGGTCCAGTACGGAAGATCCACGGCCTCGGTGGTTCCCATCAGCTTGTGGAACGCCGACACATCGCGCGTCGCGAACGACGGGTTCGCGGTGATGAGCCCCCAGGTGACAGCTTCGCTTCCGGCGGCCTTTCGGGCTTCGGCCTCTGCCTCTGCCAGAAGCGCATGGACATCGACCCCCGGTGCTGGCCGCAGGGACATCAGGAGCTTGGCGCTCGATGGGATCACGTTGAACGCCACGCCGCCTTCGATGGCGGCCACGTTCAGGCAGATCCCCGGGAACCCCGCCGGTCCCACGGGCCGGTGTCGCGCGGCCATCGCGTCCAGAGCGACCGCCACCCGGGCCAAAGTGACGACCGGGCTCGGCAGCCCGTCGGCCAGCGACGAGTGTCCGCCCGGTGATGTCGCGGTGACTTCGGCGGCGCCAATGCCCCGGTGGCGCTTGCCGACGCGACAGCCAGTCGGTTCGCACACAACGGCGCGTTCGATCCCGCGCGCCCGATCGCTGGTGAGAAAATCCTTGATGGCGGTGTTGCTGCGCTCCTCGTCGCCGGAAAACAAGATCCCGACATCCCGCGGGGGCCGGCCGCCAGCAGCCAGGACGGCCAGCGCCTCAAGCACGGCGGCCATTCCGCCCTTGGTGTCCGCGGTCCCGAGGCCATACAGCCGTTCGGCCCGTCGCGTGAGCTTGTGCGGCGGGCTGCTGTAGCCGCTGTTGGCGGGAACCGTATCGATGTGGGCGTTCACCAGCAGGCGCGGCGGCGTGCTGCCAAAACGCGCGTACACCGAATGGTGGCGCGCAGTTTCGAATAGGTCCACGCTGGCGGCCCCGGCGGCGCGCAGATCGTTCGCCAGCTTGAGCGCAAGGGGGCGTTCGTCGCCCATGGGGTTCTGGGTATCGAAGGCGACCAGATCCGCCAGGCGTTGGGTCAAGGCATCCGCGCGCGACATGGCGGGAACGATGCGCGATGCGGGGCCCCGCCGTCAACGGCGCAGCGCCGGACAGCGAGGCAGGGGTGATAAAGTCCCGCCCTGATGTCCGGGGCGTCTTCAGATCCTTTCGTGGGTGCGGTGGTGGGCGAGCGCTACCGGATCCTCGGTCGCATCGGCGTGGGGGGGATGGGGGCGGTGTATCGCGTCGAGCACACCCTGATGAAGAAGGTGATGGCGCTGAAGCTGCTGCACGCGGATCTCGGGCACGTCGACGAGGCCGCCCGGCGTTTCGAACGCGAGGCCCAGTCGGCAAGCCGCCTGTCGCATCCGAACATCATTGCCGTGACGGATTTTGGCCGCGCCACATCCGGTGAACTGTTTCTGGTCATGGAATTTGTCCCGGGCCAGTCGCTGGCGGCGGCGATGGACAGTGGGCGGCCCTTGCCGGTTTCGCGCGCCGTCGCCGTCGTTCAGCAGATCTTGCGCGGTCTTGAGCACGCACACGGGCAGGGCGTGATCCACCGCGACCTCAAACCGGCGAACATCATGCTGACCGGGCAGCCCGACGATCCGGGCGGCGAGACGGTCAAGCTGCTGGATTTCGGCATCGCCAAGATGAGCGAGATAGCCGAGGGCGAGCGCCCCTTGACCCAGGGGGCGATGGTATTCGGCACGCCGAGCTACATGTCCCCCGAACAGGCGACAGCCCAGGAGGCGGACGCGCGCACGGACATCTATTCAAGCGGGGTCATCCTGTATGAGTTGCTGACGGGTAAAAAGCCCTTCATCGCGGACGATCTGGTCAAGGTGATGGCGCTTCAGGTGACGCAAGCGCCGCCGTCGTTCGCGGAGGCGTCGCCCGGCTTGCAGATCCCAAGGGCGCTGGAAGGTGTGGTCATGCGGGCCCTGGACAAGGACAGAAGCCGCCGCTTTCAATCCGCAGGCGAGTTCGCCAAAGCGTTGGATCCCTTCTTGACCCCTCGGCCGGTCACGGATCGACTTTCGTCCTGGTCGCGTCTGCAGGAATGGCTGACAAGCGTGGTCGAACGTCTGCCCGGGCGGGTGCGTCCCTGGGTGTCGCTCGGGGGTGGGGCGCTGGGCGTCGTTCTGCTGCTGGCCCTGCTTCCGCTGGTTTGCCTGCGCGGCCGCGAAGGCCCGGCTGCCCCGCCGCCGTCGCCAAAACCTGTCGAAGCGGCCCTTCAGACGCCGTTGCGGCGCATAGAGGAGGCCATGGGGAAGGCCCATCTGACGGAAGCCCGCGCCCTGTTGATGCAGCAGTTGTCGCAGCATCCGGATTCGGGGCGCGTCCGCTACTTGCTGGGGACCCTTGAATTTATCGAGAAGAATCACGTCGAGGGGTTGCAAGCTTACGGCGAAGCCTTGCGCCTGGATCCAGGCTTGCGCGGGGATGCGGCCCTGCTGCTCAACGTGCGTTCGGTATTGGAGGAGCGGCGGGTCGGTCGCGAGGGACTCGACATGCTGATCCGGCAGGTCGGCCGACCCGCGGGGGACGCCCTGGCAGACGTCGCGTCGCGGGACAGGCGGGTCGACTTCCGCCAGGCCGCGCGCGCCGCGTGTGTGACCCTCGGCTGTTCCGCCAAGGTGGATGTCGTTTCCAGTTACGTCCTGGACTTGACCCAGGGCAGAACCTGCGAGGAGCGGCGCGAGGCCGTGCGGGGTCTCGGCAAGAGCCGGGACGTGCGTGCGATCGAGCCGCTCAAGAGGGCGCGTCGCGAGCGCGGTGTTCTGGGCCTGTTCGGCGGCAACGACTGCATCCGCAAGGACGTCGAGGCGGCCCTCAAGGAACTTGGGGGCTGATGCGAATTCTGCGCGTGATCGTGGCCGTCCTGACGGTCCTGGCCATGGCGGGACGTTATTTCCAGGAACGTCGTCGACTGGCCATCATCGCCCGGCTCCCGGGTGACCGGGCCCAGGCGTACTACGAATCCACCAGGCAAGCGGCCGATCGGGTTCTGGTGATCCTGACGGCGTTGTTTGGTTCGGCCGCACTGGCGGCCGCCGGTTACTTTGCCCACTTCGTGTCCCGGAAATGACCGCGCCAACGGGGGGGGACCACGTTTGCTAGGAACGTTGATCCTGGTGCTCGTGATCGTCGCGGTCGGCGGCGGTCTATCGGATCGCCTCCGCCTGCGGCAGGAGGAACTCATCTTGAGCAAGCTTGCCATCGAGGCGGCCCATGCGTACTACCAGCTGCTGGTGCGGCGGGTGCGGCGCTTCCGTTGGCTGCGCGCCGCCTGCCTGTTTTCCGCGGTGATTGTTATCTATGTATGGCGGCGTACCCGCTCTCACTGATCTTGTTTTCGATCTTGTTTGCGGGGCCTGGCTAAAGGAATTCGCCCGACCTGCCGAGGAAGACAGTGGGCAACATGCTTGATCATCTTCCGGTCACAGGGCAGGGAGCCGGGGGGAACCATGGCGGTGGTGTCCTGCATATGCGCCATCTGTCGACGGGTAATGTGCCTGCGGTGTCGGGACTCCGACAGCGTGTGCGTGCCTTCGTCGGTGATTTCGGGTGTTTACCTCTGGTGATGGTCCTCAGATGGGTTTGTCACGGCGCATGCATCGATGACGACGGCAGCCGCGACCCGTATCTCGACTAACCTGTCTCGACTAACCTGTCTCGACTAACCTGGAGGACTCGAAATGCTCATCCGATCGTTTGGCCGGCACCTATGTGTGCTGGTGGTTCCCGCTATTGCCATGGCCGCCTGTGGAAAGGGCGACGAGGCCCCCGCGAAGATTGATTCGGCCTTGACCGCCAGCCAGTCCGCCGCGCGCTCGAAGGACGTCATCCATGCGCTGAGCGGCGGCATCTCCTTCATTGGTAAGGACGATTCCGTCCTGATGAAGCTGGTCGGGGGCAGCAGCGGGGCCGTGGCCATCAAGGCCATCCGTTCGCCCCTGCCGTCGTCGCTGACCGAGACTTTGCAGGACACCCCCGTTCTTCGCGTGATGCGGCCCCACCCGATGCCGTCGATGCTTACGGCCCAGGAGCAACTGGACGACAGTGCGAACGATCTGGCGGTGTTTATCCAGGATCGTCTCCTGGTCGAGTCGAACATCGAGACGAAGACCGACATCGAGGTGACGTACTTGCTGAAGCCCGCGCCGACCTGCAACGGCCTGCCCTCGTCGGGCTCGACCGCACCGAACCCGGACTGCGTTCGCGACCTGCCCAAGCTGCAGGTGCGCGTCGTCGCGCGGGCCGACGGCGACGGCGCCCGGTTCCAGATCCTGCTCGGCCCGGACAAGCTAGAGCTGTCCGTGCTGATCATTCACAGTGATTTGTTGGGCTGGGAGGCTGACCTGGCGAAGGCCAAGAAAGCGGTCGATTTCGCCAACGCCACACTCGGCAAGTCCGGTTCTGACCCGTTCCCGTTCTCCAAGCTGCAAGGCCGTATCAAGGTCGCGCTGCAGAAGACGGGGGACAAGAAAGTCACGGCCAGTTTCGGCGTGCTGGAACCCCTGGACCTTGAGGCCACGAACCCGGCGCTGGCCTTCAAGACGGCCAAGAGCGATCCGTTGATTTCCTTGACGGCGGACGGCGCGGGCCAGCAGGCCACCATCAAGCTGAACATTGCCCAGACCGACGTGAGGGCGCCTTGGGATCCCAAGGGCACGGGGGCCCGCAACCTCGACCTGCTGATTTCCAGCGGTGGGCTTTACGGCGAGACGACCCTGTCGGAGTCGTCGAAGGAACTGTCCCTCAAGGGCCTCGGGATCGGGCAGACCTTCGTGGCCGTGCGTGGCACCCACATCTTTGATCTCGATTTCAACCCGGCCAACGGCCGAAAGTTCGATCTGGTGGCGAAGGTTGTCGGAAACGATGTTCCGCACATCGAGGTCACGCCGAAGTTCGACCTTTCGCTGGCGTTCAAGCTCAAGGCCGTGGCGGCGGAGTTCGACTCGGCGCCTCCGAAGGAACTCCTCGACGAGACCTACACCGTCACGTTCGTGCCGGGGGGCTCGCCGCCGGCCATTCTCGAAGCGGTCAAATCCACCGCGACCTTCGGCGGGGGCATGAAGGTGGTCGCGGGGACCCTGACCCTGGCGACCAGCAGCAGCGCCGCCTCCACCGTCACGGTGCCGACGGGCAAGTGCCTGGTTGGCAACGACGCGCCCGCCATGGGCTCGCACGCGATCTTGGGGCATCTGGCGACCGCGAACTGCCCCTAGTAACTAACGAGACGCTGTTGAAGTCTCCTGGGCCCGGATCTCCTTTGGGGGGACTCGGGCCCTTTTTTGTGGGTGCGGGCCAGCCGAGTGGCTAGACTGCGCCCGTGCCAGAAGAGACTAGCAACGACCGTATTCTCGTGACCGTGGCCGGACGCGATCGTCCCGGCGTGACCTCGACACTGACCGGGATCCTCGCCGAGAAGGGCGCGTCCCTGCATGACATCGAGCAGGTGGTGGTACAGGGCCAGCTGACCCTGTGCCTGCTGATTGGCCTGGCGAGTTCGCGCGACGTTCTCAAGGAACTGCTGTTCGCGGCCAAAGAGCTGGGCATGGATCTCGATTTCCAGCCGGTCGCCGCGGAGACGCGCGCGGTGGAAACCGAGGACGAGCGGTACGTCATCACCGCCATCGGGGCACTTGGCCCGAGGCACCTGCACGCCATCGCATCGACGCTGGCGGCCGAAGGCGCCAATATCGAGAAGATCTCCCGCCTGTCGGAAAGCGATCTGGCCTCGGTCGAGATTCACGCGCGGCTGCCCGCCGGGGGCGATCGAGAGACGCTCAAGCGATCATTGCTGGAGGTCGCCATGAACGCGTCGTTCGATGTGTCGCTGCAGCGCGAGGGCATTTACCGACGTTCCAAGCGCCTGGTGGTCCTGGACATGGATTCGACCTTCATCCGCATCGAGGTCATCGACGAACTGGCGCGGGCCGCGGGCATTGGCGAAGCGGTCTCGAAGATCACAGAACGCGCCATGCAAGGCGAGATGGATTACGACGAGTCGCTGCGACAGCGCGTGGCCTTGCTCAAGGGCCTGGATGTAAGTGTCCTCGACAAGATTGCCGCCGATCTGCCGCTTACCGACGGGGCCGAGACGATGGTGCGGGTTCTCAAGCGCCTGGGATACCGAATCGCGGTAATCAGCGGCGGATTCTCGCGGGCCGCCGATGCGCTCAAGCGTCGCCTGTCCCTGGACTACGCCTTTTCGAACGTGCTGGGCGTCGAGGGGGGCAAGCTGACGGGCCAGGTCGTGGGGCCGATTGTGAACGCCCAGCGCAAGGCCGAGCTGTTGGAGATGATTGCGCAACTGGAAGGCGTCTTGCTGGACCAGGTTATTGCCGTCGGCGATGGCGCGAATGACATACTGATGCTGGAGCGCGCGGGGCTGGGCATTGCTTTTCGCGCGAAGACCAAGCTGCGGGAAGCGGCCGACACGGCGATTTCCGGCGCCGGGCTGGACGCTATCCTGTATCTGCTGGGGATCAGCGCGCGCGAAATCAAGGAAATGAGCGCGACCTGAGGCCGCAGCGTCGATCAGATGCTGGGGCCGTCGCCCCGCGCGAGAATCGTATCTCGGACGAGGCGCGGGTCGTGGTCCAGGTGGTTGATGTTGTAGTGCAGGCCGCGGCTTTCGGGGCGCCGCCGGGCGCTTTCGATGATGAGGTCGGCGACGAGCGCGATGTTGCGAAGCTCTAGCAGATCGCTGGTGACGATCACGTTCCAGTAGTAGTCGCGAATTTCCTCGCGGATGAGTTCGATTCTGCGTGAGGCGCGTTCGAGGCGCAGGTCCGAGCGAACGATACCCACGTAGTTCCACATCAGGCGGCGCAGCTCGTCCCAGGTGTGGCTGACGATGACGGCTTCGGCCGATGAAGATGCGTCGCCGGCGTACCAGGGGGCCACGCGTTGCGGCCGATCCACCTGCGCGTCGCGGGCGTCCTCGGCGGCGCGGGCGGCGTAGACCAGCGCCTCCAGCAGCGAATTCGAGGCCAGCCGGCAGGCGCCGTGCAATCCCGTCATGGCGGCCTCGCCGATGGCGTACAGGTTGCGCACGCTGCTGCGCCCGTGGCTGTCGACCATCACGCCGCCGCAACTGTAGTGTGCCGCGGGAACAACCGGGATGGGGGTCGTGCGCATGTCGATGCCCAGTTCCAGGCAGCGGCGGTGGATGTTGGGGAATCGTTCGACTATGTAGTCGCCGCGCAGGTGGGTCATGTCGAGCACCACGTGGTCGTCGCCGGTTCGTTTCAATTCCGAATCGATGGCGCGCGCCGCGATGTCGCGTGGGGCGAGATCCTTCATTTCGTGGTAGCGGCCCATGAATGCCGTGCCGTCGAGCAGGCGCAGGATGCCGCCTTCGCCACGCAGGGCTTCGCTGACCAGGAAGGACTTGGCCGCCGGGTGATAGAGGCAGGTCGGGTGAAACTGGAAGAATTCCATGTTGGCGACGCGCGCCCCGACCCGGTACGCCATCGCGACGCCGTCGCCCGTCGCGACGTCGGGATTCGTCGTGTACAGGTACACCTTGCCGGCACCGCCGGTGGCCAGCACGACCGCGCGCGCGGTGATGGTCTTCACCTCGTGCGTCTTCTGATCGTAGATATAGGCGCCGAACACGGTGTTCGGACCGCCGTACTTCGCCGTGGTCAGCAGGTCGACCGCCATGTGATCGTCGAGCACCGTGATGCGCTCAGCGCGCTCGGCGGTGCGGGACAAGAGGGCGTTCTGGATGGCCGCCCCCGTCGCGTCGCGCGCGTGGACGATGCGCCGGGCGCTGTGGCCGCCCTCGCGTCCCAGGCTGAAGTGGCCGGCATCGTCGCGATCGAAGTCCACGCCCAGCTCGTTGGCCAGGCGGAGAATGTGTTCCGGTCCCGCCTTGACGCACAACTCGACGGCGTCCCGGTGGCACAGGCCATCGCCTACGGTGAGGGTGTCCTCGATGTGCCTGTCGGCGCTGTCGTCGGGGCCAAGCACGCTGGCGACGCCGCCCTGCGCGTACTGGGTGTTGGCCTCGGTCGGGGCGCGCTTGGTCACCACGACGACGCGGCCGTGCGCGGACGCCTGCAGCGCGAAATACAGCCCCGCGAGGCCCGAGCCGAGGACCAGGTAGTCGGTTTCCACCTGACGTGACTCTACCTCACCGGGGCCGTCGCAGCGTCGTTCGCGCTGCGCCAGGGACCCTGTGTTACGATCTTGGTGTTCATGCCTGGCATGCCCCGTCTTTCGTGCGCGGTCGCGCTGGCGTTGCTGGTGGCCGCCCCGGGCGCGGGCAGCGCGAGGGTTTGGAAGCGAACGCGCCCGGACGGGACGCAAGAATTCACCAACGTGCCGCCGCCGGGCCGCAACTGGAACGTGATGCCGGGGCTGGGTCGACAGCCCGGGGCGGCAGCGACGGGCGACGCGCGCCCGGTGCCCGCAGCGGCGCAGACACGCGCATCCGGCGGCGGGGCGATGTGGACGCGGCAGCATAGCGACGGAACTGTCGAGTTCACGAACCTCGCCCCGACGGGCGCGCGATGGAAGGTCTTGTTCAAGACGGGGCCGGGCAAGGCGGCGGCCACCCGCGGTCTGTCGGACCTCGTGCCGGCCCGCGATACCTCACCGGCAAGATTTTCTCGTTTCGACCTGCACATCCGAGATCAGCAGGCGTTCTACGGTATCCCGCGGGCGTTGATTCGCGCCGTGATCAAGACCGAATCGGACTTTGATCCCCGCGTCGTGTCCAGCGCCGGGGCCGTCGGCCTGATGCAACTATTGCCCGGTACGGCGCGCGAGATGGGCGTCACCGACATTCTGGATCCGCGACAGAACATCATGGGCGGCGCGCGCTACTTGCAGATTCTCGCCAAGCGATTTTGCAGGACGCCGGCCGGCTCGGGCGGCACGGGGCTTGTTTGTTCGCTCGACGAGAAGATCAGGGTGCTGGCCGGTTACCACGCCGGACCGGGCGCGGTCGAGAAGTACGACGGGATGCCACCGTACGAGACCACACGGTCGTACGTCATGACCGTGCTCGGGCGCTACGAGCAATATCGTAAGCGGGACGCCCTCGACGCCGGATCCTTGGTCGCGGCGCAGTGACAGCACCCGCTGCGGACGTGTCCCATGACGCGCGCGTGCGACGGGCGGGCGAGCTCTTGGGCGCCAGGCGCTTGCCCGAGGCCGAGGTCGAGATCCTGCGGGCGCTCACCTCGACGCCGGGCGATCTACGCGCGCTCAAGTTGCTGGCGCTGGTTCGATTCAAGCTGGGCCGCCTGGCCGCAGCCCGGGACGTCTACCGCGACATAGCGCGCGCGACGCCTGACGATCCGGTGGTTCGTCTGAACCTGGGCCTCATCGCGATCAAACTGGAGGCGCTGCCAGAGGCCGTGACCGAACTGGAAGCGGCTGCGCGACTCGGCCCCGCAGACGAGCGGGTGTGGAGTGCGCTGGGGCATGCGTACGCGCGCGTCGGGCGCGAAGGGGATGCGGCGGCTGCCTTTCGACACGCCGGACAGGGCGAATTGTCCGTCGAGACCTTGTCAGTGTCCCAGGACGCACCGATCGAGCCTTCGGCCGGGGCGGCACGGCCGCAATCTTTGTCTGAGTTCACCATCGAGCACCTGGTGCCTGACGGTGTCGCAGCGGGGGGCGACTGGCCGTCGGACGGGGTGTTGAGTTTCGCCGTTGAGGTCGGCGCGCACGTCCGGGCCGGGGCGTTGTTGACGGCGGATGACAGCGCACGGCTGGTGCCCGCGACACGCTGGCGACAGGGCCAGCTCACTGGCGAGCCGCTCGGCTTTGCGGGCGTCGATTTCTTTCGCAGCGAGGGCGCAGGCGTCGTGTGGTTGTCGCTGGGCCCGTCGTCCAGGCGCCGCCTGCTGGTCCTGACGCTGGAGGATGACATCTTCTATTTGCGCGAAGATTGCGTGGTCGCCTTCGATGACCAGGTGACGTGGGAGTGCGGTCGCGTGCCGGTGTCCGGCATGCCGCTGTTGCATTTTCGCGCCTCCGGTCGGGTCGTGGTTGCCTGGGAAGATGACGACGTGATCGGCGTGCCCGTTGCCGAGGGCAAGGGCCTGGTGGTCGATGAGGGGCGTTTGTTCGGATGGGTCGGGCGTGTGGCGGTCCGCGGCGTCCGCTACCCCGGCGTGTCGCGTTCCCCCCACCTGTCCTGCGAAGGCGAAGGTGTGCTCTTGCTTTCGCGACACCAGGCGACCTAGCCTGGGCACCTGCATGGGCAACCTGCGTAGTCAGTTCACGAACGTGCCGAATCTGGTGACGATGGGTCGGGTGATCCTGATTCCGGGGATCCTATATTTCATCGACAATTTCAGCCCGCTGCGCTGCTACATCGCCAGTCTGCTGTATCTGGTGGCCGCCGCCGGGGACGGGCTTGACGGGTACCTCGCGCGCAGTCGCGGTGAGGTCAGCGTGCTGGGCAAGTTCCTGGACCCACTGGCCGACAAGCTGATCGTTACGGCGGTGCTGGTGGTGATGGTGGCGTTGGGACGCGTGCCGGCGTGGGCGGTGGTGGTTCTCGTCGCCCGGGATTTGGCCGTGAACGGGCTGCGCAGCATCGCCTCTGCCGAGGGGCTGGTCATCGCCGCCAGCGAGGGCGGCAAGATCAAAACCGCCTTTCAGCTGGTCGCGATCATGATGCTGCTGATTCACTTTCGCTACCCGGCGCTGGGCGTGGGCGTAACCATCGACTACCACCGTGCCGGCATCGTCGTTCTGTACATTTCGCTGGCGATGTCGCTGATTTCGGGGGCGGACTACCTGCGCAAGTTCGTCGGTGTCATCGGCGGATTGCCGTCGGACGGTCCGCACGCGGCATCGTGATCAGGCACGCGATGCCCGCGCTGGCCGCTGCCGTGGCCGCGCGACGGGTGGGCCGTCGGGCATTTCCCGCCTGGTTGTCGTCACCGGGGGACTGCGACACCGGTGTGCGGCGTGAGATTGTCGCCTGCGATCCGGTCGTGGTCGTGCGGGGATCGTCCGTCGAGGAATTGGAAAGCACCTGGGCCACGCAGCGCTTGCGCTGGGGCACCGGGATGGCGGGCGTGCCGGTCGGGCTGGGCTTTCTTTCGTATGATTTGGGCCGACAGTTCGAGCCGCATCTTGTTTCAAGGCACGCGCCGACGTCCTGGCCCGATATTGAATTTCGTTTCCACGACGCGGTCTGGATGCGCGATGTGGCCACCGGGATCTGCGAAATCTGGGCCCAAGACACCGACGCGGCCACACGCCTGGCCCGCATCATCAGCGCTGCGGAGGCGTCGACTGAAACAGCCACCTGTGGACTGACGGCGCTTGTGCCCGAGGATCCGGCCGCCGCGCACCTGGCTGGGATCGTTCGCGTCCTTGCCTACCTGAGGGCCGGGGACGTGTACCAGGTCAACCTGGCCCGGCGGCTCGGCGCGCGCGTGTCGACTGTCGGGGCCGCACCGATTGGCCTGGCGCTATTCGAAGCGTTGCAAGAACAATCCCCGGCGCCGCACGCGCTGTGGCTGGCGGATCCCGCATCCAGCGTGTGTTTGATCGGGAATTCCCCCGAGCGTTTCCTCGCGCTTGGCGTGGATGGCGTCGTCGAGACCCGTCCCATCAAGGGCACGCGGGCACGCGGCCTGTCCCCTGACGACGATGCGCGCACCGCCGCGGCGCTGACCGGCGACCCCAAGGAACGCGCCGAACACGTGATGATCGTGGATCTCGAACGCAACGATCTCGGCCGCGTGTGCCGCAGCGGCTCGGTCGAAGTGGTCGATCTGATGCGCGTGATTTCATTGCCGACCGTGCACCATCTGGTGACGACGGTGCGTGGTCGCCTGCGCGACGGCGTGGGCCTGTCGGCTCTCTTGCGGGCGACTTTTCCGGGTGGCTCGGTGACCGGTGCTCCGAAAATTCGCGCCATGCAGATCATCGACGATCTCGAATGCGCACGCCGCGGTCCGTACACGGGGGCCACCGGCTGGCTGGGCGCGGCCGGCGATCTGGATCTGGCAGTCGCCATCCGGACCGCCACGCTGCGTGGCCCGGAATTGTCGTTGTGGGTGGGCGGTGGCATCGTTGCTGATTCGATTCCCGAGGCCGAACTGGCCGAGACAGACGCCAAGGCGGCCGCGTTCACCCGGCTGGGCGGGCGCGTTCCCGGCGGTGCAGGGCCCGCAGCCCCCACGCGGCGCCGATCGCCAGGATCAAGCTGACCGTTTGCGAGGTCGACAGCAGCAGCGGCTCGCGCGGCGGCAATCCCAGCCAGGCCGCCACCCGCGGCGTCGAGATCTCGATCAGGAACCTGCGTCCCGCATCGCCGCGGAACACCTCGCCCAGGCCCCGCAGGATGGCGTACATCAGCGCGTAGCTCAGCGCGAGTGAGCCGTAGGCGCGCTGCCGTCGGCGCAGGGCCAGGAGCGTGAAGAAGATCAGCAGCTCGCCGGCGGCCTCGTAAAGCTGGGTCGCGTGCAGTGCGAGCGTGGTGTGGGCGGTCGGGGCCAGCAGACCGTGGCTGACGAAGTCTTCGAACGCGACGCTGCCGGGCGGGAAGGACACGGCGCCAGCCCAGGACGAAGGACACAGCTTGCCGAAGCAGCAGCCCGCGGCGAAGCAGCCTATGCGGCCGAAGGCGTGCCCAAGCGCCAGCGAAGGCGCGAAAACGTCGGCCACCTTGCCGAACGACCAGCCGCGCCTGCGTGCGGTGATCGCGACAACGATGGTTGATGCGACGGCGCCGCCATAGAAGACCAGGCCGCCTTCCCACAGGCGAAACACGGCGGTGCAGTCGCTGATCAAGGTGAACGCGGTCCGCGGCTGGCCGAAGCCTGTACACAATCGGGCGTAGTCGCCGGCGTTCAGCAACACGAACATCACGCGCGAGCCCAGCAATCCTGCAACCAGCATCCAGAAGGACAGGTCCAGCACGTCGGGCACGTTCATTTCCAGCCGCCGCGCCTGCCGGGCCGCCAGGAAGATGCCGGCCGCGAATCCCAGCGCGATGGCCAGTCCGTAACTATGAAGACCGATTTCGTGTCCGAACAAACGCAGCGAGAAAAGCGTTGGCCTCACGGCGCGCCGCCCCGACGGCCCAGCTTGATGAGGATCAAGATCCCGGCGGCGGCCAGCGGCACCGATAGCATCTGCGAAGTGGACAGCCAGCCGAACAGGACGCCGCGATCGTCGTCACGCCAGATCTCGACGAAGGATCGAAATATGCTCTTGTAAATCAGCAGCCACGCGAACACCTGTCCGTCGAAGCGCTTGCGCGGGGAAATTCGATACACCAGCAGGAAGAACGTCAGCAGGTTCAGCGCGGACAGGTAGATCTGCGCCGGATGCACCGGCAGTGCCTGCGCGTTGGCCGCGATCAGGTGGGCGCGCCATTGCGCCTCGTGCACCACGCTGCCGATGGGGAAGCGGGCCGCCCAGGGCAGGTTGGTCTGCTTGCCGTAGCAGCAGCCGTTCAGAAAACACCCAAGGCGCGTCAGCGCCAGACCGAAGGCTATCCACGGCGCCGCCAGGTCGGCCATCTTCCACATGCCCAGCTTGTGCTTGCGCGAGTAGTACAGGCCGAACACGGATGCGAAGATGAATCCGCCGTAGTACGCCAGGCCGCCGCGCCAGACCTCGACCGCGGCAAAGCAGTCGCGCGGTGGATGACACGTGTGCGTGGCCAGGTTGCAGACGTAGTCCCAGCCGCATTCTGCGCTGCTGCGGCACACGGCGACCTTCGCCTCGGTGGCGGCGACCTTTGTCGGGTCCAGACACAGGTTGATGTAGTCCTGCAGATGGCCGTCCGCAATGACGTGCAACGCGCGCGCGCCGACGATCGCCCAGACCACGATCCACAGGTCGAGATCCAGCACGCGTTCGCGATCCATGCCGACCCGCGGGGCCCCCCGCCAGGTCATCCACATGCCGACGGCGAAGCTGACCGTCAGCATCGTGAAGTACGCCGGCAGGTTCAGTGGGCCGAGCAGCGGGATGTCGAACCCAAGGTCGAAGAGGATGGGTCGCACGAAAGCTAACCTTAGCCTGTGCGGGCGGCGGCCGCTGCTTCGCCGTCGCGCCTGCGCCCCAGCGCGGACAAAACCAGCGCGATCGCACACAGGGCGATGCCCATGGCCAAGAAGGCGTCCGCGAAGTTGAAAGCGGGCCAGGCCGGCCGGCCACTGGGCGAAAACGCGATGAAGTCGATCACGCGGCCCCGTTCAAGACGGTCATTCAAGTTACCGAGGGTACCGGCCAGCAAGGTGGATAGCCCCGCCGTCATCAGTCCGCCTGTCGCGCGCCGACGCAGCAGGCGCCGGGCCAGCAGAAGGCCGACGACGACAGATGCCGTGATCGAGTATCCCAGCAGCAAGGGGCCGCGCGCCCGTGTCGGGTTCGTTCTTAGCAGGCCGAAGGCGATCCCAGAATTCTCGCGGTATCTCAGCTCGACGTGTCCGTCGGCCATCTTCCGGGGACCCGCGCGCCGCAGTTCCGAAGCCGCCCAGGTTTTAGTTTTGACATCCACCGCCAGCAGCAAGGCCACGGCCGCCACCGGCGCGAGGATCCGCACCAGCGCCCGCACCCTCAGGCATCCTTGGCGGCCGTCCGCTTGCCGTCAGAGTTCTGCGCGCGGAACATATCAAGCGCCATCAGCAACACGCCTACCACCAGTGCGGCGTCCGCGATGTTGAAGGCTGGCCATTCGAGCGCGTGGTAGTGCCACACGATGAAATCCGTCACCCGACCGTAGGCGATGCGGTCGATCAGGTTGCCGATGGCCCCACCGCCGACCAGGCCCAGCGCCACCTGTAGCCTGACCTGTGCGGCATCAGTCTTGCGCAGGTACTGCAGCACCAGCACCAGGGCGCCCACCGCCACCGCCGTCAGAATCAGGCGGCCACCCGGCAGCGACTGCATCATGCCGAATGCCACGCCGCTGTTTTCCGAGTAACGCAGGTTGAAGAACCCCTCGACGACGATGCGGCCATGCCCTGGTGGAAGCGGCCGCAAGAACTCTCGCGCCAGTACCTTGGTCCACTGATCGAGCACGATCATGAGTGCGCCCAGTACCGAGAAGATCACGTACTTGCGCTGATTGCCGGTCATCAGGACCTCGCCTTCACGACGGCGGCGCAGCGGCCGCACAGGTTGGGATCTATCGCGTTGCCCGACGGCGCGCCCGTGCGCCGCCAGCAGCGGGGACAGGTGGGGCCGGGAGCCTCGACCACAGATATCTCGGTCTCGCCCGGGGCGTCCTCCTCGGCCACCTCGATGGCGGAAACCACACACAGCTCGGTCAGGTGCGTGAGGTTCCACTGCCAGTGTGGCCGTTCGGCGGCCGACGGGCGCACCAGCACCTTGGCCTCCAACGACTTGTGGCCACTGGCGCGGAAGGCCTCCAGTTGTCGCAACACCGCGTGGCGACGCGGACGGATTTCTTCGTTCCAGCGCTTGTTCGGATTCGACAGCGTCTTGCCCGCGGGCGCCACCTCGGCGCGGGTCTGGCCATGCACATCGAACGCCTCACCGGTGGCACGCTGCCAGTGGTCGGCGACGTCTTGCGCCGAGAAGCAAAGAATGGGGGCCATCCAGGTGGCGACGGTGCGCACCATCTCGGCGACGGCCGTCTGGGCGCTGCGCCGCGCCGGCGAATCGGCGTCGTCGCAGTAAAGCGTGTCCTTCAGGGGATCCAGGTATTCGGCGGAAAGCGTGACGAGATATTCCACCATCAACCGGACAACGTCGTGGAAGCTGTAGCGGCGGTAGGCCTCGAACACCTGGTGATCTCGCTCGCGCAACACCCCGAGTGCCAGCAGGTCAACCTCGCGCAGATGCTGGTCATCCAACCTGTCGCGCGCAGGCACGAAGTCGTACAGGTTGGACAGCAGGTAGCGGCAGGTGTTCCGAATCTTGCGATACGATTCGCCCAGCTGATCCAGGATCGTCTTCGAGAAAACAACATCGGACTGGTAGTCCGCCGCCGCTGCCCACAGGCGCAGCAGCTCGGCGCCGTTCTTCTGCATCCACACGGCGGGATCGACATAGTCGATCTTGGACCCTGCCGCGCGCGCCTTGGCGATTTCTGACTTCGAATACGCCTTTCCGGTTTCGTCCAGAACCCATCCGTGGGTCAGCACGCCCTTGTAGGGCGCCCGGTCCCGGGTCGCGGTGGACGTCAGTAGCGACGAATGGAACCAGCCTCGGTGCTGGTCGGCGCCTTCCAGATACAGGTCGACTTTTTCGCCCGCGGGAACAAGGACACCGTCGGCGACCGCCGCCCACGACACGCCCGATTCGAACCACACGTCGACGATGTCGCTGGTCTTCTCGAAAGACGTTCCCTGGCAGGTCGGGCACCGCAGGCCCGCGGGCATCAGATCTTCCAGTGGCCGGGCGTACCAGCTGTTGGCGCCCTCGCGTTCGAACAGGTCGGCCACGGTTTCCATGGCGTCCGCGAACAGATGGGATTCGTCGCAGGCGGTGCACCGATAGGCGGGAATGGGAACGCCCCACACGCGCTGCCGCGACAGGCACCAGTCGGGGCGGACCTCGATCATGCCGCGGATGCGGTCGCGGCCCCAGCCCGGGATCCATGTCGTTTTGTCGATCTCGGCCAACGCCTTTTCGCGCAGGCTGGTGGCGTCCCCGCGCGCGCCCAGACGGGCAAACCACTGACTGGTGGCTCGGAAAATGACCGGCGTCTTGCAGCGCCAGCAATGCGGATACTGGTGCTTGACCGAATCACCCGGGCGATTCAGCAGGAAGCCCGCCGCTGCCAGCGCCTCGACGACTTTCGGGTTGGCCTGAAACACGCCCAGCCCCGTCCAGGTCGGAACCTCGGCCGTGTAGCGGCCGCGCGCGTCGACGGGCGCGTAGATATCCAGGTCCTGCTCGCGCCCGACGACATAGTCCTCGGCCCCGTGTCCGGGCGCCGTATGTACAAGACCGGTGCCTGCATCCAGGGTGGCGTGCGAGGCGAACCACAGCCGGTAGTCGCGCTCGGAACGCGGCTCGCCGACGAACGGATGCTGGTAGCGAATTCCGCGCAATGCCGTCAGGCGTTCTGTTGGAATGTCCAGCCAGGTGTCCGTCGGGGCCGTCAGGCCGCACGCGGTCAGGAAGCCTGCGGCCAGCTCCCTGGCGACGATCAAATATTCCGTTGGTGCGCCTGCGCGACTGACCGGAATGCCGACGTAGGCAAGCTGCGAATTCGCCACGACCGCCAGGTTGGCGGGAATGGTCCAAGGCGTGGTCGTCCAGATCACCAGCGCGGCCGGCGACTGCCCGAACAGGCGTTCGACTTCCGGCTGGCCGGGCAGGATGGGAAAACGAACGTAAATCGACGGGGACGCGTGTTCCAGGTATTCCACCTCCGCCTCGGCAAGCGCGGTTTGGTGCACCGTGCACCAATGAACGGGGCGCTTGGCCCGGTACAGCAGACCCTGGCGCGCGAATCCGGCCAACTGGCGCACGATGGTGGCCTCGTAGTGCGCGTGCAGCGTCAGATACGGCGTGTCCCAGGTGCCGACGCAACCCAGGCGCTTAAACTCGCCGCGCATCACGTCCACGAACTTGCGCGCGTGTGCCTCACAGCGACCGCGGAAGTCGGCCGGACTCAGCGTGGATTTGGCCGCACCCAGTTCCTTTTCCACCTGTTGCTCGATGGGCAGCCCGTGACAGTCCCAGCCGGGCACGAACTTCGCGTGACGCCCCATCAGTAGCTGCGAGCGCACGATGACGTCCTTGAGAACCTTGTTGAGGACGGTTCCATAGTGGATGCCCCCCGTCGGATACGGCGGCCCGTCGTGCAGCACGAAAGGCGGCGCCCCCTCGGCCTCGCGCACGGCCAGTAGCTTTTCGTAGCTGCGGTCGTCCTGCCAACGCTGCAGCCACGCGGGCTCGCGCTGCGCCAGATCCGCGCGCATCGGAAACTCGGTTCGGGGGAAGTTGAGAGTTGATTTCCAGTCCACGGGGGGGCGGAATACTAGCACCTCACCCAGGTGCCCGTTGGCGCGATCATCCGCCGCCGGTGCAGCTTTTCTGATAGACGTCATGGCCATGGCCGACGAACGCGTCTCCTGGGACCAGTACTTCATGAACGTCGCCGACGTCGTGTCGTCGCGATCGACCTGCCCGCGCAAGTTCGTGGGCGCGGTCATCGTGCGCGAAAAGACCATTCTGTCGACGGGCTACAACGGTTCGATCCGGGGCATGCCCCACTGCACGGACAGTGGCCACATGATGGAGAACGATCACTGCGTCGCCACCATCCACGCCGAAAGCAACGCCATCCTTCAGGCAGCCAAAAACGGCGTCATGATCGATGGCGCCAGCATCTACATCACCGCCAGCCCCTGCTGGTCCTGCTTCAAGCAGGTCGCCAACGCTGGCCTGCGGCGTGTCGTGTACGGCGAATTCTACCGCGACGATCGCATCTTTTCGGTCGCGGAACGGCTGGGAATTGATCTGCTGCACTTGCCCGGGGCCGGAAAGCCGTAGCGGCAATACCGAGCGAACTTTGCGGTTGACACGACCCCGTGTGCGGGTCGAGTCTAGACAACCCATGCTGCGGTTTGGCTTGGCGCTGCTGCTCGTCGCGAACCTGGGCGGTGGTGCGCACGCAGCCTCCGGGAAGGTGGATGTGGGTGGGGCAGACGTCGATGAGGCCGAAGGGGGTGTCGAAGCCCTGCGGGCCCCGGCGGTTTCTGCGAAGGGCAAGAAGGCTTCGGCCGGCAAGGCCCGCTCGGCTTCAACGGGGCGCCGCAGCGCGCGTAAGAAGGTCGCCGGCAACGTTGTTCCGGACTC
>JANXXE010000140.1 GCA_025350815.1 Myxococcales bacterium | reverse complement strand
GCGATCTGCCTCTGAAAGTCGGAGAGGTACCGTCCGCGGACCGCGATGTTGCCGGCCCACCCAAGGAGTCGAATCGATCATGATTACCCGAGTAATCCATCCTCTAAACCGTGTCCAATTTTCTGCCGAGCGGAACTAGGTTGCGAGGGGCTTCGGCCATGACGGACCTCCTGCGGGTGAGCGTTGAATCAACTAATCAAACGAATAATAGAATATAGGATCAGTGTCAAGCGGGTTTTGGTCCCGGGTCTGAGGCGCGATGCGCCCGGTTCTAGTGGGCGCACTTCGGCTAGGGCGCGAGGCGCTTCGGACGGTTTGTCAGCGCGTAGACTGCCGGAAAGAGCAACAGCGTCAGCGCGGTGGCCGTCATCAGGCCACCGATGACCACCGTCGCCAGCGGGCGTTGGATCTCGCTGCCGGGAGCGCGGGACAGTGCCATCGGCGCGAAGCCGAGGGCGGCCACCAGTGCGGTCATCAGCACCGGGCGCAGGCGTAGCTCCGATGCCCGCCGTATGGCCTCACCGGGGGGGACACCCTGGGACTCCTGGTCCCGGCTGAAGGAGACCAGGACCAGCCCGTTCAGCACCGCCACGCCGAAGAGGGCCACGAAGCCGACCCCGGCCGAAATGCTGAAGGGAAGGTCGCGCATGGCGAGGAAAGCCACTCCGCCCACGATCGCGAAAGGGATGTTCAGGAAAATGAGGGCTGCAGGGCGCATCTGGCCGAAGGCCATCCAGAGGAGGAAGAGGATGAGGGCGAGCGCCAGGGGAACGATCACCATCAATCTCTGGCGCGCCGAGATGTAGTGGTGGAACTGTCCACCCCATTCAACATGATACCCGGGGGAGAGGGATACGCGGCCCGCCACCACGGCCTGGGCGTGGGCCACGACCGAAACGACGTCCCGGCCGCGAACGTTGAACTCCACGACGATGCGACGGGACTGTGCATCCCGGTTCACCAGCGCTGGGCCCTGCTCCAGCGTTACCTCGGCCACGTCGCCCAGGGGCACGATCTGCCCCAGCCGCGAGCGCAGCGGCAAAGACCGGATCAGGTCCAGATCGCCCTGGAAATCGAGGGCGGTCTTCACCACTAGGCCGAAGCGGCGATCCCGCTCCATGACCGTCCCAGCCGCCCGGCCGACAGCCATCGTCTCGGCGACCAGGTTGACGTCGTCCACGGTCAGGCCATACCGGGCCAGCCGAGCACGGTCCGGCCGGATGCGCATGTAGGTGAGCCCGGCCGTCTGTTCGATCCGCAGATCCGCCACGCCGGGGATGCCTCGTAGGGCGGACGCGACGTCCGTCCCGGCGCGCTGAAGCGTTTCCAGGTCGGGCCCGTAGATCAAGGCCGCCACGTCGGAGCGGACACCGGCGATGAGCTCGTTGGTGCGCATCTGGATCGGCTGAGAGATGGAGAACGCGACCTCCGGGACGTCGCGCTCCACCGCGGCCCCAATCTCCTGGCCCAGCTGTTCCTTGGTCAGACCGGGCCGCCACGCCTCGCGTGGCTTGAGGTTGATGTAGACGTCGGTCTGTTCGATCCCCATGGGGTCAGTGGCCAGCTCGGGCGCGCCCGTCTTGGAGACAACGTGCTCGACCTCCGGCACGGTCGCCACGGCCCGCTGGATGCGATCGTCCGTTCGGATGGACTCCGTCAGCGCGACGCCGGGCAGGCGGCGCACTTCCAGCAACACATCGCCCTCGTCCAGGTGGGGGACGAACTCGGCACCCAGTGTGGTGGCCAAACCTGCCCCGATGGCCAGGACCAAAAAGCCGGCGGCCAGGGTGATACTGGGTCGCCGCAGCACTCTGTCCAGCAGGGGGACATACCCGCGGCGCAGCCACCGCATGACCCACGTCTCGTGGCCAGGTGGGGTGGGGCGCAGTACCAGACTGGCCAGCACCGGGACCAGTGTCAGCGAGAAGACGAACGCACCGCCCAGGGCGAACAGCACCGTGTACGCCATGGGGTGAAACAGTTTCCCCTCGAGACCCCGCAACGTCAGGATAGGGAGGTAGACCACGGCGATGATGATCTCGCCAAAGACGCTGGCGCTTCGTACCTCCACTGCGGCGTCCTGGACAACGGTCCGGCGCTCGTCCGACGTCAGCGCGCGACCGAACGTCTCTCTCGCTTCGCCCAGCCGGCGCACGGCATTTTCGACGATGATGACGGCGGCGTCGACGATGAGACCGAAGTCGATCGCGCCCAGACTCATCAGGTTGCCGGACGCTCCCGTCAGGTTCATGGCGATGATGGCGAAGAGCATGGAGAGAGGAATGGTGGTTGCCACCACCAGGCCCGCCCGCAGATCGCCGAGCAGTGCCAACAGCACCAGCACGACCAGGATCGCCCCTTCCGTCAGGTTCGTGGCGACAGTTCGGATCGTCCGGTTGACCAGCTCGGAGCGATCGTAAAAGGGCTCGATGCGCATTCCCGCGGGCAGGCTGGGTGCCAGCGCCGCTAGCCGGGCTTTGACCCTCTCCGTGACCGTTCGGGAGTTCTCGCCCTTCAGCATCAGGGCCACGCCGACCACCACCTCGCCCTTGCCATCCATGGACGCGGCTCCCCGCCGCAGGCGCGGGCCGAACCGGACGTCGCCGACACTGGCGATGGTGATCGGGAATCCGTCCGGCGTCGCACCGACGACGACGGAGCCCAGGTCCGCCAGGCTGGACACCATGCCGACCGTGCCGATCACGATCTGCTCGCGGTTGTGCTCTATGTAACCGCCCCCGGCGTTGCCGTTGGTCCGCTCCAGCGCCCGCACCACCTCGTCGAGCGATAACCCGGCGGCCTGCAGGCGCTTCGGATCGACGATGACCTGATATTGCTTGTCCTCCCCGCCGAAGCTGTTGACCTCGACCACCCCGGGAACGGCGCGCAGTTGCGGCCCCACGTACCAGTCCAGGGTCTCCTCCAACTCCATGAGGGAATGACCCTCGCCGCGCAGAACGAACTGGTACACCTCGCCCAGAGCCGTGCTGATTGGGCCCATGACTGGTTTCCCGTACCGTTCGGGCACGGCCGCCTCGGCCTCGCGCATGCGTTCCGCCACCATCTGGCGGGCGAAGTACGTGTCGGTGTCGTCGTCGAAGACCACGGTGACCACCGAAATTCCGTACTTCGAAAGCGAGCGCACCTCGTCCAGGCGGGGTATCCCGGCCATGGCCCGCTCGATGGGAACGCTGACGTACTGTTCCACCTCGATGGGGGACAGCGCGGGCGCGGACGTGATGATCTGGACCTGAACGTTCGTGACGTCCGGTACGGCGTCGATGGGCAACGAGATCGCCGCACGGATGCCGAGAACGACGAAGAGCAGGGTGAGGACCACGACCACCGCCCGGTGCCGCAGCGACCAGGCAACGACGCTACTGAGTAGCCACATGGCTACTCCTCCCCGCCGAACGTGCTCTTGAGGACGGCGCTCTTGACCGTGAAGACCCCCTGAACGACGATCGGTTCTCCTTCGCGCAGGCCCGACAGGATCTCCACACGACCCGCCGCGGACCGACCGAGGGTCACAGGGTGTACCTCGAAGTCGCCGTCGGGTTGTTGAACGAACACGGTGTCCGCTTCGGCGATGCGCGTGACCGCCGCGATCGGGACCACCAGGCGACGCGTGCCCCGTGCGCCCATCGTGTCCGTGACGTGCGCGGTTCCGAACAGGCCCACCTTCAGAAGATCGCGGTGGTCCTTGACCAGGACGCGGGCGATCACCGTTCGGGCGGCGGCGTCCAGTTGCTTCCCGATGCTCTCGACGGTGCCCTCGAAGAAGTCCTGTGGATAGGCGTTCAGGCGGACTTCGGCGGTGGCTCCGATTCCGACCCGCGCCAGATCCTTTTCGAACACCCGCGCCAGAAAGTATGCGCGCTCCAGGTTCCCGACCACCGCGATGACGTGGGTGGCCTCGACCGTTTGGCCCTGGACGGCGTTGCGCTCGAGGACAAAACCAGTGATCGGAGCCCGCAGGGCGATTCTCGCGGTCGCGCCGTCAACCCGCTCGACGTCGCGCCCGAAGGCCGTCAAGGTCTGCCGGGCGGCGGCGAGATCGGCCTCGAGGGCGGCTGCCTCGGCGGCGGCCGTCGCGACTTCCTGCCCGGATGCCAGAGATTTTCCTTCCAGACCCTTCAGGCGGTCGGCATTGAGGCGCGCCGAATGAGCGCGTGCTTCCGTCGACTGGAGGACGGCCCGGGCGCGCGCCACCTCGGGTGATTCCAGCACTGCCAGGACGTCTTCGGCGGCAACGTGGCCACCTTCCTTGAAGCGGACCTCGACGATCCGTCCCGGGACCCGCGCCGCGATTCGCGCCGACCGGTCCGGATCGGCCGCGATCTCGCCGGTGAGATCGAGCGTGGCGGGCAGGATCTCCGAGGTGGTCACGGCGGTCTTGATGCCGGCATCCTTGATGACCTTGGCAGACAGTCGCACGTGTTTGGGCAGTGGGGCATGCTCTTCGGGCTCGTCCGTGTGGGCTTCGGCCGGGTGAACGGACCTCTTGGCGGAGGCCGTGGGCGGCGGGCGCGGCGCCTCCGGGGCCTTCGGTTGCGAGCAGGCGGCGAGGAGCGCTACGAAAACGCTCGCAGCGATCGTCAGGAGACGGCGGCTCATGGCTGCTTCCCTCCGAAGGGAATTCCCGCCACCCGAGCCAGTTCCACCGAGGCCAAGACTTCCGCCAACCGGGCGTCGTGGTCGGCTTGTAGAAGCTCGATCAGGGTGCGCTGGGCCACCAGGGCTTCGCGAACGGAGAACTGGCGCGCGGTGATGGCCTCGCCGAGCGCGGCAATGTCTTTCCGCGCCCGCATGACCAGATCGGCAGAGAAGAGTGCGACCGCCTGTTTTCGCGCCTCGTAGTTCGCCTGCGCCTGGGCTACCTCCAGACGCACCCGCCGCCGGACCAGGTCCAGCGATGCTTCCGCGGCGCGGATCTGCCCCTGGGTCTCCGCGATCTCTCCGGCGCGGGTTCTGCCCAGCGGCGCGGGCAGGGGAATCGGCAGCGAAATGCCGGCGCCGAGCACCTGTTCGGCAAAGCCGTCACGTGCCGCGAAGGCCGAGAACGTGAGGTTGGGTATGCGCTCACGCCGGAGCCTTACCAGGCGGCGTTCGAGAACCTCGCGTTCGAGGGTGGCGACCCCGATCTCGCCACGCAGGCGCAGCGCCTGGTCCTCGTAAGAGGGCGTGCCTGCGTCCGGCGGGGGGAGGGTGACAGGTTGAAGATCGCCCTCGGGCTGAAGCGCCCTGGGATCGACGTCCAGCAGCAAGGCGAGATCGGCGGTAACGCTGGCGAGGCGCCGTCCGACGTCGATGCGGAGAAGGCCGAGCCGGGCCGCCTCGGCCCGCGCCAGGTCGGCCTCGACACCCGGAGCCAGCGCTTCACGCGCCCGCGCTTCCGCGACGTTCGCGAAGGTTTCGGCGGTCGCCCGTAAGCTGTCCGCCAGGGTCAGCGCCTGACGGCCCGCCACAGTCTCGAAGTAGATGGTCAGAGCCTGGGCTGCCACCGCCTGCTCGGTCGCGTAGAGCCGGCGCACCTGCGCCGCCGCTTCCGAGTCGGTCTCCGTGAGACGAGCGCCGCGCTGGCCGCCCACCTCGATCTCTTGCGACAAGACGGCGCTCCAGTTCACCGCCTGAACCGGCAGTGAAGCCTCCGCGCCACGCCGGCGGGCCGTGGTGAGGGCCAGGACCGGGTTGGTGGGCAGCCAGACGCCCGCAGCCAGCCGCCGGCCCGCGATGGCGTCCAGCTCCGCGCGTGCTTGCCGGGCCTCGGGACTGGCCCTGACGGCGCAGGCCACGACGGTTTCCCGATCGAGCGGCCCGTCGCAACGTGCGGCGCCCGTCGGGCCCTGGCCATGCACTGTCGAAGCGCCGGTGAGTACTGCGGCGCATGTCCCCAGAAAGAATAGTCGGACCATGATTCCCTCGCGTAACGGCAGACAAGGCGGATCGATGCCCGTCGCATCGAACGCCCCCGGTTCAACTCGGCTTCGAACTACGCGAGGGTGCGTCTGGGGACGTGAAGAATGTCGGCTGGAGCCGGGGCGCGATGAGCGTCGACCCGGCGGCTCCACGTCGATCGGTGAACAGCCAGCAGCGGCGTTGTCGAGCTACAAGACGCGGCGATGGTCCGCGGCAGCGAGCAGCAACTACACTGGTGGCAATTCGGGGGGCACTGGCCACCCGAGGCGTCCGTCGGGCAGTCGCTGTCGCAGTCCGGATCGCCCAACGCTGCCGCGAGCCCGCTCACCTGGAAGGAGAGGCCGAAAAGCAGCACGGCGAGAAGCCACCGACGCACGTCACCAGGATAGCACGGAGAGGTCGATATGGTGCCCACGCACGCGGTGGCCGCGAGCGTCCACGCGCACCATAGCGTGCGCACCAGCGGGGGAACCCTGTGCGGAGCATGGCTCATGGCGTCGTCCTGGCCATTGTCATAGGTCCATAGGTCGTGATGGGGCAGGGAGGTTTCACGCAATTTGTTATGTGGCCCCTGTGGAGCGCCCCGTGCACCGAAAGGTCATGGCGTACGTCAGCAAGGTGACCGCCTCATCGAAGCGCCAGAGCCAGGGCTCTATCAAGCGCGGTGGATCGGCCAGGCTGGCCGTCAGGGGATGGCGATGCAGGAGGCGGCGGAGAAAAGTGGGACTGGCGCACGAAAAGACGTTGTTCGTGGTCTCAAGGTGCGTCAGGAGCGCCAGCGGGGACTGCTCGTTCCACAGTAACCGTTCAGGGGTGGGGTTGAGCGGAGGATCGCCGCGTGCGAATCGTCTTGCATGACGACGAAAACTACCGAAGACCTCCAAGATCAAATCGAGCGGCTGGTGCGCGAACACCTGACGGCGCAGCAGCGGGTGGCGAA
>JANXXE010000116.1 GCA_025350815.1 Myxococcales bacterium | reverse complement strand
CCTGCAGCAGGTCACCATCGATCCGGCATCCAACGAAACCTTGATCCGGCAGAAGCTTCAGGCGCGTTCGCGCGAATTCCTGCCCGAAAAACAGATTCCGGATGTCGAAACCGTCCGCCGCGACTACGAAAAACTGCGCCTGACCTACGAGCTGGGCCGATCGATCGGCCTCGAGGTCAACATCGACCTGCTGCTCGAAAAGATCATCATGAAGGCGTTCGAGCTGATCCCCGCGGATCGGGGGGTCATTCTGCTGCTGGAAAACGGCATCCCCACGCCGCGCATTGCCCGCACCCGCGACGGCCGCAACGAACAGATTGTCTTGTCGCGCTCGATCCTCAGCGAGGTCATCCAGCACAAGACGGCCATCCTGTCGTCGGATGCCACCATGGACAAGCGCTTTTCGGGTGCGCATTCGATCATCATGCAGGGCATTCGCGCCACGATGACGGTGCCGCTGCTCCACCACGACGAACTTCTGGGTGTCATGCACCTGGACTGCATGGTGGCGACGAACGCTTTTGGCGAAAAGGATCTTCAGTTGCTGGCCAGCATCGGCAGCCAGGCCGCCGTGGCCATCCACAATTCGCTACTGGCGCGCAAGATCGAGCACGAGGCCAAGACACGCGCGCAGTTTCAGCGTTTGTTGTCCCCCAACCTGGTAGACCAGGTTGTTTCGGGCAAGCTGCAACTGGAAAAGGGCGGCGTCGCGTCCGAGGTGACGCTGTTGTTCAGCGACATTCGCGGCTTCACCGCAATGAGCGAGTCGCGCGCGCCCGAAGATATCGTCCGCATGCTGAACGAATACTTCGAGCTGATGGTCGACGTGATCTTCAAGTACGAGGGCACGCTGGACAAGTTCGTGGGCGACGAGATCATCGCGCTGTTTGGCGCGCCGGTGGCGATGGAAAACGCCGAACTATCGGCCGTGCAATGCGCGCTGGACATGGTGCGGGTGCTCAAGGATTTCAACAACACGCGCGTCGCCGAAGGCCAGGAGGAGATCAAGGTCGGCATCGGCATCAACACCGGTGTCGTCGTGACGGGCGCCATCGGCAGCTCGCGCGCGTTGCAGTACACAGCCATCGGCGACGCCGTGAACACGGCCTCGCGCCTGTGCAACCTGGCCAAGGCGGATCAAGTCATCGTGTCGCACGCCACGTACAGCAAGGTCCAAAAAGAGGTCGTGGCAGTCGCCCTGCCCCCGGTGCGGGTCAAGGGCAAGGCAGAGGAAATGCGGACCTACAACATCGTGGGTCTGCGCAGCGACGACTGGCAGCAGGGCGAGAACACCTTCACCGAGAACACCAAGCCCAAGTAAGGGCTAACCCCCGGCTACGGGACCAGCACCAGGCCCCAGGGCTGGCCGCCCACCTTGATTCGCTTGCCCACCTTGCCGGTTCGCACGTCGACCACGGACACGTCGTTGGACGGACCGTTGGCCGTATAAACCTTCTTCCCGTCGGCGCTGACGTCCAGGCCCCACGGCCGCACGCCCACGCCCTCCAGCATCTTGACCAGCTTGCGCGAGGCCAGGTCGATGACGGCCACCGATTCACCGCGGCCGTTCGACACGAACACGCGCGAGCCGTCGCGCGATACGACAACGCCCATCGGGCGCGGCGGGATGGGCTTGCCCGCCTTCGATTCGATCTTGATGGCGCCCAGCACCTTGTGCGTCTGTCCGTCGACGACGTTGACCTCGGCGCCCAGTTCGGACGAAATGAACGCAACCGCCCCGTCGGGCGAAAATCCAATCGCGCGCGGCCGCGGACCTGTCTCGATGTGCGCGAGCACCTTCAACGTCGAGGTATCCACCACCGCGACCTGGTTTTCCTCCTCGCAGGTCACGTAAACGACCTTGCCGTCGGGACGCAGGGTGACACCCTCGGGCTCTTTGCCGACCTTCACCCGCTGCAACACCTTGCCCGCCGCAAGGTCCAGTACGGACATTTCGGCGGTCTCCTCGTTCGAGATATACGCAAGCTTGCCGTCGGCCGACAAATCGAAGGTTTCGGGATCCTGGCCGCTGGGAAAGGTCCGCAGAAGCTTGTTGGTCGCCAGATCCACGACGCCGATCCCGTCGGCGTCGCGATCGGCCGGTGGCAACTTGGATTCGTCCACGCCGGGCCCACCGCGCGGCGAGCCCGACAAGGCCACATAAAGGAATTTTCCGTCCCGGCTGACCTTCAGCCCCCTCGGCCGTTTGCCGACCGGGATGTGCGCCACCACGGCATCGCGGGTCGCGTCGATGACGACGACCGCGCCCCCGTCTTCCTGGCTGACGTAGACGCGCGGGCCGCCGGCCGCACGGGCGGGGCCGTCGGCAGCAAGCAATCCGATGGCGGCAAT
>JANXXE010000085.1 GCA_025350815.1 Myxococcales bacterium | reverse complement strand
CGTTGATCGCGTACGCGATCATGGCGACGATGAACTTAAGTTGAAGCGGCAGGTGGAGCATCGAGGCACGCCAAGGCACCGCCGTTGTAGGCGTCGATTCAAGCTTTTGACCCCGATGTTTTCATGGAAAATCTTCGCGACAAGTTTCCGGACAGGACGGGATCTGGTAGCCGCGCTGGTCGTCGAAGTATCGTACGCCGATTGAAAAAGATGCCTGGGGCGGTGCTTTCGTCTACTCCCACAGAGTTTGCTGAGCGTCTCGCGGTCGGACGAGTCGAGCGGCGTCGACATCCCAGGGCAGGTCGTCCGAATGGAACAGGGCTCGACCGTCGGATCGCGAGTCTTCGAGGCACCCGTGAGGGCAGCGATCGCCGCACATCCTGTCGATGAATTCTGTCAATCCCTGGATGAGCCCGACCGCCAGACCGTGCCTTTCGGATGGATCGAAGAGGTCGTTCTCCTTCATGCTCGCCACGATGAGACCGTGAATTTCTGCCGGCTTTGCCGTCGCGCCAGGCTTGTTCGTGAAGGCGACCGCGAACAGCCTTCCGGCCGTCAAGGCCACGTTCTCGACACGGGTAAGCGAAGCGCGCTGGCTGGAGGGGGCCTCTCGGTTGACGGTGTTCAGGCTCACAAACGCGGCAGTCGCCAGGTCTAGCTCGACGACCTGGAGTTTGCGGCGCTCCTCGGGGCGATGGGACTCGGTGGACAGCAAGCGCCCTCGCAGCTTGGAGCGCGCGTCGAGGAATTTGTCGTCCACGGGCTGTTCGGGGGCTTCGAGGGCGCGCAGCAGCGAGGCCGTGACCATGCACATCAGGAAGGTGCTGTCGGGCAGCAGGACCTCGCGGGAAAGCTTTCGACACAGTGCCGCTCGATCCTGATCGCCGGCGCTGGCAAGGATGTAGCCCTGGTAGCGGAGCATGCGCTCGATGCGGACCGGCTCGCCGGACGCGATCATGCGCCCACAAACGCGAGCGCCCTCAAGCGCGAGACGCTTGCGGTAGGTAGCCGACGAAAGGCGACCCGTTTTACCCCGCCCGGGCTTGCGCATCGCCTCGAGGGCCGGCCGCATCGTCGACTCTCCGGCTTCGAAAAACCAGGTCTCGAACCCGGGGCTCTCCAAAAGAGCCTTGATCAGCTCCGGCGGTACAACTGGATCGTTTTCCACGGGCGGGGTCGGAAGGGGTTGCCGCCGGGCCACCTCCAGCGCTGGCTTCGCCAGGGCGATGGCCTCGGCGATGTCCGGCTCCGCGAGTGAATCGGGTCGGGCCAGGGCGAGAGCGTCGTCGACCATGCGGGCGGCAAGCGGTATGGGGACGAAGGCGGTCAGATCGAACTTCCCCCTGATCTGGTCGACCAGCTCGTCCAGACCCGCGCGGGAGATGTTGCGGCGAACGAAGCCGTCGCGAATGCCGCTACCGAGGTGGAGCAGCAGGTTGACGAAGTCGAATGTCGGAGCCCGGGGAATGATGATGTTCACGGCCAGACAGGCATCGCCATCGACACTGGTCGCGAACGCGCGCGCGCCCTCCAGATCCCGGCGCACTTCTCCCCGAATGCCGCGCGACCGCAGGACGTGCAGGTGGCGGCGCGCCTGCTTGGCCTCGGCCGAATTCGTGGCAGTGGCCGCGAACCAGGCCAGGAGATCAGCGGCCTCCTGGTTGTGCTCGCCGGCGACCAGCTCGATGAGGGAATGGCGGGCCTCCGGATCCTTTTCGGCCTTGAGAAGGTGAAGACAGATGGAGGCGATCCCCTTCCCTTCCTTGCGCGCCAGCTCGGCCAGCATCCGCACAAACGGCAGGCGGTCGGCGGCCGGGAAGGCAGAGTAGCTCTGGAGGAAACTCTCCAACCCGAAGCCGCCATCGGCCTCGGGATCGGACAGCATCTCGATGATGGGGAGACTGGCGCAGACGAGCGCCTCTTCGTGCGTAAGGAACTGGCCCGGTTCGGTTACCTGTCGAGACAGAGACCATGCCGCTGCCGCGCGCTGGTGTAGGCCCAGCTTCTCGTCGGTGGCTATGGCCACCAGATTCGGCACCGCCGCAGCAGCTCCCAGCCGGGCCAGCGCCTCCGCCGCGACCCGGGCGACCAGCCGATCACCCTTGCAAATGGTCGCCGTGAGCGCGAGCCGAACGCTTTCCTGGTCTGCGATCGCGCGAAAGGGATCCAGCAGCGCATCGAGCTCTTCGACGTCCGGGAACGCGTCGTGCGTACCCCGCTGACGGATCAGGGCCAAGAGGTCATCAACCGTTGGTGCCGCCATGGCGAGGTTCTATCTAGAACTACGGGGCATTACCACCGCATCCGAATGGCACGACCTGGCACCCGACCGCCTCGGCGATATCGACCTGATTCGGGTCGATGATGCGGGCTTCGTACTCGCCGGCGAAGGGCTGCTGACGATCAGCGAGGACTGGACGCTCCATGGCGCCACGACCCGCCGCCTGGCGGAAGACCTGAGGCCAAGGGTGGAGCGGGCCGTCGAAGAGGATCGTCACCTGACCGATCGGCTGCTGGCCGGAAGGAGTTCGCCGTCATGAACATGACCAAAGGCAGATCGACTCACGTCCTTTCAAGCCTGCACGTCTGCGCCATGCTGGCCCTGGCGGCCTGGTGGGCGACCTTTTTCTAGAAGCATTCCCCGGCCCGGGATGTCTTCGAACTGCATCGCCCGCGGCCCGCCCACATCGCGCGAGCAGCAGAGTTAGGTGTGGCCGAGCGGCTGGAAAGTCTGGCGTCCGGTCAGGGCCAGCGCCTTGTCGCGGCCGGGCGGGCGTCGCTGGCCGACATTTCTTTCGCGCTCGGCGTCCTGGTGCTGTTCGCGGTGGGGACCGGGGTCTATGTCCGCCGCATGGAGATCTGGTTGCAGGCCCGAAGCTCCGGCCAGGCGATGTCTTTCGGGGGAACCAGCCTGAGCGACGCCGCCCTGGCGGCCAATGCCACACGGCCGCGGGGTGAGCGATGAACCTCAGGGAATACTTGAAGAGTACCCACCCGATGGTGATTGGCGTCGACGCCGTCCGGATCGTCGCCCTGTGCGCAACTCCCGTCCTCGCCCTCCTGATCCTGTCCTGGATGGCGCAGAACACCGATTTCGTGGCGCCATTGCACCGCCGCCTGTGGGCCCGCCCGGACTACGCCACGGCCGGACTTTTCTACCGGGTGTTCCTGACCGCGACGCTGGCGCTGAATGTCGCGTGGGTCCTGCGGGCGATCCGCAACTTCTTCGTGATCACCATGGCGCGCACCCTGGGCGACACCACGAAAAGCCTGTCCGAGTCGGAGAAACGGTCGCTCCCACCGTGGCCCTATTCGCGCGAGAGTTTCACCCTGGTGCTGGGGGAGTTGCAGGACCGCGACGGGAGCCGCGTACCCAACGAGCACTCGCCCGGTGCCCGACCCCGGTGGCTGACACTGCCCGAGCTGTCGCTCTACACCGGGGTGTTCGTGACCGGCGGCATCGGATCCGGCAAGACCAGCGCCGTCGCCTGCCCCGCCCTCCGCCAGCTCCTCGGCTTCCGGCGACAGGTCAAAATCCGGGGTCGGGACTCTTCGGTTCGCGATGAGGAATGGAAGTTTAGCGGGCTGCTCCTGGACGAAAAAGGGGACTTCACCCGGGCGGCAGCGGGTTTCTGCGAGGATTGGCGAAGCACATCGCGAACGGCGTCGGCGCGAACTCAATCGAGGTCGCGCGTTAGCCCCCCTTCAACCCCGGATAATCCCTCTTGCCTCCAAGTCGCCGATCTCACACAGAAACAGGGTCAGATCGCTTGCGCCCATGCTTTCGCTAAATACCGTATCAATCCCGCTGGGGTCGCATACTAACTACTCAGAAATACCTGGATTTCTGAGTCTGTGTTTTACCGTTGCCACGCCCTTGCCACGGCAGACGGGTCTTCGAGCGCTTGGATGAGATCCGCCCCGCTCCCCGGGGCCAGGTGCGCATAGCGCATCGTCATGGTGATCGTGGAGTGCCCTAGCCACTCCTGCACCTGGCGAACGGGGACGCCCGCAGTCACGAGCTGGGATGCGAAGGAATGCCGCAGGTCGTGCCAGCGGATCTCCCGCAAGCCGGCTCGACGACACGCACCCCACAACCGCTCGTGTAGCTGATTGAGAGACATCGGGGTCCCGTAGTGTCCGGAAACCCATCGCGGGCCATCACGCCGCCACCCGGTGGTAGAAGTTGAGCAGTCCGCCGAGGCGAGCGCGGCACGCGACCGCACCAGCGGCGTTATCGTTCGCGGAAGTGGTGTCCGGGCTGATCAGC
>JANXXE010000052.1 GCA_025350815.1 Myxococcales bacterium | reverse complement strand
TCGTCCAGCGCGCCGCGCTCGGCAACAACTGGAAGCCGCCAACGTCAGTGTATCGAAAGGCCATTACTGACAGCGACGGCGTCAAGGCCGTCGCTTCGGCCACGCCCACGATCTCTCCGCTCTCGGACAGATCTGTCACGCCCGTATTCGGACTATCCCCCGGGTGACCAAGGTGTTCCAGCGCCCCGCCAATCTTGTAGCGATAGATATCCTGTCCGTTCCGGGGCCCAGCCGTTATGGCGATCGTCCCCGCCTCATTTATTGCAATCGCATCGCTGCAATCACCGTCCGCAAATCCAGGAATACGTTCCGGCGCTGCGGCCTTGTGGAAAATCACCGCAACATCACACGCCGTGCCCGACGGCTTCGAGCTGCCAACCACAACGCCAGCGTTGGTGATGCTGTGGGCGGTTGACTGATCGCCACCCGGCAACATCCCCAGGCTGCTCAGAGACCATCCTGTGGGCAGCGACGCCGACGCATCAGCCGTGCCGTCCGCCCCGGCGCCCGCATCCGTCGACGCTGTGTCAACTGCGACTGAACCATCGATCGGCCCGCTCGGTGTTTCGCTACAGGCACCGGCCCAAAGGGCGATTGCGACAAGCGATGCGCCCCGGTTCAACCATAAAGTGTTTGCCATTGCGTCTCATCGTAATCGGTTGTTTCCAATACGACTAGAGGTGCGCACGTGTACCACTGGAGACCCCTGTCCCCATGAGCATGAATGACCCGCTTGACGCGGCGGTCGTGGGTCCTGAAGGCGTTCTCATGGGCGCGCAATTGCGATCGGCGTTGCCGCAACGAACTGGCCGCGATAGGAAGCCTCATGTTGTCGCGCGCGACTGCAACGGATCCGGGGGACGAGGTTGACCTCAGTCGCGTCTACGACGCCGTCATCGTCGGATCTGGTGCGGCGGGGGGCATGGCGGCCCACACCCTGGCGAATGCGGGACTCAAGGTGCTGGTGCTGGAAGCGGGGAAACGCCTCAACGTCGAAGAAGAGCTGCGGTCGACGGAATGGCCGTTCGAAAACGCCCGCCGCGGAGAAATGCCGGCGACCTATCGCGCGCTCGACTCGGCCGAGTACAACATTCACCGACCGCCCTACGCCGAGGGATCCCCCTACGAAAAGGTGCAAAGCCACGTACAGGCCGGCAAACAGAGCGACTACCGCAAGGGCTTTTTGGTCGACGAAAAGGACCACCCCCTCACCGGTACGCCCTACGCCTGGGTGCGCGCGCGCGCCGTGGGCGGCAAGACCCACATCTGGGGCCGCGTTGCCCTGCGCCTGTCGGACTTCGATTTCAAGGCCGCCAGCCACGACGGTTATGGCGTCGATTGGCCGATTTCGTACAAGGACATCGCGCCCTACTACGACCGCGTGGATCGCCTGGTCGGCATCACAGGCGTGACTGAAAATCTTCCACAGTTGCCCGACAGCCACTACCTGCGCCCATTCAAGCTAAATCTGCCCGAATTGCGCCTGCGCGAACGTTTGGCGCGCATGGGGCGGGTGCTGACCACGTCACGGGTCGCGGTCGCCACCGACGGACTGCCGCACAACAAATACCGTTCCCGTTGCATGGGCCGCGGCGCCTGCTTTCGCAAGGGTGGCTGCGACATTCACGCGGCCTTCGATTCGCCGACCGGGTTGCTGCTGCCGGCGATGGACACGGGGAACGTGTCATTGCGGACCGGCGCAATTGCCCACGAGATTCTGATCGACCCGCATACCGGCAAGGCGCGGGGTGTCTCGTTTATTGATGCGCAGACCAAGAAGACGTACCAGGTGCGGGGCAAGACCGTGATCCTGGCCGCCTCGACGCTGGAATCGGCGCGCCTGATGCTGTTGTCGAAAAGCCGCCAGCACCCGGCGGGCATCGGCAACTCCAGCGGCCACGTCGGACATAACTTCTGCGAACACACCCTGGGCGTCGGCGCCGTTGCGTTGGTGAAGGATCTCGTCGGCAAAACCCGCACACCCGACGACGCCCGGCCGGGCGGGTTCTACATCCCCCGCTTCCGCAACATCGACGACAGGCGGACGGACTACATCCGGGGCTTCGGGTTTCAGGGGCGCAGCGGATCCGAGATGTTCCCGGCCAATCTCAAATACGCACCCGGTTTCGGCAGCGCGTTCAAGAAGAAGGTGCGCGACGAGGCGGGGGCGTTAATCCGACTGTCGGGCTTTGGCGAGGTGCTGCCGCGTTTCGAAAACCACGTCGCGCTGGATGCGCGGGTCAAGGATCGGTGGGGCGTCCCCGTGCTGCGCTTCAACATCCAGATCGGCGACAACGAAAAGAAGATGGCGGTGGACATTGCCGAATCGGCCCGCGAAATGCTGGAGGCGGGCGGCCACGAGATCCTCGAGGTCAACCGTGAGGTTATGCCGTCGGGCTGGGCCATCCACGAATTGGGTACTGCCCGCATGGGTAACGATCCCAAGACTTCCGTGTTGAACCAGTTCCAGCAATCGCACGACGTGAAGAACCTGTTCGTCGTCGACGGCAGCAGCCACGTCAGCGCCGGCTGCCAAAATCCCACCTGGACCATCATGGCGCTGGCCTGGCGATCGTGTGATTTTCTGGTCGGCGAGTTGAAGAAGGGCACCCTATGAACGGCGGCAGCGGACACCAGTCAAGGCGGCGCGGGCTGGCCACCGTCGGCCGGCGGGCCGTGATCGCCGGGGCGGGAACCTCTGCTGTGGCGTCCTTGGTGCCGCTGCGGCGCCTGCTGGCTGGACCTGCCAGCGGCAATGGCAAGCCCCGCTTCTTCACGGCGGCCCAGTTCGCGCTGGTCGATGATCTGTCCGAAATGATCATCCCCGCCGACGACCATTCGCCAGGGGCCCGGGCGGCCGGTGTGGCGACCGAGATCGATCGACACCTGTCGGAAACCATCCCACGCATTCCCGAACATCGGCGCCTGCGTGCGCGGTGGCAAGACGGCCTGCGCCTGGTGGACGCCGCCGCCCAGCGCTCGCACGGCGTGGCCTTTGCCGCCGCAACGCCCGAGCAGCGCCACGCCATCCTGGCCGCGATGGCCGCAGGCGAAATGCAACCGCATTCCCCGGAGGAGATCTTCTTCGTCGAGTTGAAGGCCGCCACGGCCTTTGCCTACTACACCTCGGAGGTCGGCCTTCGCGCCGACATGCAATACAAGGGCAACGCCTTCTGGGACGAATTCCAGGGCTACGACGTGCCGCCCATGCTCAAGCGATAACCTCAGGCAGGTTGCCGACAAATTATCGAGTGGTTACGCCTATATAGGCGTATCTGCCGACCGGCCCTGTAACACCTCGTTCATCGCGGGAGTTCCCATACGTAGGGCGCGACCACCAGAAGCCTCCGGCCCGGCCCGAAAGGAGTTCGCGATGAGACGATTTCTACTTGCGCTGCCGTCAGTTCTCTTGGCTTGCACGGGAACCATTCAAGATGGAGGGGTGGAGCAATCCGGCGGGATGGCGGGGGACGGCATTTCGGGAAATCCCGCACGGGGCGGCGCGGGGTCGACGGGCGGGTCAAGCAGGCCAGGCGGCGGAACGGCACCGGGCACCAGCACACCGGGCGCGACCGAACCCACAGGCGGGGTCATTGCCGGGCCCGCGAGACCGGCATCGATGGCGCCGGTGAGCGGCCTGCGCCGGCTGACGGTCCGCGAATACGACAATGTCCTCAAGGACCTTCTGCTCGATCCCACGAATCCCTCAACGGGATTCCTGCCTGACGATCAGCGGCACCCTTTCGACAACGATTACAAAGCCCAGGACCCGTCGCAGGCCCTCGTGCAGGGGCTCAGCCTCGCGGCCCGCGAGGCGGTGAATCGACTGATGGCTGACATTCCCCGACGGGACATGGTCGTGGGTTGCAAGCCGGCCGGCGTTACCGATGCGGCCTGCTTCAAGTCCTTCATCACCAAATTTGGCCGGATGGCGCTTCGGCACACGCTGACGCCCGAACAGGTCACCAAATTCACAACGTTCTCGGCGCTGGGCACCGAGGGCGCTGACTTCTACCTGGGCGTCCGACTGGCGCTGCGGGCGTTCTTGCAACATGGCTCGCTGGTCTATCGCGCCGAGCGGGGCACGCCCGTTGGAAATGACCCCACCCTCTTCAAGCTTCAGGGGATCGAGATGGCCTCGCGACTCTCGTTCTTCTTGTGGGGCGCCGGACCGGACAACGCGCTGCTGACGTCGGCCGAGGGCGGCGAACTTGATACCGCCGCGGGGGTCCGTGCGGCGGCCGGTCGCATGATGAAGGACACGCGCGCGAAGGATCTGGTGACGCGCTTCCATGCGCAGTGGCTTGGCTACGAGACGCTGGTCAGCGCTGGCGATCTGCTGATCGCGCAAGAGGCCGAGACCAGTGCCTTGATGGAACGCGTCCTGTTCGCGGAACGGCGCCCCTGGCGCGAACTGTTCACGTTTGGCGAAACCTTCGTCAACGACGTACTTGCCAAGCACTACTCGCTGCCCCTGCCCGGCAATACCAAAGGCGCCTGGGTGGTGCCGACCGACGTCAGACGGCGCGGTCTGCTGGGACAGGCTAGCTTTTTCGCCATCGGCGGCAGCGCCTTCGGCGACACGTCGCCCACCCAGCGTGGCAAGGCGGTCCGAAACAAGTTGCTGTGCCAGGTCGTTCCGCCGCCGCCCCCGGGCGTGAAGAACGACGCGCTTCAGAATGCCGACCCCAAGGCCTGCAAGGATCTTCGTTACGCCGCCCACCGCGCCGGTGGTTGCGCCGCCTGCCACGGCTTGATGGATCCCATAGGTTTTGGGCTGGAGAACTTCAACGCCTTCGGGCAGCCGCGGGCTACAGAGAAGGGCAACCCGATGTGCAAGATCAGCGGCGACGGCGAGTTGCTGGGCGTGGGCACCTTCAACGGACCGGCGGAACTGGGCAAGCTGATGTCGGATGCCGGACTTCTTGAGCCCTGTCTGGTCCAGCAACTGTACCGCTTCGCCGTCGGTCGTACCGATCTTGACACCAACGATATGACCCTGGTCGGCAGCATCACCGACGGATTGAAGGACACGAAAGCGACGCTGAAGATCGACGACCTGATGGTTGACCTGGTTTCTTCCGAACCGTTCCGTCATCGCCGCGAGGAGGTGTTGCAATGAGCCGCGTACCGGATATCACCCGTCGGACACTGTTGCGGGGCATGGGCGGAATCGCGGTGGGTCTGCCGCCGCTGGAGATCATGCTGCGCACGCCCTTAGGACGGGCCGCCGGCGGGCCCGTCGCGGGTGCACCGCCGCCGCGCTTCGGCCTGTCGTGGGCCGGCGTTGCCTTGTCCGCGGGCGGCGGCGGCGCGCAGGAAGGCACCACGCCCAAGACAGAGGGGCTGAACTGGGAAGCGCCCCGTTCGCTGAAACCACTGGCCGATTTCGGCGTGCTGTCGGACGTCACGGTCGTCTCCGGGCTTCTGATCCCGTGGGCTGACAACCCGCCGTTTCCCGCAGGCAAAGGTGGCCTGGTTCACTTCAACACGATGGGGCCGCAGCTATCAGGAACACGGGGCGGCCCAGGGCCACAGGGCACCAGCAAATCAACCGGCCCCTCGGTGGATCAGATCGTCGCTGACACCATCGCGACAGGGACCGCGCAACGGCAGCTTGCGTATCGCATGCAAGCCTACGGATATGTGGGCGGCAACGGCCCGCAGTCGTACCGGATGGACAGGGGCACCCTGGTCGGCCTCGAACCGATCTCAAGCCCGCGCGTCGCCTACGAGTCTCTGTTCTCGGGCTTCACGCCGCCCAGCGCGACACCGCCTGATCCGGCAAAGACGGCTTTTTTGTTGCGGCAGGAGAAAAGCGTCCTCGACGTCGTCGCGGACGAGTTGACGACGATGAAAGGCAACCTGGGTGCCGCCGACAAGCGCCGCCTGGAACAGCACACCGACCAGATTCGCCAGCTTGAGATGGGTCTCGACAAGATTCAGCCCGTCGGGGCCCGTTGCAAACTGCTGCCGATGCCGGGTCCCGATCCGGCGCGCGAGGCTGGATACGCGTACGCCGGCGAGGAAGAACGCGGCGACGTCTATACCGACCTGATAGCCATGGCCTTCGCCTGCGACATGACGCGCATCGCCTCGTATATGCTGACCCACCAAAAGTGTTGGATGGGATTGCCACCGGGCTTTCCGCGCAAATACCCCGACATCCACCAGATGTCGCACGAGGGTCCGGTGATCGAATTCATCGACGCCGTCGGCTACCTGGTCAAACAATGGGGCAAGATGATCAAGAAGCTAAAGGCCATCCCCGAGAACGACGGCTCGACCGTCCTTGATCACACCTTGGCGCTGATGGTCTTCGAGGCCGGCCACGGCAAAGACTCGGAAACCGGTGGCAATGATTCGCCCCACTCCACCGAAAACATGGTCGTCCTGCTGGGCGGCGGGGCCAAGGGCGCCATCAAGAAGGGCATCCACTACGTCGCCAAGGGCAAGCACCCGGCGTCCGTCCTGCTGACGTCAATGAAGGCGATGGGCGTCAGCCAGGCCAATCTCGGCGAGGTGACCGAGATGATTCCCGGCATCCTGGCGTAGGCTGGCCGCGCCTATGGCGCCGGGCAGGTCTTGACGGTCGTCGTGATCCAGTCGGACAGCAGCATCAGCGCGGACATATCCCGTACGGCGGTGCCAATCTGTGGCATCCGGCCGGCATCGTCCAGGGTGAGCATGCGCAGCCAGACGACGGATTCCATTGGCTTGGTGGGCTTCACCAGCAGCGATCCCGCGACGCCGAGATCGCCCTTGTTGGGCTCGACGTTGCAAATGTTCATGTCTTTGAGCGCCGTGCCGAAGCGCATGTCGATCTTCGGGAAGACACCGTCGGGGCGGTGACAGTACCCGCAGTTCGCGTGCATGTACGACCGGGCCCGGCGATCCAGAACAGGATCCACTGGCAGGCCAGGCTGGCCCGGGAACGGCACGGGAAGCGCCGCCTTCTTGATCACCGGCCCGTCGAAAAGACCCAGCTTCGTGTACTTGTCGATCTGGTTCATGCCGTCCGGTCCAGGTCGGTTCATCTGCATCGTCTCGGGCCCCAGCGTCGAGCCGGCCGTGATGGCGTGGCACAACATGCAATCGCCGCGGTTGGGGTACGCCCAGTCCACCATGCGCATCCCCGTGTTGAACTTCACCTTCGGGCGATCATCGTGTCCGACGACGGTGGCCTCGGTCTGCGCCTCGTTCCATTTGTACCCGTAGCCGACCCAGCAGGGCGACCCGATGCAGTCGACATTGTCGTCGGCCACCCGCATGAAAAGACGCGTCTCGACCAGCTTGTTGTCAAACAGGAAGTTCTTGATCAGCACGGTGTTCAGCGGGAACACCCACTTACCGTCATCTGCCAGGCCCTTGCACGCGGCCGCTTCCTTGACGCAATCCTTGACGTGAATCTTCGCGCCGGCCGGCAACAAGAATCCGCGCTGCTTGTCGGCAGCGTCGGACCACAGCGGGCTGACGACGTCGTACGGGATCGCCTTTGGATTCATCTTCCTGAGATCCGCCGGGTCCATGCAACCGGTGTCGCTGAGCTTCTCGATAGGGGCGAAAAGATTACTGGGCGGCAAGCACTTGCCCGCACCGGCGGTCACAGGTACGTCCGTGGAGCCGTCCTTGGCGCCCGTCGTGGAACCGGCGTCGCCCGCGTCCATCTTCACGGTGACAGCGGTATCAGGCGAGATGCCTGTAGCGGCGTCCGCAGGCTTTGTACCCGCGTCGGGTAAGAACCTGCCACCGGTGTCCGGCTCGTCGACCACGTCGGCGTCATCGCCCCCGCCGCCACCCGGGACCGGCTTGCCGCAACCCGCGGCGGTGACCAGGGTCAAGAAGGCGATCTTAGATAGAAGACAGTGTCTCGAAATCATTGAAGCACCCCTATCGCAGCGACCTACTACGCGCGTACGCCCCATATTCTACACCTTTGCGGCGCCCGGCAAGGCCCCTTGCCGGCCCCGTGCACCACGACCGCTATCCCGAACGAAACTGGAAGTCCCGCTGCGCGATGACGCGGTCTTCCTGTAAATCGACCAGGAAGGCCGTCCCCTCGCCCACCATGCCGTTGAAGTTTCGCAGGTACCAGACGTCAATGCCCCAGCGTGAATGGCCACTTTCGCTGGGCGACGCCCACTCGGCGGCCTCTAAATCACCAAGGCCCGGGGGCCGGGCCCGCACCTGGCTGGACAGTTCCTTGAAGGCGGCCGACCGGCGGACAATTTCCTCGGCCTGCGCGCCCATGCGCGCGTCAATCTGGCGGCGCCATTCGCTGACCAGGCGGAACTTTCCCATTTGGCCCGACACCGGTACCTCGGCTTCGTAGGCCTCATCGGCGACCAGCCCCGCCATGTCGGGCACGTCGAATTCGGGAAACACGTCCTCGCGCGCGATCTCCGCCTGCCGGTCTTGCTGACTGCGCAGGCCCCGCTGCCGCGCCTCGTCGGTGTAGTAGGCGTAAAGCCGCAGGAACAGATCCTTGGACGGAAGGCGGTGGTCCCAGTCGAGAACCCACAGCACCGAGGCATAGCCGCCGCCCTTGAAGGGCATGAAGACCGGCAAGGCCGCCGCCAGCTGCTCGCGGTCGGCGGGCTCGGCGTACAGGCGCTGATGAATCACGCGCGGGTGCCGCAGCAACTCGCGTTTGACCTCCAGACGGGGATCGACTTCGGGCATGCGATTAAGGCGGGGACGCCTCAGGTCCCCCAGATTGGACTTGTCACTGCGAGGACCCCGCATCCGCCACCGCGCCCGCGCTTGCGTCGGTTGCAGCGTCAGTCGAAGCGTCAGCGGCAGCGGTCCCGTCGGTCGCCGCGGCAACGTCCTTCGCGCCCGCATCGGTCCCGGGCGCACCCGGGGCCCCACCGTCATCGCTGCAGGCGGCAACAGAGCCCCCCAACAGCAGCGCGAAGGCGCCCAGCCACCGTGCCAATCGTGTCATGCCACTCATGCCACCCTCACCTGACATCCGGCCAACACTGTCTCCCATGACGAAGAAAACGTAAACACCCTAACCGGCAGCAAGGGCCCGGGACAAACGGGCGACCAGGTCGTCGATGCGGTCGGGCATCAGCTTGGCGGCGGCGCGGCCGACGCACAGACGGGCGCTGACCGGGAAGATGGTCTCGACCTCGCGCAGGCGGTGCTGGCGCAGGGTCTCGCCGGACGACACCAGGTCCACGATACGATCGGCCAGTCCGACCAGCGGGGCGATTTCGATCGAGCCGTGCAGCTTGATGATCTCGGCGACGATGCCCCGGGCTTGCAAGTGGCGACGCGTGATCTCGGGAAACTTGGTGGCGTAGCGCAGGTGGATATGCGCCGCCTCGTCGACCGGGCGATCCTGCGGCTCGGCCACGACCAGGCGGCAACGACCTATGCCCAGATCCAGGGGCTCGTACAGATCGCGGTCCTGCTCTTCCAGGACGTCGCGACCGGCAATGCCGACGTCGGCGGCGCCGTATTCGACGTACGCCGGCACATCCGCATCGCGAACGATCAGCACCCGCATGCCCGCATCCTCCAGCGGCACGATCAAACGCCGTTCGGCCTTGGCCTTCTCAACCGGCGACAGGTCGATCCCGGCCCGCCCGAACAACACCATCGCCTCGTCGAGGATGCGGCCCCGCGGCAGCGCCAGCGTCACGATGCCGCGCTTGCGGGCCGACGGTCCGTCGAAATCGCCGGCCTTGTCACGCGTGGATTTGCTGGCTGGACGCTTCACAGGCTTCCTTTCGCACGTCGAATGTCCGCCCCGAGGGCACGCAGTTTCTTTTCCAGGCGTTCGTAGCCGCGATCAAGGTGGTACACGCGCAACACCTCGGTCGTGCCTTCCGCGACGAGACCAGCCAGCACCAGACAGGCCGAGGCGCGCAGGTCGGTTGCCATGACGGTGGCGCCCTTGAGCTTTGTCGGGCCGCGGACGACGGCCGTTCGCCCGTCGACCAGGACGTCGGCGCCCATGCGGCTCAGTTCGGGCACGTGCATGAAGCGATTCTCGAAGATGGTTTCGGTCAGCACCGACTGCCCGCGCGCCAGAGTCATCAGCACCATGAATTGCGCCTGCATGTCCGTGGGAAATCCAGGGTACGGGCGTGTCGCGATGTCGGCGGGTCGGATCTCGTCGCGGCCCCGTACGCGCACGCCGTCCTTTTCGATCGTGATTTCCGCACCGGCGGCGCGCAGCTTGGCCAGCACGGCGTCCAGGTGATCCGGCAGGCAATCACGCACCAGCACGTTGCCGCGCGTGATCGCGGCTGCGACCATCAAGGTTCCCGCCTCGATGCGGTCGGGGATGATGGCATGATCCAAGGGGTGCAGTTCGTCCACGCCCTCGATGGTGATAAGCGACGTCCCGGCGCCGTGCACGCGCGCGCCCATCTTGTTCAGTACGCCGGCCAGTTCCTCGACCTCGGGCTCGCATGCCGCGTTCTCCAGGGTCGTCCGGCCCCGCGCCAGCGTCGCCGCCATCATCAGATTCTCGGTGCCGGTCACGGTCACCACGTCGAAAACGATGGTGGCGCCGCGCAGGCGCCTGGCCCGCGCCATCACCGTGCCGTGTTCCAGTTCAATGCGCGCGCCCAGCGCCGTCAAACCCTTGAGATGCTGATCGATGGGGCGTGCGCCAATGGCACAGCCGCCCGGCAGCGACACGCGCGCCTCGCCGTAACGGCCGACCAGCGGACCCAGCACCAGGGCGGATGCGCGCATGGTCTTGACCAGATCGTACGGCGCCTCGAATTTCGTTATCTGCGAGGTATCGATGTTGGCGACACCCGCGCGCCCGTCGACCTTGGCGCCCAGATCCGCCAGCAGCTTCTTCATGGTGCTGACGTCACCAAGCGCAGGGACGTTGCGGTAGGTCGACTTGCCAGTCGCCAGCAGCGACGACGCCAGAATCGGCAAGGCGGCGTTCTTCGCGCCCGAGACCCGGACCTCGCCGCGCAGCTTCTGGCCGCCCTTGATGATGATCTTCTGCATCAGTCAGCCGCTCTTCGAAATGCGACGGCCCACATCGTGAATGGATCCGCTGGCCGTCCATCCAGACGGAAGGACGGCCGCGGACCTCGGAGATCGGTCAGACCAGCCCCGTTACGCGGCCGCGGGGGCCGCGGCGGCAGCGCCCTTCTTGTGCTCAAGGCACTTGCCGCCCAGCAGGGTCGGCTTGCGACAGCCTTCCTTGCTGCAAATGTCGTAGCGGTGCTTCTTGCCAACCTTGCCACGGCGCCAGCCCATGTAGTGCTTGCGGCAGTAGCCCTTCGCGCGGGCGGTCTGCTTGCACTTTTCCACGCGACAAGCGGGGCCGGCGGGCTCGGCCTTGGCCGACACCTCTTTGGCGGCCTTGGCGGCCTTTGGGGCGGCGGACTTGCTCGCCGCAGATTTGGCCGCTGGTTTCTTTTCTTTCTTTTCGTCTGCCATTTGGTCCTTGTCCTTCCTCGGCGGCCCACAATGCGGTGCCCTCGACGGCTAGTCAAGTCGCGTGGTCTTGTATCGGCCCCGCGCTTCGGTTAGACCCTGTTCCACATGAAGACAGTGCTTGCCGACCGCATCCGGGATCTGCCGCCCTATCTGTTCGCCAAGATCGACGAGCTCAAGAACGAGCAGCGCAAGAAGGGAACCGATCTCATCGACCTGGGCATCGGGGATCCCGATCTGCCGACGCCACCGCACATCGTCGAAGCGCTGGCCGTGGCGGCGCGCGATCCCGGGACGCACCGTTACCCGTCGTACGTCGGCATGGCCGCCTTTCGCGCCGCCGCCGCGGCGTTCATGAAGAAGCGTTTCGCGCTGACGCTGGACCCGGGCAAGGAAGTCGTTTGCGTCATCGGTTCCAAGGAAGCCATCGCGCACTTTCCCTTCGCCTGCGTCAATCCCGGCGACGTGGTGCTGTGCCCGGATCCCGGCTACCCGGTGTACGCGACGCTGACCCGTTTCGCGGGTGGCGAACCGTACTTCGTTCCCTTGCGCCGCGAGGCCGGCTTCCTGCCTGACCTCGACGCGATTCCGGCGGACATCGCCCGCCGGGCCAAGATCCTGTGGATCAATTACCCAAACAACCCCACCGCCGCGCTGGCCACGCCCGACTTCTACAAGAAGGTCGTCGCGTTCGCGCAGAAGCACGACGTCATCGTGGCAAGCGATCTGGCGTACAGCGAGATGTACTACGAGTCGCCGCCGCCGTCGTTTCTGGAGACGCCGGGCGCGATGGACGTCGGCATCGAGTTCCATTCCCTGTCCAAGACCTACAACATGACCGGCTGGCGCGTCGGTTGGGCGTGCGGAAACGCGACGCTGGTCGGGGCCCTCGGCCAGGTGAAGACCAACGTCGATTCCGGTTGCTTCGACGCCGTCCAGCACGCGGCCATTGCCGCGCTGTCGGGCGATCAGGCCTGCGTGGCGGCCCAGCGGGCCATCTACAAGGAACGCCGCGAAATCCTGTGCGGGGGTCTGGCCGCCGCGGGCTTTGATGTGCTGACGCCGAAGGCCAGCTTCTACACATTGATAGCCAACCCGAAAGGCACGACGTCGATCGACTTTGCGGCGCGCCTGCTGACCGAGACGGGTGTGGTTGCGACGCCGGCCACGGGCTTCGGCGCCGCGGGCGAGGGTTTCGTGCGGCTGACGTTGTGCGCGGACAAGGCCCGACTGGCCGAGGCTGTCGCGCGCCTGCGCAAGCTGAAGCTGTAGCCGATGAAGGTACATTCGCTGGCGGCGGCGGTGGTGGGCTGGGCGGTGCTGTCCGCCAGCGTCGGATCCACGGCGGCGCCGCCGGTGGACGAGCGACTGGGCGTGCTGGCCGCGTTGAAGGCGGAACTGACGCGGTCAAAGGAACGCTTGAAGATGCCGGGCGAGAATCCGCCCTACTTCGTGCG
>JANXXE010000047.1 GCA_025350815.1 Myxococcales bacterium | reverse complement strand
CGGCAACAAATTCAATTTCAAGTTGCTGGTGCGCGAGCTGTTCTCGTCGCCGCTGGTTACCTTCGCGTCGCTCACGAAGACCTCCGATCAGAACGGCGTGACCATCAGCATCGCCCGGCGCGAGGGCCTGTGCGCCGCCGTCGAGAACCGCTTCAAGCTGCTGGACCCCTGCAATCTGCGCAACGAGAACGTCACCAAGGTGCGCGTGACGGCCCAAAACCTGGCCCTGTCGGTGCCCGGGGGCGGCTATGCGCGGGGCGACGAGGCGCCGCTGTTCCCGCACGATCCGAATATGTTCTTCCATGCGGCGACCGAAAACCTGTGCGGGGTTCTGGCGGGCCAACTGGTCAACGCGGGCGCCATCAGCCGCTACACCAGCGCAAAGAAGGACGAAGCCATTGCCGACTTCGTCGCCACAGTCATGGGCCTGCCGCCAAGCGATCCGCGCGCGCCGACGATGACCACCATCCTGAACGAACACCACGCGGCCGCCTTGCAATCGGGGGCCAACGCGGCCGATTCCCTGCGCTCGACCTTCATCCTGGCGTGCGCGTCGCCGCTGGGCATTTCTTTGGGACTGTAGGAGGAGACCAATGGACGCTACACGACGACAGCTTTTGCTCAACGGCCTTTTCGGCGCAGGCGGCGTCGGACTGCGGGCGCTCGCCACCGGATTGCCGGTCTCCCTGTTCGCGCGCCCCATCGAGGCGTGGGCGGACGATGCCCTGAAATGTGGCAACCAGGCCAAGGCGCAGTACCTCATCATCAGTACCTCGTCGAGCGGGGATCCGATGAACGCGAACGTACCGGGAACCTACGACTTCCCGGACATCGTCCACGCCAACGATCCGTCGATGAAGGGCACGCCCATGTTGCTGGGCGCGAAGATGTACACGGGGGCACAGATCTGGTCGACGCTGCCGCAGTGGGTGCGGGATAGAACCAGCTTCTTCCACCACGCCACCTTCACCAACAACCACCCGAACCTGCCGAAGGTCATGCGTCTGATGGGCGCGACCTACAAGCAAGAGATGCTGCCATCCATCATCGCCAAGCATACGGCGCCGTGTCTGGGCACCATCCAGACTGAACCCGTCTCCGTCGGGGCGGGCGAGATCCTGACTTTCAACGGCCGCGGCCTGCCGAACCTGAATGCCACGGGTCTGCGCGACGTCCTGACGCCACCTGCCGGGCCACTGGCCAATCTGCGCAAATTGCGCGACGCCAGCCTCGACAAGATGTACGTGGCCCTCAAGGAACGGGGGACACCGGCCCAGCGGGCCTATATCGACAACCTGACTATTTCACGCAACCAGGCGCGCGCGATATCGGAAGATTTGCTGGGCATGCTGGCCGACATCAACAGCAACAAGTCGGACGGCCAAATCGCCGCGGCGGTGGCGCTGATTCGCATGAACGTGTCGCCGGTCGTGGCCATCAAGATCGACTTCGGCGGCGACAACCACCGGGACGTGGATCTGATGCAAGGCGAGGTGCCGCAGACGCTGGTCGGCGTGCAGCGCATCGGCGAACTGATGGCGGCGCTGAAGATGTACGGCCTGGAGGACAAGGTCACCTTCGCCGCGTACAACGTTTTCGGGCGCACGTTGAAGAAGCTGGGCACCACGGGACGCGACCACTGGGCCAGCCACCACGCGACGGTGATGATCGGCAAGGCCATCAAGGGCAGCGTGGTCGGCGGCCTCGAACCCAAGGCGGGTGATTTCTACGCGACGGCCATCAATTCGACGACGGGCGCGGGCGGCACCGGGGGAGACATTCCATTTTCAGAGACGCTGGGCGCGATGGGCAAGACCCTGGGAATGGCCAGCGGGGTCGACAAGGCCACGCTGGATACGGAAATCAACCAGGGCAAGGTCGTCGCCGGGGCGCTGGTCTAGAAGGTCGCAGACGTCGCCAGGGCGACCTTGAGGCGGCGCAGGTAGTCCCCGCGAGAGATTTCAGTCGCGCCCATGCTCAGCAGATGGGGATTCGGCACCTGCGCGTCGAGCAGTCGAAATCCCCCCGCGCGCAGGCGTTCGACCAGGTGGCCAAGGGCCGCCTTGGAGGCGTCCTTCCGTCGGTGAAACATTGATTCGCCGCCGAAGAAGCCGCCAATCGCCACGCCGTAAAGCCCCCCGACCAGTTCGGCCCCCTCGTAGACCTCTACGCTGTGGGCCAGGCCGCGCCGGTGCAGTTCGCTGTAGCCGGCCACGAAGTCGTCGGTGATCCAGGTGCTGGGTCGGCCGTCGACGGGGGCGGCACAGGCGCGCATGACGCCTTCGAAGTCTTCGTCCGTGGCAAAACGCCATCCCGCGCGACGGATGCTTTTGCGCAGGCTGCGCGAGGGTGTGAAGGTGTCGAGGTCAAAGATCGCACGCGGATCCGGACACCACCACGTGACGGCTGGATCGGACGACCAGGGGAAGACGCCCGCGTGGTAGGCGCGAATCAAGGTATCGGCGTCAACCGTCCCACCGACGGCAACCAGGCCCTCGGGTGGCTCTTGCTCGTCGTCCTCGGCGTCGGATTCGACGTCCTTGTCTTCGGGAGACATCCGCCGTTGGTATCCCCCGTCGGGGGCGGCGAGGCAACACACGAAAGGCGACGGACTACCGGACCTGGTTGCGGCCCGAACTCTTCGCCACCTTGACCAACGCGTGCGCGCGGCCTACCACGTCGCCCAGAGCCTCGCCGGGCACCAATTGCACGACGCCGCCCGACACCAGCACCGGCTCGCTCATCAACATGGACATGCGGGCGACGCCCTTGCGCACCCGCTCGGCACATAGAAGGGCGTTGTCCAGCGGCGTCCCCGATAACGTTAGCAAGAATTCGTCCTGGTCCCAGCGCGCGGCCAGGTCAGAATCGCGCAACTGGCCGGCCATGACCCGCGCCACCTGGCGCAAGACCTGATCCCCCGTGCCGGGTCCGTGGGCTGCGTTTATCTTCTGAAAGTTGTCGATGTCGAACATCACAAAACTGATCGGCGCGGCGTAGCGACGCGTTCGCAAGATCTCGCGGCGGATCATTTGTTCGGCGCCGCGGCGGTTGGACAGGCCCGTCAGGGCGTCGGTCACCGTCAGGCGTTCATAGGCCGAGCTCAGATCCGATGCGGCGGTGATGTCGGAACACACCACCAGTGTTGCCGGCCTGGGCTCAAGAATGCGGCGGGCCACCCAGCGGACGATGCCACGAAAGGGACGGGTGATTTCCAGGCGCTCGCTGACGACGCCACCGTCGGCCGGCAGAAGCTTGCGGGCGCGCAAATTGTCAGAGGGATATTCGACCAGCTTGAGAAGATGATCCATCAACCGATCCGGCGTCATCCGAAGGATGTCGTCGACGGCGAGACCGAACATCGCAGCCAAGGGGTGGCTGGCGACAACGATGCCGGCGCCGTCCTCGATCAGCAGCACGCCGCAATCCAGGCTGTTGATCAGCGGATCGAGAAAGGGGATGCCGGCCGACCAGGAATGCGCGGGCGCGGCGGAAGGTGGTGAAGACGACGTCGTGGTGATCACTTGCATGTGTGTGCCACGACCCAATCGGCAGGAGCCTGCGGCGGGTTAAATCGGCGACCGTACCGACGGTCTGGCCGGTTATTGACGCGCGGAGCCATGGCGCCATGGGCGTCGACAGCGGGGGACAATCGCCAGTATATAAGGGGCCGATGATGCCAAGGCGACAGTTCATGGGACGCGCAGCGGTGATGACAATGGCCGGTGCGCAGGGCGCGGCTGGTGCGGCGGACAAGGCGCAGCCCGCCCGGACCAAGACCGAATACTACGAACTGCGCACCGTGCAACTGCGCATCGGCACCCAGCCGAAAGCGGCGCACGACTACCTGTCCGAGGCGTACCTGCCGGCGCTCGGGCGCCTTGGCATCAAACCGGTGGGCGTCTTCGAGCTGACCTTTGGGCCGCAGATTCCGACCATCTACATCCTGATCCCGCACGAATCGCTGGCGTCCGTCGGGGTGGTGGCCGACCGGCTGGCGGGCGACACAACCTACCAGAACAGCGCCGCAGCGCAGGCCTTCTTGCACGGGCCGGCGACGCAGCCGCCATTTGTCCGTATGGAAAGCACGTTGCTGGCCAGCTTCGTCGAGGGGCTGCCGCGTATCGAGTTGCCGAAGAAAGACGCACGCATCTTCGAATTGCGCACCTACGAGAATCCCAGCGAGGGCGCCCACCTGAAGAAGCTGGAGATGTTCTCGCCAAAGATGGGCGAGCTGGACATCTTCCGTCGCGTCGGGCTGACGCCGGTGTTCTTTGGCCGGACGTTGATTGGGCCCCGTCAGCCCAGCTTCACGTACCTGCTGACCTTCCCCGACCTGGCCGCGCGGCAGAAAGCGTGGGCGGCATTTGTGGCCGACCCGGCGTGGCTGAAACTGAAGGCGACGCCCGGCTACAGCGACGCCGACATCATGTCCAACATCTCCGACCTGATTCTACGTCCCACCGCTTACTCGCAGATCTGAGGCCACACCATGAACAAACTAAGCCGCCTTGTCCTGACCTGCCTTGTCCCGACTTCCACGGTCCTGTGGACCGCCTGCAACAGCCAGCCGGCCGCGAAACCACCCGCCGATGAGCCGCCCGCTGTCACCCGACGCCCGCCGGCGGCGCCGACACCAGCGCCGGCCCCTGCACTGGCACCCGACGCCGCGCCCGTGGCGGTTGCCGCACACCCCCTGTCACCCGACGCCGGCCGGGCCGAGCCACCCAAACCCGCAGCGCCCGCCCTGGAGGTGAAGCCGCCGACCGCGGCCGACCTGCCCGCGTACCTTGAGGGCATCAAGGGCAAGGGTCCGTTGCAGGTGCAATTCGACACGACGCTGGGCAAGATCAACTGCGAGCTGGCGGAAAAAGAGGCGCCCATGACGGTCGCCAACTTCGTGGGCCTGGCGCGCGGGCGCAAGGCGTTCCTCAACGGTCGCTCGGGCGTGGCCGACAAGCGGCCCTTCTTCGACGGGCTGATCTTCCACCGCGTGATCCCGGGCTTCATGATTCAAGGCGGCGATCCGCTGGGCACCGGCACGGGCAACCCCGGGTACAAGTTCGCCGGCGAATTTCACCCGACGCTGAAGCACGACAAACCCGGCATCCTGTCGATGGCGAACGCCGGCCCCAACACCAACGGGTCGCAGTTCTTCATCACCGAGGTGCCGACCCCGCAGCTGGACGGCGGCTACAACGTCTTCGGCCGCTGCAAGGAAATCGACGTCATCCGGGCGATTGCTCGCGTACCGAAGGACACCCTGGACGGGTCGAACAGCCGGCCACGCACGCCGGTCGTGATGAAGAAGGTCACGATCCACCGGTAGCGGGCGCCCGGCCGATCGAAAGCAAGGCGCCGCCCGCACGCGTGGCCGACAGCGTGCCGCAACCCGCGCCGATTTCGTTACCACCCGAGTAGCGGCGTACGACCGGGATCCCGTGTGCCGACAGTTCGTCGCGAAAGGCGCCCAGTTCTTCGGGCGATGGCGGCAGATACCGGCCGCTGGCGTCGCTGACATCAATCAGATTGATCTTCACACGCAGGTCCGCCACCAGGCGGGCCAGTTGCGCCGCATGCGCGGCGGTCATGTTCACGCCGCCGATCGCCACGTAGGCCAGCGTGACCCGCTGCCGGGTGGCCGCCGCGTATTCGCGAATCGCGTCCATCAGTTCGCCCAGCGGCCAGCGTTTTTCGATGGGCATCAGTGGCAGCCGCAACTCGCTGTCGGGCGCGCCGAGGGAGAACACCAGGCGAAAATTGTGACGCTCTTGCGTGTAGCGCCGGATCATCGGCACGATGCCGGCGGTAGAGATGGAAATGGCCTTGGCGGATATGGCGCCGCCCGCCGGATGCGACAGCACGGACGCGGCGCTGACGACGTTGTCGTAGTTCAAGAAGGGCTCGCCCATGCCCATGAACACGACGCCGCGCACGGGATGATCGGCTTCCGCGGCAATGCGGCGCACCTGCGCCAGAATTTCCCAGGTGTGCAGGCTGCGAATGGCGCCCAGGCGCCCCGTCGCGCAGAAATCACAGGCCAGCGCGCAGCCGGCCTGCGAGCTGACACACAGGGTGTACTTGGCCGTCGGCAGCGCTTCGAGCGGCGCGGCCTGACCCGCCCGTCGACGTTCCTTCAAGGCACGGGCATCCGCCGGATCAGGCAGTGGAATACGCACCGCCTCGATGTGTGGGCCATCGGCCAGGCGAAAAAGATATTTGACGAACCCATCGGCGGAACCCCGACGCTCGACGATTTCGAGGTCCGGCCAGACAAGATCAACGGCGAGGGCACGCCGGGCTGCCCCCGCCAAGCCGCGTACTGGTTCCAGGTCCGCCGCGCCGTCCCGGTGGACGCGGGCGAAGATCCGGCGGCCCACGGTCGCGTCGACGCCGTACGGTTGCAACGCCGCCTGCATGGCGGCCGCGTCGAGATCGCGCAGGTTCAGGGCGGGCACGGCCGGCCAGGGTACCCGAGGGTGCCAGCCGTGGCCAGGCGTCATGACCAGACGCCCGATGCCTGCGCTATCATTGCCCCTGATGCGCCCCCACGGGAACCCCGCGGTCCTCGCCACGTTCGTCACGCTGATCGGCGGCGCCGTGACCGTGGGCTGCGCGACCAGCCAGCCCGTGCGGCCGCTCGGCCGTGGTCGCACGGCGATGAACACCAGCGTGGGCGGCCCGCTGGTGCGCGCCCTGGGCGTCGATATGCCCACGCCCATCCTTTCCGTCGGTGCGGCCCACGGCGTACGTGACAATCTGGAGGCCACCGCGCGCGTCGATGTCACGGCGGCCGCGTACGGCGTCTTGCATGTCGAGCCCGGCGTGGCCTACCACCCTTACGTGAACGACGGGCCGGGCCTTGTGCCCACGCTGACGGTGGCGGGCTCGCTGCATCTACTTACCGATTTCCAGGCCGTGCGGGCAGCGCCGATGATCGCCACCGTGGCGGCGTGGCGGGTGGGCGGGCGACACCTGGTTTACGCGGGCGCGGACGTGGGGCTGGCTTTCGGATCGCCGACGCGGCTGGTGGCGGGCCCGCTCGTGGGTGATGAACTGCGCCTGGGCGCTTTCGGCGTCGGCATCGAGACCAAGTGGCTGGCCCCCTATCACGACGTCGAGCCCGCCGCGCCCGACTGGCTGTCGCCCGGCCACCACGGCTATCTGTTCGTACTGCTGGGCTTGCACTACTACTTCGACGAGGCGCACTGATGCATCCGTCTGGTCGCTGGCTGGTCCTGGCGGTGCTTGCCGCAGGCTGCGAATCGCTGTCGCTGGACGCCTTCCTTTACGATCCCCTGCCCGCGCCCGAAGGTGGCTACACCTTGTCGAATGCGGTCATTCCGCACTACGACGATCTGACCATCCGTACGCCCGACGACATCAAGCTGCACGCGGTCTTCATCCCGTCACCCGGCCCGCGCGCGGACATCACGTTGCTGTATTTTCACGGGCAGAGCAGCAACATCGGCACGACCTGGGATCGCGCCGAGTTCCTTTACCCGCTGGGCTACAACCTGGTGATCATCGACCCGCGCGGCTACGGCAAGTCGCCCGGCACACCGTCCGAGGCGGGATTGCGCATCGACGAGCGGGCGGTTCTGGCTTTCATTGCGGGCCGCTCTGACGTCGACGCCCGGCGACTGGTGTACTACGGGCGATCGCTGGGTGGGGCGCTGGCCATCGATCTGGCGTCGACACATGCCCCTGCGGTGCTGGTGACGGAATCAACCTTCACGTCGGTGGGCGCGCTGGTCAGGGACGGAACCTACGCGGATCTACCGGGATCGTTTGTCGCGAAAAGCACCTGGGACAGCGTCGGCAAGATGCGCGCAATCACCGCGCCGTATCTGGTGCTGCACGGAACGGCCGACACCTACGTGCGCGTTTCCTACGCGACGGATCTCATCGCCGCACACACCGGGCGCCACCAACTGGTGCTGGTGCCGGGGGCCGGGCACGGCAATCTGCCACAAATCATGGGACCGATTGCTTACCGAAAAGCCCTGGCAGCCTTCATCGAGGCCGCCATCCCGCCGCCCTGACCCGGACCTGACCCGGACCTGACCTGACTCGACGTCAGGAAATTTCCCAGTCGACGGTGCCGCGCAGTTCGTCCGGCAACGCCGCCACATGGCCATCCAGCCAGTCGCGATCCAGCTGGCGCGGGGCCTTGATGACGAACGAAACCTGATTTTTCGCGATGCTTTTCTTCTCGCCGATGATCTTGCACCCGGTGCGGATCAGCATCTCGCGGTAGGCGTCGGCGACGCGGGGAATGGTGTCGCGGGTCAACCCCTTGACCTGGATGCGGCCGATGTTCTGACTTTCCAGGTACCAGATCAGGACCCAGCCGAACGCCGTCGCGAACACCGCCACCACTAACAGCTTCACGCCACAGCAAACGCCGACGACCGTCGCCAGGATGACGCGACCGGTGTCCTTGGCGCCGCCGACGTTGGTGCGAAAACGCAGCAGGCCGCCGATGCCGAATACCACCAGCCCCATCACGGCGTTGACCTGGACGACCAGGGCGATCATCGCGCCGACCATCGAATACATGACGAAGGTTTTGGGCTGTTCCAGCTCGTCGATGCTGCGCGCCTTGTTGCGCACCAGCGGGTGGTAGGCAATGACCGCGCCCAGCAGCACGGCCACGCCGAACACGATGGCCATGTCCAACATCAGCCACACGTCGCGAAAACCGTCCCAGCCCTTGATGACGTCCTCGGGGCCGAAGTGCCTGATGGCTGAGCCTTCCGGTACTTCCGGCAGGCCCAGCATGCCCTTGGCCTGCGCGGCCCCGGCGACCAGCAGCATCGCCAGCACGGAGGCGCCCACCCCAAGCCGACTTCGATTGGCCGTTGCGCCCATTTTTCCCAGGATAGGCCCATCGACACCTGGGGTACAGTTCCCCGGATGTTCCCAGTGCCCGCCATTCGCTACCTGGTACTTCTGACCTTCCTTGGAACGGGCTGCGCCACCAGCCTGGGCAAGAAGGCCAAGCCTGCGCTGCCCCCCGAGCCGACGGGACACGTTCTTTTCGACGTCGACCTGACGAAGGGGTCGGCGGCGCCGGGGCAAGTGACGGGCGGCGTGTTCGACGGCGGGTGGCGCGTGACCGCCCCAAACGGCCAGCGCATCGCCTTCGATGCCGGGCACCCCGTTTCGGGCGGATTCCTGGAAGTCAGCTTCACCCTGTCGCAGATCCCGCAAGGTGCCGGCAAGGCCAAGATGAACTGGGTTGGCCTTTACGAAGACGCGGCGCTGACGCAAGAGCCGCGCGGGGGCGACGTGTTCTATATCCGGGCCGGCCAGGATCCGGGAAAGTGGAGCCGCATCAAGGCGTACGGGAAAAAGTTCGACAAGGGCGAATGGGAAAACGCCGTGGGCAAGACCGCCGACTGGGTTGCCGACGACCACACCGTCCAGACGGTGAAACTGGAATGGCGAATGGGCCTGGCCATCTTTCACGATGCGAAAGGCGCCGTTCACGTCTGTCCGAAAAAGATCTGCAGCGCCGCTCTTGCCATCGACAAGCTGCGGTATGCCTTCGTCGGCTCGGATGCCTACACGAATCTGAGCCCCGAGGGCATGCGCTTTGTCCGGGTCAAGCTGGTCGAATACGCGGCGGCCGACACCGCCCCCTAGCGCCAGCGCATTTTCCCCGGCCGGCCGGCCGTTGTACTGTGGGACGGGGTCAGTCCTGGCTAACGTCATCAATGGGTGCCCACAAGTATCCCGCGTCGGGGCGACTCGATGTAAAGTGGCGCATACCGTGAGGGTGTCGACTGCGCGCGCGTGGGTGGTGTCGGTGGCTTGTGCAGCCGTGGTGTCGACCGCCGGCGGCCAGGCGCAGGGTCAGTCGACGGCTGAGCTGTCTTCCGGGCCGGCCCCGCTGTTACCCGCGCGGGGTCGCGTGGAAGCCGCGTCGGGCGTGTCATTTTACAGCAATCACCAGCAAGGCAGCGGCACCAGCGTCGACGCAACGGGCATCACCGCGACCCAGGGCCGCCTGTTTGGGGCGTGGTTCCCGGCGGGCTGGCACCTGGGCCTGGCTGCGGGCGCATCGATCGAACGATTCACGCTGGCCCAGCCAGCGACGGCCCCGGACGCCGCGGGCCGGCTGACCTTGCTGGACATCGAGGCTGCGCCCGCGCTGGCCGGGCAGCTGGTCAGCGGCAGCGGTCGACTGGTGATGGAGGGACGCCTGGGTTACGGCTGGCACCAGATCCCCGCAATGACGGCCGCGCCCGATGGCTCGACCACGTCCGCGCCCAGTCGCGGCCACGGTCCTGTCGCCACCGTCGTCGTGGGGGCGCTGCTGTCGGGCGAGCTGTCAGTCGAAGGCACCGCCAGCGTCCTGCCCGTGACCTTCGGCGGAAAATTCGCCGACGAGGCCGTGTCGTCCCGGCGCTTTCAGGTGGGGGCCCGCCTGGTGGTGGGACAGTGGGCGTCCGGATCGCTGCATTGGTCGGGCCTGCTGGGATACGATTTTGGCCAGACATCCGCCAGCGCGACGGGATTCGACTACGACCGCCACCGCCACCGCATCAGTATCGGTCTGCGCGCATCGTTCGCAGGCACGCCACCGTCCGTCGAGACCGCTTCCGACAGTGCGGATCGCTTCGAGCCAGGCCGGCTGCTGGGCGAACGCACCCGGGCGCGCAGACCCGCCGAGGCCCCCGGACGCATTCTGGGCGTGGTCCGCGGCGGCGGCTTCGGCACGCCCAGCGTCGGCGATCTGCCCATCCCCGATATCGTGATCGAGGCGCACGCCACGCCCCTGGCGCGAACGGCCGAGGACGGGTCATTCGTACTGGACCAGGTCGGGCCGGGTCCCATCTTCCTGCGCCTGATCGGGGACGGCTGGAAGCCGCTTGAAGAAGTCATCACGGTACAGCCCGGCAAGGACGTCGCCGTGGTGCTGATCATGCAAAAGTCGACCGCCGTGGCGCCCGCGACCATCACCGGACTGGTCAGCGGGGAAGGCGGCAAGCCCATCCCGGCGCAGGTCAGCATCCCCGAACTGAACCTGAAGCTGGTGGCGGGCGCCGACGGCAGCTTCCTGATCCGCGTCCCGGCCGGGACCTACACCGTCAGCATCGAGGCGCCCGGCTTCGATGGCCAGCGCAAGTCTGTCACCGTGACATCCGGCGAGCAGAGCATCTTCAACGTGGACTTGCACAAGGCTGCGCAGTGAGGCGACCTCAGCGACGCTGGCTGGGCGCGCTGGCCCTTGTCGCGACGGCCACCTTCGCCTGCAGCCGCCCCGCCCCGCCGCCAATCGCCCCGCGCGCAGCCCTGGCGCAACTGACCGCGACATCTGGCGAGGTCACCTTGCGCCGGACGGGTGAGGCGCCCGGACGACCCAGCCCCGGGGCCCTGTACGAAAATGATGTTCTGGCGACCGGTCCTCGCGCCACGGCCAAGCTGGTCCTGCGCGACGGCCGCGAATTCACACTGGCCGAGAACACATCCTTGCGCATCGGCAGCGGCGACGGCGCCGCGCTGCCCGATGGCAGTCCCAAGGAATCCGCCGTCGTGTTCAATCTGCAAATGGGTTCGGTCACCACGCTGACGCCACCTGCGACCCGGAATGACATCAGCGTGACCTTCCTGACCCCGTTTGGCATGACCCGGGTGCCCGCCGGCACCGGCGATGGGACGATCTCGGTCGCTGGCGAAAAAGTGAAGATCGACGTCAGCATGGGCAGCATTGCGTTCACCGGCAAGAACGGACGCCCTGTCGTGGCCGCCTCGGGCGAGCGCATCGAAGGTGATTTTGGGCGCATCGAACTGGTGCAGCCCGCGGGCGCGCCCGGTGCCGCCGCGACAGCCAAGGCCCCCATCGCCAAACCTGGGCTCGAGATCGCGCCGATTGAATTCGTCCTCGCCGCCACCAGCGGTTCGATGTCGGTGCGGCGCCCCGGCGAAAAGCGCTTCACGCCGCTGAAGAACGAAGGCGCCGTGCCCGAAGGAACTGTCTACCGGGTTCCGCCGGGCAGCCGCGGCCATCTGCTGGCGCGCGGACTTTCCGCCTGGCTGTCGGGCGGCGCCGAGGGCAGCATCGGGAAAAGTTCGACCGAGGGGACCACGGAACGCTACGAGCTGAACCTCGAACGCGGCAGCTCGATGATCACCTTGACGGGTGGCAAGCCCCGCGAGGTGCAGGTCATGGGCCCTCACGGCCCGGTGTCCTTGAGCACCAACGAACAGACGTCCGTCACGGTCACCCAGGGCGCCGACGGCCCCATCATCGATGTCCTGGCCGGACAGGCCGAGATCGCGGCCGGTGGATCCAGCCAGCGCGTGACGGCGGGGTCGGTGGCGCGCCTTCAGGGCGGCAGGGTTGTGGTCGACAAGCGCGGGCGCGCCGACATCACCCTGCCGACCATGCGTGGACTGCGCGTCTTCGGCGACGAGTTGCACGAGGTGGGCTTGACCTGGCCGGGCGACGTCAAGACGCCTTCTGTCGAGGTGGCAGGCGATCCCGGCTTTGCGCATCCGATCATGGCCGGGCGGGTCGCCGGGTCGCAGACCATCGTGGTTCCACCCGCGCGCGGGGATTTGTACTGGCGGGTCACCGACGGTACCAGCCACCGAACACTGCTGGGTCAGGTGCGCTTTGCCGGCGAGGACAAACCCATGGCCCGGGCGGCAACCCCACCCCACACGCTGGTCGCCGAAACGGGCCTGCGGGCGACCGTCCACTTTCAAAGCGCCCTGCCCGCGATCACCTTTTCATTCGCGCCGCAGCCTGCGGCCAGGCAGTATCGTGTACGCGTGTTTGCGGCGGAGGATTCGAAGAAACTGGTCGTGGACAAGACCGTGTCCGAGCCAAGTTGTCCCCTGCCGGGTGGCACCCTGCGCGAGGGCGGCTATGTGTGGACGGTGACCGGCATCGATGCGGCCGGCGCCGAATTACCCGCGGGCCCGGCAAGTCGCCTGGATCTTGTATTCGACAACGCCCTGACCAGCCTGGTCATCGAACGACCCGCGGCCGGCGAGCGAGCCGCCAACGACGGCGTGGACATCCGAGGGGCAACACCGCTTGGCGCCACGCTGTTCGTGAACGACAAACCCGTATTGCTGGACGCCAAGGGGCGCTTCGATACACGGATGGCTGCCGCACCCAGGCTGATCTTCCGCCTGGTTGACAAGGATGGCGCCGAAACCTACTGGGTGCGGGGCTTGCTGTCGGCAAGTGCCAAGGCAGGGCAGGCGCGCCGCCAGCGCAAAGGAAAACTGTGAGCGGCCCCGAAAATCCCATCACGCCCGGTCCGCGCCTGACCGAGATGTTGCAACGTTTTGGCGACTACCACCTGGTGGCGAAGCTGGCCCGCGGTGGCATGGCGGAAATCTTCCTGGCCAAACGCTTCGGCGTGGGTGGCTTCGAACGCAACGTCGTCATCAAGCGGATGCTGGACGATCTGACGACGGAACAAGAGTTCGTCACGATGTTCCTCGACGAGGCGCGCCTGGCGGCCAAGCTGACCCACCCCAACATCGCGCAGATCACCGACTTCGGTGTCATCGACAACCGCTACTACATCTGCATGGAACACATCGCGGGCGAAGACCTGCGGGCCATTAGCAGCAAGTGCCGCGAGAAGAATATCAACGTCCCCATCGACGTCGGTCTGCGAATCATCTTGGCGGTGTGCGAGGGCCTGGAATACGCACACGAGCTGACCGAGGAGGGGCGATCTCTGAACATCGTTCACCGGGACGTTTCGCCGTCCAACATCATGGTCAGCTTCCAGGGCTCGGTGAAGCTGCTCGACTTCGGCATCGCCAAGGCGACTTCGCGCGTGGGCGAGACGACGACGGGCAAGCTGAAGGGCAAGATCACCTTCATGTCGCCCGAGCAAGTGCAGGGCGGAACCATCGACGGACGTTCCGACATTTTCGCGCTGGGCCTCACGGCCTACGAACTTCTGACCCAGAAGCGGGTGTTTCACCGCGACAGCGACATGGCGTCATTGAACGCTGTGCTGCACGCGCCGATCCCGAAACCGACCGAGTTTCGCCCGGATATGCCCGCCGAGGTGGAAGCCATCCTGATGCGGGCCCTGGAACGGGATCTGTCGAAGCGCTACGCAAGTGCCGGCGCGATGCGCGCCGAGATTCAGGCTTACCTGTCGCGCGTCGACACCGAACCCGGCAGCCGCAAGCTGGCCGACTTCATGTTGACCTTCTTCGGACGCGAGCACATGCAGCGGCGCACCAGCATCCCGTCGCTGGCCGAGCAGAACCCGACGCCCTATGCGCGCGACGCCCTGCGGGCCACGGTGCCCGCCAACCTCGCTGAGGACGAAACCGCCCACAGCGCGCCGGTGGCGGCGCTGAGCAGCGACACCATTCGCGGACATGGCAAGTCCCGAGGGCGCGAGGCACTGATCGTGGCGGGCCTGGCGATTGCGATCGTAGGCGTGGCGGCCGTCTGGCGGCTGGGGTCCTCTCGATCCGTGACCGCCCCCGCGGTGACGGCGCCCGTGGCCGCGGTGCCTATCGCGCCCGCGCCCGTTCCCGCGACGGCGCCAACGTCCGCGCCCGTCGCCGCCGTCGCGCCCCCGCCCACTGCGCCAAGACAAAAAGCAGCCGCGACCGTGGCGGTCGCATTGACTGACAAGATCGTGGAAAGCGTCATGGGCAAGGCGCACGGCCGGGTGCTGGCGTGCTTCGAGAAGAACCGGGACGCGCTGTCCGCCAAGGAGGGCCAGGTGACGTTGAGTCTGACCGTCGTTCAGTCAGGCAAGGTGACCGACGCCGACGTCTCCACGCCCGGGATCTCATCAAGTGCGCTCTCGGGTTGCATTGCCCGCGAGGCGAAGCTCCTGAAGTTCCCACGTCTCACCGACGGCCAGCAGTTCAGAGTCCCGTTCAACTACCGCATCCCCTGACCCCCCCGATCCAACACTGCCCCCCGCCACCTTGAAGCGAGATCGCCGCTGCGCTGCGGGCGGAGGATGGGATGCCTCTTTCGGGGGCGTGCGCAGGCGGGCGCGTCCACGCGCCGTAGCCGTAGCCCGAGGGCGCATTCCGCGGCTGCCGCGGAATGTGAGCGCCCGACCCCGAAAGAGGCATCCCATCCTCCGCCCGCAGCCCAGCGGCCTTCGAGCGGAATCTTAGTCGGCAGCCAAATCGCCGGACGTCGCGTCATGCACAGCGTCCGGGGCAACGTCGACCGGCACCACATCGACAACCGGCGCGACGTCAACAGCCGGCGCCCGATCCGCCGCGGCGGCGGCATCCGCGCGCGTGACGGGCGCATCCTTCGACATGCAGACGCCGTTCAAATCCACCGATTTGAGGCAGACCAGACCGCCCGAACAGTCGCTGTCGATTTCACATCGACCGCCCTGATCCTGCTTGCAGCCGGCAACGAAAAGGGCGAATGGCAAGGCGAGTCCGAGGGCCAGCGTGGTGCGAGTCATTGACGCTGGGTTACCACGCGCCCCCCCCTTCGTAAAGCGCGCCAGCATGTTAGCTTGCGCGCATGCGCCAACGCTTCTGGGTGCTGTCCGCAATCCTTCTGTCCGCCGCTGGCCTGGTCCTGGCCCAGCCGACCGCCCCACGCAAGAACACCGCCGCCGAACGCGTGGCGCGCGCCTTCCTCGAAACGATGACCGATGTGCTGAAGCCGACCGCCCGCGTCGCCGCCGAGGCCGCCTGGGTCGCCGCCACGGACGTGACGCCAGAACATACCGGGGCCCGGGCGGGCGCGGAGAAAGTCGCCGCCGCGCTGTCGGGCTCGCGCCTGCTGATCGAGCGAACCCGGGCCTTTCTCGACAAGGAAGGTGATCTGACAGAGCCGACGGCTCGCCAGTTGCGCAAGCTGCTGCTGGGCGCGGCCGAAAATCCCGGCACAATTCCCGACGTCGTGTCGAGGCGGGTCGAGGCCGAGGCGAAACAGTCCGGCATTCTGGATGGCTATACCTTCTGCCTGCGACCGGGAAGATCGGGCACCTGCGCCCGTCCCGCCAGCGCGAACGACATCGACGGCGTCCTTCGCAAATCGCGCAACCTGCCCGAGCGCCTGCAGGCATGGCAGGCGTCCAAGGAAATCGGCGGGCCGCTGAAGCCCGGGCTGGTCGAGCTACAAACGCTGCGAAATCGAGTCGCGCGGGAGATGGGTTACTCGTCGTTCTTCGCGCTGCAGGTGGCCGACTACGGCATGACCGTGGCCGAGATGATGGCGCTGCTGGACGCGACCCTCGAAACCACGAAGCCTCTGTACGATGGGCTGCACTGCTGGGCCAAGTACACCCTGGGTGCGCGTTACCACAAACCGGTGCCGCGGCTGATCCCCGCGCATTGGCTGGACAATCGCTGGGCGCAGGCGTGGCCGGGCCTGGTCGAGGGCACCACGCTTGATCCCCTGTTCAAGGACAAGACAGGTCCATCCATCATCCGCAGCGCCGAGGATTTCTACGTGTCGCTGGGCTTTCCCCGCCTGCCGGGATCGTTCTGGGAGAAATCCGATCTGTATCCGCCCGCCAAGGGCTCGACACGCAAGAAGAATTCGCACGCCTCGGCCTGGCACATCGACGGTGAAACGGACGTGCGGTCGTTGATGAGCGTCGAGCCCAACGCGCAGTGGTTCGGCACCGCCCACCACGAACTGGGGCACATCTATTACTACCTGTCGTACGCCGTGCCCGATGTCCCCTACCTGCTGCGCGCGGGCGCCAACCGCGCCTTTCACGAGGCCATCGGCGAGCTGGCGAAGCTGGCCAGCCAGCAGACCCCCTACCTGAAGCGCATCGGCCTGATGCGCGGGCAGGACGCGCCGAACGCCACGCAGTGGCTGATGGAATCGGCGATGGAGTCGATCGTTTTTCTGCCCTGGTCCGCCGGAACGATGAGCCACTTCGAGCGCGATCTATACGAAGACGCACTGCCGAGTGCCGAATGGCAAGATCGCTGGTGGCAACACGTCGCCCGCTACCAGGGCGTCGAACCACCAGGACCACGGCCCGCCGGCCTGTGCGACGCCTGCACGAAGACGCACATCAACGACGATGCCGCGCAGTACTACGACTACGCCCTGGCCACGCTGATCAAGTTCCAGCTGCATCGTCATATATGCGCGAAGATCTTGAAACAGGACGTGCGGTCCTGCGACTACGCGGGCAGCGATGCGGTCGGGAAATTTCTGCGCGGCATCCTGAAGGTCGGCGCCATGCGCGACTGGCGGGCGCTGATTCGCGAGGCCACGGGCGAGGACATCGGCCCCGGCGCGCTGATGGAATTTTACCAGCCGCTGCAGGACGAGCTTGACCGGCGCAACGCCGGAAAAGACTGTAGCCGCTGACTGCCCGGGGCATACTGGGTCCTGATGGCCGTGGCTGTGTTCGGAATGGGTTGTTTCTGGGGCGCCGAACGCCTGTTCTGGCGGGCCCCGGGCGTACGGGCGACATCGGTAGGTTATGCGGGCGGGCAGACGCCGGCGCCGACCTACCGGCAGGTGTGCTCGGGACAGACCGGCCACGCCGAGATCGTGCGCGTCGACTTCGATCCCTTGTTGACCAGCTACGAGGCGATGTTGAAGATCTTCTGGGAGAACCACGATCCAACGCAGGGCATGCGCCAGGGCAACGACGTCGGCACGCAGTACCGTTCGGCCCTGTACACTCACGACGACGCGCAGCAGACGGCCGCCCTGGCGTCACGCACCGCGTACCAGAAAGTCTTGAGCGCCGCCGGGCACGGCCCCATCACCACGGAAATCCGGCCGGCCCCTGAATTTCACCTGGCCGAGGATTATCACCAGCGCTATCTGGCCAAGAACCCCGACGGCTACTGCGGCATTGGCGGAACCGGCGTGGCCTGCCCAATTGGCGTCGGATCGCGTATTCTTTAGTCGTGCCCAACAAGCGCTCAGGAGTTCGCGAGCGAAAGACTTCGGTGCCCAAAGACCTTGCCCTGATCGTCGACCGCACGGACGACCTGCAGGGCTTCCAGATCATCCGCGCCCGCGTGGCCGAGCGCACCGTCGAATTCGGCACCCTTCGCCCGCTGCGCCACGGCAAGCCCATCGAAGGCGAATTGGTCAGCCTGCGTCCGCGCAAAGACGCGCCTTTTGTCTATGACGTGAAGACCGAACTGCCCGACACGCGTCGGCCCACCAGCGACGGACCGGCCCAGGTCGCCAGCCCCGAATACCGCAAGGGCTGGGACGCGATCTGGGGCGGCGGTTCGCCGGCGACCGGTGGCGCGCGGCCGAACTAGATTCGAATCTTCTCGAAGTGCACCAGGTCCGCGAAGGCGCTGAAGCGCTCGCGAATCGCGTGCAGATCCAGGGTGCGGAAACGATCCAGGCTGAAGTCCTCGACGCTGAACGAGGCCAACACCGACCCCAAGATCAACGCCGTGCGAATGCCGGCCGGGGTGGTCACGCCGGTGCGGGCCAGCCAGCCCATGAAGCCGCCGGCGAACGAATCGCCCGCGCCGGTCGGATCGACGACGGTTTCAATCGGGAAGGCCGGTGCCGCGAAAACGCCGCCCTCGTGGAACAACAGCGCTCCCGCATCGCCGCGCTTCACCACGACCGCCTTCGGTCCCATCGCCCGGATGGCCCGCGCCGCCGCCGGCAGGTTGCCGAGGCCCGACAGTTGCCGCGCCTCTTCGTCGTTCAGCAGCAGCATATCGACGCGTTCAAGCAGGCGGCCAAGATCGGCCCGCTTGCCCTCGATCCAGAAGTTCATCGTGTCGCAGGCGACGAAGCGCGGCTTGCGCACCTGATTGAGGACGTCCAGTTGTAGCGTCGGGTCGATGTTCGCCAGAAAGACGAATTCCGAATCCAGCCAGGCTGCGGGCAGCTTGGGACGGAAATCCTGAAAGACGTTCAGCTGGGTGTCCAGAGTCGTGCGGTTATTGAAATCAGCGGAATAGCGACCGGCCCAGCGAAACGTCCGGCCGGGTACCTTTTCCAGGCCCGCCAGATCCACGCCGTGCTTCTGCATCAGGTCGACGTGCGCCTGCGGAAAATCCGTACCGACGACGCCGGTCAGCTTCACTGGCGCCAAAAACGACGCCGCGACTGAAAAGTAAGAAGCCGCGCCCCCAAGGACTTCGTCGCGTCGATCCGTCCGGGTCTCGACGGAGTCAAGGGCGACCGATCCGACGACCAGCAGTGACGCCGCCTTGTGCCCACTGTGCGTGTCTGCGTTGTCTTGGCTCACTTCAGATACCTCCCGTAAAGGCCCCGAAGCCGATCGCGCGTCTCCGGGGGAATGTTGTCCCGTGCGGTCATGATGGAATTTTGGGCCGCGCTGCCGCAGCCGCAGGTGCGTTCTGCGGGAATAACCAGTGCCGCCTGCCGCAGAAAATCCTTGGCGTCCACGACGCTTTTGCGCAGTACCTGGATCACGCTGTCCGCGCTGACGGATTCTTCTTCGGGGTGCCAGCAATCGTAGTCGGTGGCGATGGCAACCAGCGAGAAACACAGTTCGGCCTCGCGGCACAGTTTCGCCTCGGTGGCGCCGGTCATGCCTATGACGGTCGCGCCCAGGCTGCGATGAAACAGCGCTTCGGCCCGCGTCGAGAACTGCGGTCCCTCCATGCAGACGTAGGTTCCACCGAGATGCACGGCGCGCCGGGCACCACCGCCCGCAGTGGCCAGCGTGCCCGACAGATCGGGGCAGACCGGATCGGCGAAGCCCACGTGGCCGGCACAGCCGCCGCCGAAGAAGGTATTTTGCCGGCGGTACGTTCGATCCAGAAACTGATCGACCAGCACGAAGTCGCCGGGGCGAATCTCCTCGCGCAGGGATCCCACCGCGGACACCGACACGACGCGATCGGCGCCCAGTTGTTTGAGCGCGTGCACGTTGGCGCGGTAGTTGATCTCGGACGGCAAATACTGATGATCGCGCCCGTGGCGGGGAATGAAGATCAGGGTCTGACCCCCAAGGCGCCCCACCCGCGGCGGCGCGGACGGTTCACCGAACGGGGTCGTGACGGGCAGGTCACGAACGTCTTCCAGCCCGTCAAGATCGTACAGCCCGCTGCCGCCCAGAATGCCGAGCGCACCCGAACCGGGCGCGACGGCGGGGGCAACGTGCACTGACATGGCCTGTTGCTACCATGGATCCCCGTGGCACAGGGTAATGACACGCTTGAAACGTTGATCGCGCGCGGGGCCTACGCCGACGCCGCGGGCCTGTGCGCGGACCGGGGCGACCTGCGGCGGGCCATCGCCCTTTACGAAAGGATCTGGCGATTTGCGGACGCCGCGCGGCTGGCGCGGGCGCTGGGCGATCGGCCGCTCGCCATTCGCTTGAGTCTGGATGCCCACGATTCCGCCGGCGCGAACGAGGCGGCCGCGGGGATCGACGACGGCGCAACCGGGGAACTGGCGGCCGCCGAGGATGTCTTCGCCGCACGAGGCCACTGGCACGAGGCCGCGGCCCTGGCGTTGCGGGGCGGTCACCCGGAACGGGCGGCGACCTGTCTTGGGCGCGCGGGGGCGTGGCTTGCAGCCGGGGAACTGTGGGAACGGGCAGGACGCTGGCAAGAGGCCGGGCGCCTGTACGAACAGCAGGCCGCGATCGGCGGACCCAACACGGCACCGGACGCGGCGCGGGCACAACTGGCCCTGGGACGCTTGTTGGCCAAGCTGGGCCGTCACAGTGAGGCCGCCCGTGCCCTGCAGGCCGCCGCGCGCAACCCGACAACGAGGCGGGATGCCCAGCGCCACCTGGGCGTCGAACTGCGGGCACTCGGGTGGCAGCACGCCGCCCGTGAGATCGCGCGCCGCCTGGGACCAACAGTTGCCGACGCGGCCGCGTTTGCTGGCGGCACCGCCACACAGCCGCAGGTCCTGGCCGGGGCCGCAGGTACGGCACTGCCCTCACGTTTCCGCGCCCTGCGGCTGCTGGGGGCCGGTGCCCTTGGTCGCGTGTATGCCGCCGAAGATCAGTTACTGGGGCAGACGGTTGCGCTGAAAATCCTGACGGTCGGGGGCGCCACCGGTGGCCGCGAACAACAGGGGTTCTCGCACTTCCTGCGTGAGGCCGAGGCGGCACGCCGGCTGCGCCACCCCAACATCGTGAACACCTACGACGTGGACCGGGTGGCCGGGATGCTGGTCCTCGAATACCTTCCCGGCGGCACGCTTGGCGACGCGCTTGGCGCACGGGGCCCGCTGCCCGCCGCGTCGGTGCGACGACTGGCGCTGGACATTCTGGCCGGCCTCGGAGCGGCGCACGCACGCGGCATCGTCCACCGCGACGTCAAGCCCGCCAACATCCTGTTCGACGCCGCCGGCAACGCCAAGCTGGGCGACTTCGGGGCGGCACACCTACTGGATTTCGGCCAGACGCAGACCGCGGGCTTCATCGGCACCCTGGCGTATCTGTCGCCCGAACAGATCAGCGGCGCGCCGATTGGATTCGCAGCGGATCTGTACGCGCTGGGGGCGACGGTGTACGAGGCGCTCACGGGACGGCGGCCCTTCCTGGGACCCGATCTCGTGGCCCAGCATCTGGGCGAAACGCCGCCGGCCCCGACGCACCTTTCCGCGACACTGACAGCCGCGCACGATCAGGTGTTGCTGCGCGCGCTGGCGAAGGCGCCCCGAGACCGATTCGCGTCGGCGCACGAGATGGCGTCCGCCGTGGCCGCCTGGCCGGACACCGAGGCCGAAACCGGCGCACCCAAGCCAGCCGTGCCGATCCCGGCTGGGGATCTGCCCGACCCGATCCCGCGACGAGATCTGGGGCGAACCGCGCACGGGCGCCTGTACGTGGAGCACGATCCACGCGTGGCGCGTTCCGTGTGGGTCGAACAGTGGGATGACGCCCCCTGCCCCACCGACCTGGAAACGCTGAAGCATCTGGCGGCGGCCGGCGGGCCCCATGTGCAGCGGATCTTGTCCGCTGAACCGGACCGACACCGCGTCACCTACGAGGCGCTTGAAGGCGAGGTGGTCGCCCTCCACACGCTGGGGGCAGAAGATCGCGCGCAGGTGGATGCGTTCCTGCCTGCGCTCAAGCGCGCGGGAATCGACGATCCGGCCGTCGTGTGGATCGTGCGCACGCCGGGTGGCCCGATCGTGTTGACGGCCCCGCGTACGTCATGACCCGCCGGCGAAGACCTGGGTCACGAACAGCGGACGGCGGCCGTCCTGCGCCTTGCCGATCGCAACCCCGATCCCGATGTGCGTGGCGCGCGGGTCGATGATGTTGCCGCGGTGGCCAGGGCTGGACATCAGCCCGCGGTGGACGTCGCCGGCAGAAAACGCCATGCCGACGTTTTCTAGCGCAAGCGCAGGAGCGATTCCCACACGCTGCAAGCGATCACCCAGGCCCCCGTTTTGCGGGGACACGTGCCCGACAAAGTCGTGTTGCACCATGTCCCGGCTGTGGCCGCGCGCCACAACAGCTAGATCCCTGTCCCAGGTCAACGCCCGCAACCCGGCGGCCGTACGCTCGCGGTTCACCAGGCCCAGCAACGTCTGCTCGATCGCGGCCGGATCCGTCGCGGGGCGATCCTCGGCCGCCTCGGGCGCCGCGGTCGGTGCGCGATCCGGGATGGGCACGCCGCAAAAGATGGGAAAATTCGCCACGACCTTCGGCCCTTTGTCGTCGGTGCCCAGAATCTCAAGCTGGTAGCGCCCGTCCCCGTCCGAGCACCAGAACTGGGTCTCGAAGCGCGCACGATCGCGCCCCACCGTCAGCTCGCGGACCTTGCCGGTGGGCGCAGTGACAAAGATCTGCGCGCCCTCCAGCTGCCCGTGCAAGGCACCGCGCACGCGCGCCCCGGCCATCGACGGAAGGCCTCGCGGCACGGGTTCTAGATCCACGCTGCGCTCTTGCAACATCAACAAGACGATGAAGTCGGCCGTGCCCCGATCCACGCCAACCCCCACGCGCCCCCACGCGCCGGACTTCAGGATGTCGGGCAGCTGCCGCTGCAGATCCTCCAACACCAGCGTCTCGGCGCCCGCGCTGCCGCGCTCGAACAGCGAGGCGGGCTCGGGCTCGGCGATGCCGTAGTGGGACAGAAAGAAATTCATCACCTCGAAGGACGGCACCTCGACGTGGCGCGCGCTGTGCGCGATGTCGTCCGCCGCCTTGTCCAAACGCACGTCATGCGCGGGCGCACGCAGGCCGGCGACCTGCGCGGCGCGGGCGATCTCGGTCAAGAATGCCTCGCGCAGACGATCGCCCGGGGCCGCATCTTCCCCGGACGACACGGGGGACATGTACTGCCGCGCCCCCACGCCCGCAGGCACGCCCCAGGAATCCGCTGGCGCCGGCCCGCCGCTAACAGGGGCGGGGGAATTCACCCCCGTGGCCGCACAGCCACACGCCCAGCCCAGCAGCGTCGCGGCTGCGAGGCAGGGCCTCACCCGAACCCGCTTTCGATCCGGCCGATGGGTACCCGCAGCGCGCGTTAGCGCTTGTTGTCGCTGTCGCCCTTAAGCTTCTTCGACGCCGGGGCCTTGCGGCCCTCGATGGTCAGATCGCCGCCAGCACCGTGCGGACCGGGGATACCGCCCAGCGCCTGCTTGATGGCCGCCATCCCGGCATGCGGATCGGCGGCGCCCTTGGCGACGGGGGCCGGCGGAACCTGGCCCTTTTCATCGGCGAACAAGATCTCGCCGAATCGGTCAAGCGCGTGGAAGTCACCGACCATCGGTGGCGACCAAGCGGACGCCTGCTGGGGCTTGCCCTGCGGCGAATCCAACCGGAACATGTTCACGCGCCAGACGTCGCCATATTCCGGCGGAATCCTGGCCCCGGTTCCCAGGCCATTGGCATCAGCCAGCGGCAAGGCCAGCTCGACCACCCAGCCCTTGTCCTGATCGTCGCGCTTGTTCAGCGTGCCGTCGACCTTCACCACGACCTTCATCTTCGAGTTCCAGTCGTACGGCTTGCGCTTCGGATCGAAGGTGTCTTCGTACTTGCGGTACTCGGGCAGGTAGGTATCGAAAATGTTGCCATTCGGGGCGACCTGCAGCTCGACGTAGGACTTGCCGTTGTTGTCGGCGTCGATCATCAACTCGACCGCCTCCTGCGTCCACAGCTTGTCGTCGCGCTTGTTCAGCGTGGACCAGACGTCCGCGTCGGCGTTGTCGAACCCGACATACAGGTTCTGGGCGTCCCACAACATCTTGACCTCGGTTCGCGCCTCGGTCGGCCCACCGGTCATTGTATTGACGAACGAGCCCGCCGACGGGGTGTCCTTCCACGCTGATTCATCCAGCTTGCCATCCAGCTTCGGGGGCTTGGCGGTCTTGCGGACCACGTAACGCTTGATCGGCGTGGCGACGACCTTGGCCTTGACGGGAATGCTGGCGGCCAGCACGCGGCCGTCGTTGTCCTTGGGGCCGCTCTTGACGGTCATGCGTTCGGCGCCGCGCCACAGACCGACGTAGATCTCGACCTTGTCGTACTGCCAGGTCGCCGGCAGGCGAATGCCGTGTTCGTCGCGAATGATGTCCCCGGCCTTCCACTGCGAGACCGGATACTTGCCGCGCACCGGTCCGTGGTCGACGTTGCTGTAACCAGCCTTGTTGGGCCCGTTGAAGTGCGTGAACAGGCGCCACCCAGCCCCGGGCGGGCTGATGACCTTCCAGTAGTGGACCAGCTTGACGTCCTTGCCCGGCTCGATCGGGTTGGTGCTGACGTCGAGGCCCAGGTACACGACCTTGCCGTCGAGATCCGCGTTCGCCGCGAACTGCGGCGTCGGCGCGGTCGCCAGGATGTTCTTCTTGACGAAGTCCACATCCTCCGTGGTTGGCTTTTCTTCGGCCTGCTCGACGCAGCCAATCCCGACGGACAAGGTGCCGCCGACCAACAAGACGTGGATACCACCCAGCAGGCGGGTGGCGGTGAACGACGCAAAAGATCGAGTCATGGTGGAAAGTCTCCCTCGACGCGGGTTCTACTGAAGACCCCGCGAATTTGCAATCGAGCGTCCAGCCGTCGCCGGGCCGACTGACGCGTGGTGACCGACGGCTGCCCGTCGCGACGCTGGCCGCCAGCCCGGAACACGTTGACGCCTTGCACGCTCTGGCGCATCCGGGCAAGCCCCGCGACGGCATCGTATCCCAGCACTTCTGCACGCTGAACAGACCGCCTGCCGTGGATAGCAGATGGCGTTGCAGCCAGCGCAGCGCCAAGGCATTGCCACAGGAACGTCGACTTGCCGCTGCGGCGCATGCCGATCACGGCCTGGGCCTTCCCTTTGACCTTTGGCAGGCGGACATCACGCCTGGTCAAGGCCGGGACGGGCGCTGTCAGGGCGTCGCTGATTTTTGTCCTTTTAAAAAGGATAAATATCGGTCGGGTAGCGTTGCAACGGCAGTCCGTGTGGCGGCCCAGGCGTCGACGCCGGGCCAGGACCAGACCTGCAACGACGATCCAGCCGCGTCGTCGCTGCACATGCCAGGGTGCCTTCAAAAATAGTGCAGCGACGGGCAGGTGCCTGTAACTTCCGCACCCCACCCCCAAAAAGCCGGTCGTTGACGGCCGACGACCCGGCGGGCCATCCTGTTTGTGCATCAGATGCGTCGTACCTGGATGGTTTTTCGCGTCGGTGCGGTGGCAGCGGCGTGCCTGGGCGCCCAGGCCTTCAGTGATGGCGCGTGGGCGCAGGTGGTGCCGAACGAGCCCGAACGGGGCGAGACGATGGTGCCGCCCGTGGTCGCACCGAGCCCTACCTTCGACGAATCGATGACGACGCCCGGGCCCGAAACACCTGGGGCGGCCGCGGGCCCGTCGGGGCCGATCGCGTGGCCGACGGGACCTGCCGTCGTGGACGAGTTGGTCGCCCAGCCCGACGCGAACGCCCCGATCCAGCCGCGCAAGCTGCCCCGCATTTCGCACCTCGGTCTGATGGGCGACGTCGGCACGCCCGAGGGCATGAACGCCTCGCTGGTGTTGCGTCCGTGGCGCTGGTTGCACCTGGCGGGCGGCGTCGGGCACAACGGCGCTGCGGCCGGGTACCGGGGCGGCGTCACCCTTGTCCCGTGGGGTACTGGTCTGTCCCTGACCGCGGAGGCCGGCTACAACGGCCCAGGCAATCTCAGTGGCGCCGCTGCCCTGGTGGGCACCCCGATCGGTGCTGATCTCTTTCGCCGCGTCAGCTACACCTACGCCAATTTTCACCTGGGCTACGAGCGCGGCAACGGCCGCGTGGCCTTCTTCGTGCACGCCGGGTTGAGTTTCGTCCGGGCCACGCTGGGCGACTTCGCGACCACCCTCGGCCGCGATCTGACCCCCAACACGGTCACCAGCAGCAGCAAGACCACGGTCACCGTGAACGGTGACGCCACCGTCCGGGGCGCGGGCGTTTCGGGCAAGCTGGGATTCGTCGTGTATCTGGACTGATTATGTCGTCCCCCCAACATGTCCTGCGCGCAGCTGTGCTGGCATCCGTGGCCGCGATGGGCGGATGCGTCTTCGGCATGGAGGCCGACTTACCTGAAATAGAACTGACGCAAAGCGGGCTGCGTTTTCCCGCTGCGCCCCCGCTGGTGACAGCCGGCGAGGCAATGGTATCGGCCCGGTTCATCACGCGGACAGGTCGCTTCGAGCTGCCGGCGGGCGCCAAGACCCAGGTCAAGTCGTCGCACGCAACTTTGAGCTCGCTCTCGACCGGGGCGGATCTTGGTTTCATCCGCAGCGTGCGTGTCACCGTCAAGGGCCTGGGCACGGGCGCCCCGGCGATCGAGCCCGCGGAGATCGCCCGTTACGAGCGAATCCCGGGCGCCCCGGCCGTGGGGCCGGTTCTGACCGCCTCCGCCGGTGTCACCAGCACCTTGTTCGAGCACTGGAAGGCGCCCCAGCTTCAATTCACCATCGAGCTGGCCGGGACCCTTCCGGACAGGGAATGGCTGGGCGATCTGAGCGTGGGATTTTCGGGAACGATCCACTACTGACCGCCGCGGATGCGCCGGGACGCTGGTGTAAAGTGGCCGCACATCCATGCGCACCCAGCCCATCTACCGATCTGTTGCCCTGCTATCTGTTGCCCTGGCCACGGCCCTCTTCGCTTGCGGCGGAAAGGCGCCACCCGCCATCACTGTTGCCTCCCCACCCGGGGCGGCCAGTCCCGGCACCCCGGCATCCGCGAACGCTGCGGACGAGCTGGACCGCCAGTTGCCGCTCGATCCCCGGCTGCGCAAGGGCAAGCTCCCAAGCGGCCTGACCTACTACGTCCTGCCCCACAAGAAACCTGAACAGCGCGCGTATCTGTGGCTGGCGGTGAACGCGGGTTCCGTTCTGGAGGACGACGACCAGCGGGGCCTGGCCCACTTCGTCGAGCACATGGGCTTCAACGGCACCAAACGCTTCCCCAAGCACGACCTCATCAATTTTCTCGAAAGCGTGGGCGTGAAGTTCGGCGCGGATCTGAACGCGCACACCTCGTTCGACGAGACGGTTTACACATTGCGGGTCCCGACCGACAAGCCCGCGCTGGTCAACAAGGCCCTGCAGGTGCTGCGCGACTGGGCGGGGAACGTCACCTTCGCCCAGGACGAGGTAGAAAAAGAACGTGGCGTCGTACTGGAGGAATGGCGCCTCGGCCGTGGGGCGAACATGCGTTTGTTCGACCAGCAGGCACCCGTGCTGTTCTACAAATCGAAATACTTGTCGAACTGGTCAGGCCTCCTGAATTTCGAAAGCCATGTCTTCCCTCATTTTTGGTCACTGGCGATCGAGGAACAGTTCTACCTGCTGTGGCCACTGTTGGTGCATCGG
>JANXXE010000031.1 GCA_025350815.1 Myxococcales bacterium | reverse complement strand
TTCAGCGCGGTCTCGATGTGGAAGACCTTCATATGCTGATCGACGATGGCCCCCATCCGGTCGACTTTGCTGGCCAGCATCGAACTTTTCGGGTCCATGTAGCTATTGGAATCCCGGATGGTCTGGGGCTCGTGGTGCGGGCGCAGGCTCTCGTAGTCGCAAAGACCGACGGTGACGGATTTGTGCCCGCCGTCCATCGGTACCAGGTTGATGTTGACGTAGATGACCAGATCGCTTTCCACGCAGCGCCGGTTGATGTTGACGGGCTCGTCGTGGTCCGTTCGGCCCAGGTGCACGATGCCATCCGGATCTTCGGCGTCGTGGTTGTAGAAACGATCGGGGTGAAAGGCCTTGAAGATCTTCGAACCAACCATCCGCTTCATCTCGGCGTCCGTCATCCGCCGGTGCAGCGAATTCGCCACAATGATGTGCACGTCGTCGACGCCGTTTGCGTCCAGAAGTTCCAGAACAATTTCCAGCACGGTCTGCCGGATGTCGGGCGTGGTCATCGGCGGCAACGGCAGGCTGATGTCGTCGACGGCGATGGTGACGCGCATCCCTGGCGCCAGCTGCGCATACAGGGGATCGGCATCCAGCGGATGGTTCAGCGCATAGCGAATGGCCGCGCCCGGATTCGCCAGGCCCTCGATGGGCGGCTTCGGGTAGATGACGCGCGTCCCGATGGGCAGATCTTCCAGCAGCAAGTCTTCGCCGGAAAACAAGATCCGCGGCGCCGAGTTGGTGTCGATGTAGACGACCTCGTCGTCCTCCTTGTGACGCGGGATGGGCCCACGAATCATCTTGGGCTCGCGCTCTTTCATGAAACGCCTTTCGTGGTCATCGTAGATCCAGAATGGGCCAGTCGTGTTGCAGGGCGGTGTTGCGCAGTCGGAAGTCCGGGTTGACGGCCGTCGGATGGCCCACCACCGACAACATGGGCAGGTCGCTCATGCTGTCCGAATAGCTATAGCATCCGGACAGATTCAGCCCTTCCTTTTCGGCGTAGGTGCGAATCCAGCTGGCCTTGGTCGCCGCCGCCATCACCGGCGGTAACAGCCGCCCGGTGGCCTTGCCGTCGACAAATTCCAGCCGGTTGGTCACGTAGTGGTCAAGGCCCAGGTGGCGGGCCAGCGGCACCACCGTCAGGTCCAGCGCCCCGGTGACGAGGACCTGGCGCAACCCCAGACGGCGCGATTTGTCGATAAGCTCGTACGCACCCGGGAAGATCGATGGCCGGATCGCGTTGTCGAACAATTCGTCCGCCAAGAAGCGCAGGCGATCTTCCGATTCGCCCCGGTAGCGCTGGAAGAACAGATCGTTGAACAGACGCCGGCTGTACATGTCCGCCGCCATGAAGACAGGCACGCTGACCAGCGTCGACACCGTGCGGGTCAGGCTTTTCCAAAGGCCCTGCTGGTTGCGCGCGTTGTACGCAAAGGCATGCACCAGGTTGGTGCGAACCAGGGTGCCGTCCAGGTCGTAGAAGGCCGCCGCCGCCTTGTCCATTCGTCGAGGCAGCCGTATATCACATCCCGGCCCGGGGCCCGCGCGCCAACTTCCGACGGGCGACGCGGCTACGGTGCGCCGCCGGTGGCGACCTTGGCCCCGGCGGACGGCGGTGATAACCACAGGCCCAAGACTTCGGCTTGTAGCGTGGGCTCGAGATCCGCGAACTTGGCCAACAGCCAGGTCAGCGCGGCGGGACGCCCGGCCGAGATCGCCAGCAGGGATCGGTAGGCCCTGACCCCCGCGGCGGGTGCCACTGCCATCGCCTGCCGTGACAGGCCTTCGACGCTGGTGGGATCGGGCGCGACCGCCTTCAGCGCCGGATCCGGATCGTTGGCGTAGGCCGCATAGACCTGTCGTGCAGACGCGTCCTTACGGATGGCCAGCGCCATCACGGCCGCACGGTGCGCCCGGGCATCGTCCTTCTTGGCGATACGTCCCAAAAATTGCGCTGTCGCGTCCGACGAGTATTTGCCGAGTTCAGCAGACACCCATTCGTAGGGCCGCGGATCGGTCTCCTTGAACAACAGGTACAGCTGTTCCAGCCCCGCGTCGCCAACGGCCCGCACCACGCCGGCCGACGCGGCGGCGCGAATCTCGACGGCGGGATCCTTCAGATACGGGATCATCTTGAACAACGTCCCCTTGCCCGCATTGGGCTTCACCGAACCCAACAGCCCCACGGCCCTGATGGCGGGCAGCGGATCCCCCGCGGCGGCGGCGATGGCTTCCTGGGCCACGGTTTCCCCGCCCTCGGTCAACAGGGTGAGGGCGGCCAGTCGAACTGGGACGGGACTTTTCTGGTTGCCCGCCACGGCCATCAGGGCGGGGAAGCACTCGGGCTCCGGGTGCAGTCGCACCATCGCCATCGCGGAATCAAGGACCGGCCCGCTGCCTTTGAGCAGGCCGTCCTTGATGAGAGGACACAGGGGCTGCTTGGCCCGGATGAGGGCGCGCGCCGCCACCGCCGCCAGCTCGCCCGATCCCGTACTAACGGCGGCCCGCAAAAGATCCAGCCCCGAGCTGTCACCCGTGCCCAGCAGGGCCCCCGCCGCCGCCGCCGCGATCCGGGGATCGGTCACGGCCCGTCCCAGCCACAGGCGCGCAAACAAGGACAGCCACGGTTCGGCCGATATCGATGCTGCCGCCTGAACGCGCCGCCACGCCTCGGGCGCGCGATTCTGGGAAATCAGCCGGGGCAACGCCTGTGCGATTGGGCTTTCCCGCTGCACGTTCTCGATTTGCGAACACAGGCGGTGATCCCGCGCGAACGCCCAGTTCAGATAAAGGCGACCGTCGTCCGACAGGGCCCCATTGGGCGCCGACGGCCACGGGGCGCTTTCCCGGACTATCTCCTGAACGGCGGCATCCATGTCTTGGATGCCCGACAGGGTCAGCGGCGTGGATGACACAATCTGACCTTCGCGCGTGGCGACGATCTGCATGACCACCCGGCGGCTCTCATCGTTCAGGGGGTTGGTCTTGGGCAGTTGCTCGGCGACCATGCGCACAAAGCTTTCCGCCCAGCGCTTGTGAATCCGCTCGTGCAGCGTGCGCAGGAAGGCGCCCACCTCGCCATCGCCCTTGATGGGCGGCTCGGCCACCGAGAACGCGAACGGCTTCGGTAAAGGGTCGGACTGCAGCAGGGGGACGGGCTTGTCCTCGTCCTGCCCCAAGGCCGGCCCGGCGAGACCCAGCCAGCCCACGATTCCAACGCCGAGGGCAGACAAGCCCTGCATGTTCCTGACAGTCATCCCCACCCACCATCGGAAGGGGGCTGCCAGAACTGAACCAAAAACCTTCAGAAACCCACGCGTTGGGGCGCTTTGGGGGCAAGCAGCGCCCCCCCGCCGCGGACTAGCGTCCGGCCGCGGATTCCTTTTCTTTCTTGGCCTTGAACTCGGCGATCATCACCTCGCGCTGCTGCTTGGGAACCTCGGCATAGCGCTTGAATTCCATGCTGAATTCACCCTTGCCCTGGGTGGCCGACCGCAGGTCGGTCGAATAGCCGAACATGTCGTTCAGTGGCACTTCAGCCACCGCCTGGACGAATCCTTCCAGCTTCTCGCTGGAAATGATCGTGCCCCGGCGCTGGTTCAATTGGCCCATGACGGCGCCCTGGAACTCCTCGGGGAACTGAACCTCGACCAGCATGATGGGCTCGAGAATCGTCGGCTTGGCCTTCATGTAGCCTTCACGGAAGCCCATCAAGGCCGCCGTCTTGAACGCCATTTCCGACGAATCGACCGGGTGGGACGCGCCGTCGTTCAGCACGCAGCGAACGCCCACGATCGGGAATCCAATCAGCGGCCCCTTCTTGACCGCCTCCTTGAAGCCCTTTTCGCAGGCCGGAATGAACTCGCGCGGAATCACACCGCCCGTGACGTCGTCCACGAATTCGAAACCGGTCGGGTGGTCGGACGGCAGCGGTTCCAGGTGGCCTGCAATCTTGCCGTACTGGCCCGATCCACCCGTCTGCTTCTTGTGGGTGTAGTTGTATTCCGCCCGCTGCAACAGGGTCTCGCGATACGCCACCTGCGGCCTGCCCGAGGTGACCTCGGTCGCGTATTCGCGCTTCATACGCTCGATGTAGATTTCGAGGTGAAGTTCGCCCATGCCGCTGATGATGGTCTGCGCCGATTCCTCATCGCGGTGTACGCGGAAGGTCGGATCTTCCTTGGTGAAGCGGTTCAGCGCCTTCGAGAAATTGGCGGTACTGGTCTTGTCCTTCGGGCTTACGGCCAGCGAGATGACGGCGTCCGGAACGTGCATGGACGTCATGGTCAGGTTGACCGAGGCATCGGTGAACGTGTCGCCCGATGAACATTCCACGCCGAACAGCGCGACGATGTCGCCCGCGGTGGCCGACTCGATGTCGTTCATTTCGCTGGAGTGCATGCGCACCAGACGCGGCACCTTCAGCTTCTTGTGCCCGGCCGAGCAATTCACGATGAAATCGCCCTTGGTGACGGTGCCCTGGTAGATGCGCATGTACGTCAGCTGCCCGTAGCGCCCGTCTTCCAGCTTGAAGGCGAGACCGACAAAGGGCTTCTTCGGGTCGTGAATAAGTTCGATCTTTTCCTCGCCCTTATCCTGATCCAGCGCGTAGTTATGAACTTCCGGCGGACAGGGCAAAAGCGCGTTGACGCCGTTGAGCAACAGCTGGACGCCCTTGTTCTTGTAGGCCGAGCACAAGAAGCTGAAGGTGCCGCGTCTGGTGCGCATGCACTCCAGCGAAATGAACGACATCGAGTCGGCCACCGCGGGCGACATCGTCGCGCTGTTCGGC
>JANXXE010000027.1 GCA_025350815.1 Myxococcales bacterium | reverse complement strand
GCCGAACATCTTGGCGAGGAGGGCTGCGTTTCGCGCCGCATTCAGGGATGTTGGGGAAAAATCAACGGCCGCGATGATCGTCATGCCCGACCCTTCCAGCACATGACGTGCCAGCCGAATGCGCCCTACCGGAACGAAAATGCGCAGGTTCTGCGTTCCGCTGCACGGCCACCGCAGGGGTTGCGCCTGCGCGCCGAGGCGGGGCCGCCAACGTGCGGACCGTCCCTGGCCGCAGCCTTGCACCGGCCCTTCTTCATGATGACCAGTCGGCAGATCCCCAGCGTCCGTCGATTCATGACTGCCACCCCGCACACGATCGGCCATAACCAGTCGCTGACGACAGGTCACCGGCTGATGCGCGAGCACCACGTGCGCCACCTGCCGGTCCTGGACGGCGGTCGGGTCGTGGGTGTCCTTTCGGAACGGGATCTCGCGCTTCTCGAGTCGATTCCCGGTGTGAACCCGACCGATGTTCGGATCGAGGAAGCCATGAACACGGATATCTACGCGGTGGCGCCCGAAGATCCCTTGGATTCGGTCAGTCGCGAGATGGCTGAAAGAAAATTGGGTTCGGCCGTGGTGATGGACAATGATCAGGTAATCGGAATCTTCACGACCGTTGACGCTTTGAACGCGCTGGCCCAGCTCATCAGGCCCATAGCCTAGTGCGCGCGCTGGCTCTTGTCGTCGCCGCCGCCGCGGGCGTCACGGCTTCGCGGACAGACGTTGTCTGGACCGCGGCCCCGCCCAGCGGCGGCCCGGTTCCCGCCCCGCCCCCGGTGACGCCGCAACTGCGCGCCGAAGGGGCCAAACTGTATGCGGACCGCTGCCTGCCCTGTCATGGCCGCATGGGGGACGGGCGGGGCCCACTGGCCACCCACCTGTCCATGCCGCCCACAGATTTCACCCGCGGCGTGTTCAAGCTGCGAACGACGCTTCCGGGAACGCCCCCGTCGGACAACGATCTATTTCGCACCATCACCCGCGGCCTGCACGGCACGCCGATGATGCCGTGGAAGGAATTGCCCGCGCGGCAGCGCTGGGCGCTGGTGGCCGAGATCAAGAATTTGTCCCGTCGTTTTTCTGACGAGCCACAGACCCAGCCCCTGGATCCGTCGCCATCGCCGCCTGACGAAACGGAGGGCCTGCGTGCAAAGGGTCAGCGCCTGTACGGCCTGTATCGCTGCGGGGCCTGCCACGGCGAGCGCGGCGATGCCAACGGCCCGGCGGCGGTGTTGTATCGAAATGTGTCGGCGGGACGCTTTGTGCGGATTCGCGACTTGTCGCGTGGCGAGTTCGTGCGCGGTGGAGCGTTCGCCGACATCTTCCTCAGCCTGCGCACCGGTTTCGACGGCACACCGATGGGGTCGTACAACGATCTGCCAGCCGACGATCTGTGGGCGCTGGCGGCGTACGTGCGGACCCTGGTTCGTCAGCCGACGGGCGCGGCGGCGGTGCCAGGCGCTGGCGGCCGGGCAACAAGAACGGCGCCTACCAGCAAAAGTGCCACCGACCCGTACTGACCAGGGGTCAGGCCCAGGTAGCGCACGTCGACGATTCGCAGGAAATCCATGGCGAACCGAAAGGGCGAATACAACAGCAGCAACACGGCCATGTAGAATCCCGTGGCCCGCTTCCGTCGGTCCAGCCGAAGGACGATGCCCGCGATGACCATCGTGTACAGCGCCTCGTACAGGCCCAGATTGTGGCGGACGATCCCGTCCGTATAAACCTGCCCAAGAACGAAGCGCGTCGGCAAGCCGGGGTGGTCGAAGGCGACGAAGCAGCCCAGCCGCCCGAAGATCCAGCCAAAGGGGAAGCCGAACGCGAAGCTGTCGAGGTAGCGCCAGGCCGTCCCGGGTGCGGCGTGCCGCCTGAAGAACCACACGGCACCCAGCGTCCCACCGACAAACCCGCCGAACGATGACAAGCCTTGCCAGAAACGCAGAATGCTCATGGGATCGGCCAGGGTTTCCCTGGGGAAGTACACAAAGCGGTCGGCCAGGTGGGCGCCGACGAATCCGCCCAACAGTAGCCAGTTCACAAAGCGCAGGACTTCGGGATCGGGCAGGCCGCTGCGGGCCGCGCGGGCGCGCAGAATGCGCACGCCAATGGTGACGGCCAGGCCGACCAGAACGCCGAAGGCATGGATGGTCAACGGCCCCAGACTGAGGTGCGGCTGGGCGAAATACGGCAGCATGGGAACGTATTCATAGCGGAATATGCCCGCGGCCGCCCGCCCCAGTGGGCCCCCCCGTCTTGACAATGCAGCCATAGCCGGGATGATTAAGAGGTTCCCATGGCGAGTCGACCCAAGAGACTTCTGAGCGCAGCGGTGCTGCTGCCCCTGCTGCTGTTCGCCGTCTCGGGGACGTCTTTCGCCGCCTGGCGCTGTCAGTACGACGGCATCGCGCGCCCCGCTTGTTGCTGCCCGAAGGCCAAGGCCGATGCGTCCCCAGCCAAGCCGGTGGTGGTCGCGACCATATCCGCTGCGGGTTGTTGTTCAATCGAACACACCACCATCGACAAGACCGCGTTTGAACCGACCCGCAATGAGGCGGCGCCCGGACTGCAGCCTTCGTCAGCGGGTATGTGCATGGCGCTGACCGCCGTGGCCCCGTCTGCGCGACCCGCCCGGAATCTTCCCGCGCCCGAGGCCCGCCCACCGGGCAGACCCGCCGTCCTTCTGCAGAAGCGTTCGTTCCTGATCTGAGCCGGCCTTCCGAGGCCGACCGATCCATCGACAGACGCTGTCCGCAAGCCGAGGCTTGCCGCGAAGGAGATCCGATGAAGTGCTGCGCCCGTTTCCCGTTTGCCCCGATCACGCTGCCGCTACTGGCGACACTGTGCGCGCTGGCTTCTCACCGTTCTGCGCACGCAGATGACGATGGCGAGCTTGCGCGGCAGGCGCGGCCCGAAATCATATTGCGGGTCGCGCTGGCCCAAAGTCCCGACCTCAAGGAGGAACGGGCGCGCACCGCGGTGGCGGCCGCCCGCACAAGTCAGGCCGCCCGGCTGCCCGACCTGCGCCTGAAGTACGAGCAGTGGGGCGTGCCGCTGCGCCAGCCGCTGGCCCTCGGCAAGGCGGACACGCTGATGCTGGGGGTGAGCCAGGCGCTGCCAACGTTCGCGGCCCTCGACGGGCAAAGGCGCGTCGCCGCCGAGGAAGAGCAGGCGGCCGTCGCGGTCGAGGCGGGGCGTCGTCGTGATCTGCGCGCCCAGGTGCGGCGGGCGTTTGCTGACTATTACCGGGCCAACCGGCAGCTTCAGTTGCACCGCGAACATGTGCAGTTCACCGCGCGTTTGGTGGACCTTGCGCGGGCCAGCTACCGGTCGGGTCATCGCGGCCAGCAGGACGTCCTGCGGCTCAGTCTGGAACTGTCACGGTTGCACGGGGACGTCGCCCACATCGAGCAGGAAGAAGGTTCGGCCCGGGCGCTGCTGAACGCGCTGATGAACCGGCCCAGCGACGCGCCGCTGGGGCCGCCGGCCGAGATCGAGCCTATCGCCAGCGAAGCGCCTGTTGCCGTCAGCATGGACACCCTCGATGGGCGTCGTTCGGAAGTGGCGGCGGCCCGTGCGGCCGTCAGACGCAGCGAGGCCGCCCTTGATCTGACCCGCAACGAGGCGCGCTGGCCCTCGTTCATGATCGGACTCGACTACTGGTACATGCCAATGGCGGTCGAATCGCACGCCTATGGCGCGATGGTCAGCGTGAACCTGCCGTGGTTCAGCCCCGCGCGGCAGGACGCCGTGCGTGCCGGCGAGCAGTCTGTGATCGCCGAACGGCACGCCCTCGAATCTGTCCGCAACGCCATACGCTACGAGGCCAGCGACGCGGCCGCCAAGTACGAGGCCGCGCGCGCGACCTTCGTCATCGTGGATTCCGATCTGATGATCCAGGCGCAGCGGAATTACGAGGCTGCCCAGGCCGGGTACGCAGCGGGGCAGGGTGACGCCGTGGGGCTTGTCGATGCCCTGCGCAGTTACTTGGAGGTGCGGCTGGATCGCGTGCGCGCGCTGGTCCATCTGGAAACGACTGCCGCCGATCTGGAACGCGCGACCGGTCGCGGGGAGGGTGTTCGATGACGCCGGCCGAGCCGCAAGGGACAAAGGCGATGGCGGTGGTGCGCTGGCTGCTGGTGGCGGCGATGGCGGCGGGCGCCGGGGCTTCGTTGTGGTCGTACGTCAATGGCGTGTCGTCGCACGCCGCCGGATCGGACCATACGCACGGGCAGCTTTTCTACTGTCCGATGCACCCCCAGATTGTCCGCGATCGGCCCGGCGAATGCCCGATCTGCGGCATGACGCTGGTCCCAAAGCCCGACGGCCCCGCCAGGCCGCCTGTCGGAAAATCTGCTAACTCGATCCCGGGCCTGATGCCGGTGGACATTCCGATCGATCGCATCCAGCGCATCGGTATCCGCACCGCGCGGGTCGGCCGGGGATCCCTGTCGAACGTCATCCGCATCCCGGGAATGGTCCAGGCGAGCGAGCGCGGCCTGTCGCAGGTGTCGGCGCGTTCCGCCGGGTGGATCGAGACGCTGGCCGTGTCGGAAACCGGTCAACGAATCAAACGTGGGCAGGTGCTGGCCAGCATCTACAGCCCCGACGTTCTGCAGGCCGAGCAGGAACTTTTGACCGCCGTGGGTTGGAACGAGGGTTCGCAGGTGGCCGCTTCATCGCCCCACACGCCGCTGACCTCGCCGGCGGCCTTCAGCGCGGATGCGCGCCGGCGCCTGGAACTGCTGGGTGTCTCGCCGCAGGAGATCGACAGCATCGTCAAAAGCGGCCACGCCGAGCGGGCAGTCGTACTGCGCGCGCCGGCCGATGGCTACGTCATCGACAGACGCGCGGTCGCGGGCATGGCGGTCTCGCCGGGCGCGCCCCTGTTCGAAATTGCCGACCTGTCGACCGTGTGGGTGGTGGCCGAGGTTTATGAATCGGACATCAGCCGCATCAAGACGGGGCAGGCAGCGCGCTTCGAAACCAACGCTTTCGGCGGGGAAATTTTCAGCGGCAAGGTCGAGTTCATCTCGCCCGTTGCGGACCCCAGCGCGCACACGCTGTCGATACGGCTCGGCTTTCGCAACCGGCCTGGCCCGGGCGGGCTGAAGCTGCGCCCCGGGATGTACGGCAACCTGTCGCTGAATCTGCCGGCGATCCCCGGTTTGTTCGTACCTTCGGAGGCCGTCGTCGACACCGGTGAGGCGCAGTACGTCTTCATTGCGAAGGCGGGCGGGCGCTTCGAGCCCCGTCGCATAACCAGAGGCGGTCGCAGCGACGACAACATCGAGATCATCGCCGGCGTCGTCGAGGGCGAGGTCGTGGTGACGACTGCGAATTTCTTGGTCGACTCGGAAAGCCGCCTGCGCGCGGCCATCGAGGGCCGCTGAGGCGGGGCGACCATGGTTGAAAAGATCATAGAATTTTGCGCCCGCAACCGGCTGCTGGTCCTGATGGGCGTTGGGCTTGCGCTCGTCGGTGCGGCATTTTCCATCAGGCGCATCAAGCTGGACGCCATTCCCGACCTTTCGGATCCGCAGGTCATCGTGTTCACCGAATGGATGGGGC
>JANXXE010000017.1 GCA_025350815.1 Myxococcales bacterium | reverse complement strand
TGGGCGTCCATACAGGAACTCCAGGACGCCATTTACGACTACCTGCTCTGGCACAACGTCAACGGCAAGCCGTTCAAGTGGTCTTACAGGCCGAAATCTTGGTCTAATAACCATGGCGGATCTTCTGCCGGGCGGAACTAGGCGCCGGCGCCACCGGGGCGGCTGTTGCGACCGCTGTGTCGATTGCTTGACCACCAACCCGTCGCGGGTGTAGGGGGACACAATGCAAACACTTCTTCGACGAGCCCTCCTCCTCGCCGCCCTCGGTGGCGTCTGTGCCGTCTGCGTCGGTTGCGCGACGACCGGATCGCCCCCCCCGCCCACTGGCCCCGTCGAAATGGACGGCACAACCTGGAAGATGCTGACCTCCAGCGGCCGGATCGATGGCCGTTCCGTCAAGTTCAAGAAACGGGGCGACAACGGCCTTGAAGGTGCGCTGGTCGATCAGGGAATCCTCCTGCGCGGTGCCGTCGGCATCAACGCGGGGATGATCATCTTCCAGTTAAAGCGCAAGGGCGAAAAGGCGGAGAACCAGTACGAAGGCGTCTATAAGGATATCGCTGCCGACGGATCCAACCAGGAAAAGGAGGTCACAATCTTTGTGTCTCCGGATTCGTTCAGCTGGAACCTTCAATCGGCGACATGGGAGAAGGTTCAGTAGAGGTTCGGCCCTCCGTGAGGTTGCGTCTGTTGCCCCTATTCGTCGCTCTGGCCGTTGGGCTGGCGCTGCCGCCGTTGGCGTTCGCCGAGGGGCCGGTGCTGCCGCTCAGAAGGCAGCCCGCGCTGCGCCTGGCGTTGTCGACCCCGCTGCTCGATGAGACACCTCCGTCCTACGTGCCGCAGGCGCCACCGACAGCCCCGGCGACGGACTGGGAGGAAAGCGCGGAGGAGCGGCTTGAAAGCGCCGCGCAGTCGAACGAATCCGTCACCAACAAGGGGTGGTTCTGGGCTGCCGTCGCGGGTGTTGTCATTACCTCGGTCGCCATCTTGATCCTGACCAACCAGCCCGCGCGCGCGCCGGCCAGCAGCCTGGGCGACATGGAAGCCTTCAAGGGAAGATAGATAGGCAAAGTAACGTGCTTCGCGCGAGAACGCGGCTCCCTGCGGGATTGGCCGGGGCAGCCTTGCTGGCGGTAGCGGGCCTTGGCGCCTGCTCGGCCGACAAGTCATTTGCCCTGGTGACCGTGCTGTCGGCCCATGGTGAGTTCAGCCGGGTCACCCAGTTTTGGGTGACGGTCAAGAACGACAGTAACGTCGACCAACTCGAATACCCCAAGGCTCCGTCGCCCCTGCGCTTCAACGAGACCGAGGGGCACACCTTCTCGGTCAGTTTTGATGCATCGCTGACGGGGCTTCTGGAGATTGGCATCAAGGCGGTCGGGCTGAACGAGCAAAATGTCCCCAATAGCTCGCTCGGGTACGGGGATGGCAGCGTCGCAATCGATCCGGCACACACCGTCAAGCTGACGATCCTGATCAGGCCCGGGGCGTCCCCACCGGACGCGGGAATGCCCCAGGATGCGGCTGCTGTGGATCGGGTGTCCACGGATGCCGGCGCGAATCGGGATGCGGCATTGATGTGTGAACCGACTGCGCCCTCGGCGACCTGTGGCGCAGGATCGACGTGCATCGTGTGTCAGAAGAATGTGGTCGCCGGAATGTGCACGAAGGCGGGCGGCAAGACGACGGGCGAGCTTTGCGACAAGAACGAAGACTGCGTGGCGGGAACGCAGTGCTTCGAGTTTGGTTGTACGGTGGGGGGCAAGACGCTGAAGACCTGCATGCAATTCTGCAAGGATGACCGGGTCTGCGGCGCCGGAGCGCGCTGTGCCACCAATGTCCCCTGTGGCGCCCAGGCCTCGGGCTTCAAGCTGTGCTCACAGCCCTGCGATCCACGCGGCGCCGCGACGACGGGCTGCGCGGCCGGGCTGCACTGTTTCATCTTCCCGGGTGAGATCCCCGACTGTGACTGTGCAACCGCAACCAGGACAAGTGCCGAAGGTACCTCGTGCCGTGATGCCCTGGACTGCCAGCCGGGGTTGCTGTGTGTCAGCTCGAAAAACGTGCAGACCTGCCGGCGCATCTGCCGGCTGGATGCGCCGGACTGCACGGCGGGACGAATGTGCGAGAAGCTGGAAAACCCGAACTACACAACCTTCGGGGCCTGTTTGTTGCCGTAGCGCCTTCCTGTTTCCCAAAACCTTGACCTGAACAGATGTTTAGGTACAAGATCGGACTGTGGCTACGTGGTCTCCTTCGGCGGCACTGGCAGCGCATTTAATCCCGGCGCACAAGCTAGAGCAGCGGGAAAAGCGGGGACGACTATCGACCGGGATCAAGGCATTTGACGAGCGACTCGGCGGGGGCTGGACGCGGGGGGCTCTCAGCGAAATAGCGGGCCTGCGGTCCAGCGGAAGAACCAGTGTGTTGCTGCACTCACTGTCGGGTGCGTTAAGGCGCGGCGAAGCGGTGGCCCTGGTGGATTGCGGGGCGGCACTGGACATCGGGGCGGCGGGACGCGCGGGTGTGCCGCTGGCCCAGTTGTTGTGGATCCGTTGCGAGGCGCGACAGGCTTTGCCCGCAGCGGACATCGTCCTTGGGGCAGGTGGCTTCGGGCTTTTGGCGATCGATCTGGGTGAACATCCACCGTCCATTCCCACGGCGGCGTGGCTGCGTTTCAAGCGCGCAGCCGAGCAACAGGGAACCGCGGTGTTGATTGTGTCGCCGCGACGCACGGCGGGCGCGTGGGGTGCGTGCGCGCTGACCTTGCAGGGCGCACAGCCGCGCTTTCAGGGACGGGGTGTTCTGGTGGCCATCGAAAATCGGGTCACCCTGTCACGCGGTGAATCGACCTCGGTCGGCCACCCGGATTTCGTTGTCACCCGAACCCGCCGATAGTCGTATGCGACTCGCGTGTGTGTATGTTCCCAAGCTTGCCTTGCAGGCGATCCTGCGCCGCGATCCCGAGCGACGGGAAGAAGCGGTGGCCCTGTCGCAGGGTTCGGGGGCACAGTCGCGCATTCTCGCATTGACGGAAGCCGCACAGCGCGGGGGGATCCGCCAGGGGATGACTGTCAGTCAGGCGCGCGGAAAAATGTCTGACCGGCTGCGCATCGTGCCCCAGTCCGAGGCGGACACGGTGGCGGCCGCGGCGGCACTGGCCGATCTGGGTTTCGGTTTTTCACCACGGGTGGAACAGGAAAACGAGCGGATCTTCTTCGAAGTGGGCGATCTGCTGCATCTTTATCCCCACGGCGAACGCGCGGTGGCTCAAGCGATCGTCGCCCAGGCGGCGCGACTGGGACTGGCGGTGCGCGTCGCCATCACCGCCGGCAAGGGGGCGGCGCGGGTCGCGACACAGGCGCACGATGTGACCGTCATCCCGCCGGGGGACGAGCAGGCTTTTCTGGCGTCCTTACCGACGACGGTGGCGACTGATGCGCTAGGTGCGCAGCTCACCAGCACGCTTGACCGCTGGGGCATTCGCACGCTGGGCGCGCTGGCAAAGCTGTCCAGCAAGGATGTGGCCTTGCGACTGGGACCGGCGGGGGCGCGATTGTGGCGGGTGGCCGCGGGGATCGACGACGAGCCGCTGTCGGCCCAGTTGCCGCCGGACGCGCTCGAGGAAGGAAGCGAGATCGAATACCCGATTTTCGAGATCGAGCCCTTGGCTTTCATTGTGCGGGGCTTGCTGGATCGGGCGCTTGCACGCCTTGCGACGCGCAGTCTGGCCTGCGCCGGCATCACGTTGCGACTGACCCTGGATCCCCGTGGCTTCGATGTGCGGGAGATACCGCTTGGCGCACCGACGCAAGAGGCCTCCACGCTGCTTGCGCTCTTGCGACTGGAATTGGCACGTCGGCCGCCGGCCGCGGCAGTCGTCGGGGTGACGGTTCTGGTGCTTCCGGCACGATTGCGCGCGGTTCAGCTGGATTTTCTACGCCCGGCAGGGCCCACGCCCGAGCGGTTTGCGGCAACCCTGGCGCGTCTGGCCGCGCTTGTCGGACTGGACAATGTGGGCGCACCGGCGGCGGTGGACACGCATCGTGAAGAAGCCATTGCGCTGCGGCCTTTCAAGACGACCGCTGCGTCGTCCCCCGACACCACAAAGGAAAATGACGGAGATCTGTCCTTGGGCTTTCGCCGCTTTCGGCCACCACAGGCGCTGGAGGTTTTGATCGGACGGGAGGGTCCCATGGCCCTGCAGGGTCGCGAGACCACGGCGCGCGTCCTGGTCGCCGCGGGCCCATATCGTGTCAGCGGCGAATGGTGGGCAGACGAAGGATGGAGCCGCGACTACTGGGACGTGCAAGCGTCCGACGGTGCGTTGTACCGACTGCACCAGGACCGCCAGAACGGCCAGTGGTACCTCGACGGTTACTACGACTGAACTATTTCGGCCCCAGGCGCTCGGCGACCTTCACCGGGCCCAGGCGACTGAGGTCGGTGCCCCTGGTCGTCACGTAATATTTCGCCAGCATCTGGGATTTTTCCCACGCGGGCATCGTCCCGGGCGTCTTCACATAGTCGAAAAACCGGCGCGCCACCTGGGCGAAATGCTCCTCGTGCACGGTGCGCAGACGATCAGGAATGTCGAGACGCCCCTCGCCCGCCGCTTCTTGCAGGGCCACGCCGGGATACCTGGATTGCAGGGCGCCCAGCCGCTTGCGAACCGCCGCCAGTACCGCAGCACCGTCCTTCGGATCATTGGGAACCACGTAGACTTCAGGCCGGAACTTTTCGGCCTTGCCCTGCCGAATCTCAATGCGCGCGCGCGTGCCCTTGTAGAACGCAAAATGCCTATCGCCGCTGCCGGCGGGCGCCTCCCAGTCCCAGACGATGTTCAGCCGGGTGTGTACGCCCCGAACCGCATAAGTCACCAGCGTGTTCGAAAAGTATTCGAGGGCATCCGCCTTGACGTCCTTCGCCAGAAAGTCGGGGAAATCTTTTTCGCCCGTCACACGCTGGAAATTCGCGCGCGGGATCAGGGTCGGCCAGCGCTGGGCCGACAAGATCTTGATGTCCTTTTCGGCATCGAGGGCCTGCGTCGGGAACAACGTCCAGGACACCAGATCCACCAGATGCGTTCCGATGTCATTGAGTCCCTCGCCCTGCTGGGCGGTGTCGAAGAACCAGGTCGGGCGGATGTTGGGCACGCCAGAGACCACCTTCATCAGATGGTGCACGCTTTCCATGTAGACGCTGGGCTGTTGCGAAGTGCCGGGCTGAATTTGCCCGAAGATCTCGGGATCGCTGACCAGCTCTTTTTGCAAGAGGCTGCTGATCTCGAAGCGCTCGGTCATCAGGTCAAGCGCGATGCGGCCCGTCTTGTCGGCGGCGTCCAGGGTCGCCTTTAGCCTGGGAAGATCCTCGGAACGCAGGATCCACGGTTTGTCGACCAAAACATGAAAACCCGCGCTGATCGAGCCCTGGATGTAGTCGATCTTGCCGCGGTTCTTCCCCGAAATGACGACGATGTTGCCGGGGCGTTCCTTCTTCATCCGCGCGAAAAAATCCGGACCGGTGTGAACTTCGATCTGCCAGGCGGTGGGATTGTCGGGGCGCAGATTGAAACGCGCCACGCGCTTGAGATGGTCAATCAAGTCCATGCCGACCGGGGCGTAGATATCCACGCGCGGGGAGACGTCCGGATAGCTGTCCCGGTGAACCAGGGCCGCGTGAAAGTGTCCGGGATCGATCGTCATCAGGCGCAATTCGTTCTTGGGCGCCCCGGCCGCCGTACCTGCGAATCCCACGGCCAAGCCCGCCACGATCATCCCAGGCGTTCGTCGTTTCGTACCGATCATGGTCGTCGTCCCCCGTCGGCGTAGAAAGCTTCCTTGACGTTGGCCGCCGTGCCCCACGTCGCCTTTTTCCAGCGATTCTCGAACGCCACCAGCAACCCCAGAACGTTGCGCATCTGTCGCAAAGCGATCGGGCGCGCCTGCGCGACGTTTTGTTGCTCGCGCGGATCGCCGAACTCGTCGTACAGCTCGACCCGCGACAGTCCCCCCTGGATCAGGCGGTAGCGGCCGACCTTGATCCCGCGCAACATGCCCAGATTCTGACTGAGGGCCGCACTGGGGGTAAACGCCAGTTCGTCACGGGCCACCGACAACAAGGAACGGCCCTGAATGTCATCGGACACGGGCAGCCCCGCAAGGTCCAGCATCGTGGGGAACAGATCCATCGCCTCGACATCCACGTCGATGACCTTGCCCGTCGGCAAGATGCCCGGCGCGCGAATGATGAGCGGGATGTGAACCAGTTCCTGGTAAACCGACTGCGCATGGCCCACGTCGCCGTGGTCCCAGAACTCGTCGCCGTGGTCGGAAATGACGATCACGGCCGACGTGTCGTAAAGGCCGGCGGCTTTCAAGTCTGAAAGGAACCCGGCGAAGGCTCTGTCGCTCTGGGTGATTTCCGCGTTGTGCAGCGCTTCGAGATACGCCCTGTCGTCAGCGTCCGGCTTCAACTTGCCCGATTTTATCTGGCCGAGCTGCACGCCCGTCAGCGCGGGCTTGATGGGACCGTGGTAGGGCTTCTTCCAGTACAGCTGAAGAAATTCTTTTCGGGGGTTGTAGATGACGTGCGGATCGACGGTGGCAAGATAGACGAACTGCGGCTTGCGCCCGTTGGCGGTTATCCAGGTGCGGGCCGTCTTCCACAGATACTCGGCGCCGTTGGGCAGCGACTCGCGAATGAAATTGCGGGTCTCATCCCAGCCGCGATCAAAGCCCCACTTCGACGAGATGTAACCGTTGGATGAAAATAGCGCCGTGCGGAAGCCGGCCTTCTTGAAAACCTCGGCGATAAACGGGACCTGGCGGGACAGACGCGCCTCGTGCGCCGTCGCCTTGTGCACGCCGGGATAGACGCCAGTCAGGATCGATGCATGCGACGGCAGCGACCAGGTGCCCGGAACCTGCGCCCAGGCGAAGCGCGTCGCATCGGCGGCAAAGGCATCGTAGTTCGGCGTCTGCACCACCGTGTGGGGGTTGTAGACCTGAACCTTGTCGGCGCGCAGGGTGTCGACCATCCACACGAAGACGCGATCGACCTTTTTGGCGGGGGGCGGCGGCGCGGCCGGCGCGGCCTGCACCAGTAATCGGGGTTCGGCCCAGGCGATGCCGCCCCCACGAGAAATCAGATCGATGCGAACGGCCTGACCCTTGTAGGCCGAGATGTCCCACGCAGCGTCGGTCCAGACGTTGCCCGCCGGGCCGCTGAACAGGATGCGCACGGGCACACCGTCTTGCGCGATTCGCACCACCGCCGTTGAACCGGCGGTCGATGAACCGTAGGACAGCGCCAGCCGCCCGGCCGATTCCTTCGGGATCTGCACATAGAAGGAAAGTCGCGACGGACCCGCCGACACGAGGGCTCGCTTGGTGACCCCGCCGAACGCTGTCTCGCCCACCAGCGGCGCCGGGGCCGGTAACACCGATGCGGCCGGGCCGATCGCTATGCGCTCGATCGCGGCCGCCGCCCGCCGGCCACCAGGCACCGGAGCCGCAGAACGGAAGGTCAGGCGAAAACGATTTTCGCCGAGTGCCAGGGCCGATGCAGGAAGGGGGATTGCATAGTCCTTCAGTTCGGTCGTGACGTCGACCGTCGCAATTGCCTTCTCATTGGCAAAGACCGACAGGCGTTGACCGGCGACCAGCGCACGCAGGGACACCGTCAGGGTGAGATTCGACAGGTGCTCACCCAATGGGCCGTCGCCATCTACGTCCAGCGGGCAGAAGAAGACAGCAGACAGGCCGGACACGAACGCGACCGCTTTCCCAGCGTCCTTCTGGCCCAAGATCCAGGATGTCTTCCAGCCGCCGTCAATGTACTTCAGGAAATCCGGCGTTCCAGCGGTCATGACGAGATGCCGCCCCCGATGAACCACCGCGTGCGCCCGGTTGGCCACGAAATCAAAAGTCGGGCGGAACCCGGCCAACGGCAACACGGCCGGCGCCGGCGCGGCGAAGGCGGCCACCGGCACCGAATCCTTGCCGCACGCCTGCATCGCCAAGATCGCCAGGATCGCCAGGATCGGCAGGATCGGCAACGCGGCAACGGCCCGTCGATAGGGGCCAAGCGGCGGTATGTTCCGCGACCGCAACAAGGACGGGCACGAATATCGCGCGCCCTTCCCCGCGTCAAGCCAGCGGTATCACCGCGCGAGAAGGGCGCCTGCGGCTGCGCCAAACTTGGAGCCGCGGGCGTCGGCGTGCTAAGCGCGTACAGGATGAATTCGCGGGCCTGGTTTCACTGGCCGGTCGGAGCCTCGGTGTTCGCGGGTTTTCTTGCGGCCGGCGTTTGCGACGCGGCCCTGGTCCTCGGTCGCGGTACGGGGGCGCACCCGTGGGAAACAGTGGCGCTGTCGCTCGGACTTCTCGGCTCGGCGGGCGTCCTTGCTGGCGCGACACTCGGCTGGCTGACTGCCGCCCTGCTGACTGCGATACCCGGGGGCACCGCCGCCCTTGCGAGCGATCCGGCGGTCGACGAACGAATCGCGGCGAACGTCCTTGGCGCTGCTGTCGGGGTCGCGGCCCTGGCGGGCGCGATGGCGCTGGGACAGATGCTGCTCATCGCGCGGATGTCGAGTGCCCTGCTGGCGGCAATCGCGACGGGCGGGTTGGTGGTTTTCGCGGCTCCCTTCGCCCTGGGATCCGCGCTGATGGTCCGGCACTACGCGGCACCGCTGGTGCGTGCGGTATTGCCCCGGTCGCGAGCATTCGGTCGGACGGGGACGACCCTTTTACTCCTACTGATAGTTGGCCTCGCTGCCGCCACCCTGGCGGTGTCCCGCGTTGACTGGCGGGTGCTGGATCTTGGGCCGTGCAAGTCACTGGGGATCGCGGCCCTGATGGGGGGCGCCCACGGCTGGTTCTGGTACCTGTGGGCCCAGGGCCGGGCCTGGCACGCCCGTCTTCCAATCGCGATCGTTCGCGGCGCCACGCTGATCATCGTCGGGGCCCTGCTGGTTGTCGGGGCCTCGATCCCTGAAGGGTCGACGACCTACCAGGCCGTCGCCGACGAAAGTTTCGGGCTGCGACTGGCCCTGCGCATCGCCCGCGCGCTGACCGACCGCGATCACGACGGATTCTCGGCGCGCTTCGGCGGCGGCGACTGCGACGATGGGCGGGCGGATGTCTTCCCGGGCGCCGAGGACATTGCCGGCGACGGCATCGACCAGAACTGCGAGGGCGGTGACGCGGCCATCGCGGCTGCGCCGACGTCGCCACCGGCTCGGTCGGCCAGCGCCCCACCTCGGGCGGGTGCCTTCAAGGGCAACATTCTGGTCATCAGCATCGACGCACTTCGTGCGGATCGCCTGGGCGTCGCCGGTTACGGGCGACCTGCCGGCCATTCGCTGACTCCCGCACTTGACGGTCTGGCGCGGCGGGGCACGTATTTCCGTCGGGCGTGGGCACAAGCGCCCAACACGCCGCGATCATTCCCGTCACTGGTGACGTCACGCTACCCATCCGAGATCGCCTGGAAACAGCGTTCGGCGAACTACTCACCGATTCTGCCCAGCAACGAGACCTTCTTCGAGGATCTGGCGCGCACCGATCGCCGCGCCATCGGGATCTTCTCGCACTTCTATTTCACCGCCGACCGGGGCATCAGCAAGGGCTTTGCCGAATGGAGCAACGACGGCGCCGGCACCATCGCCGAATCAAACAAGGACATTGCCGCGCCCCGCATCGTTCCCCGCGTCATCGCGCGCCTTAAACGGGCGGCGGCCGGCCACGAATCCTTCGTGCTGTGGACGCATTTGTTTGAACCGCATTCCAGCTACATGGACCACCCAGAGTTCCCGTCGAGCGCGAAGGGTGTCCATGGCCTGGAGGAACGCTACGACTTCGAAATTGCCTTTGTAGACAGTTGGATCGGAAAGATCCTCGCCACGCTTGACGAGACGGGCCTGGCGCGCAACACGGCGGTGGTCGTTCTGGCCGACCACGGCGAGGCCTGGGGCGAGCACAAGCTGTACTTCCATGGGCAGGATCTCAGCGAAGAGCAGCTTCGCGTTCCCCTTGTCTTCGCCATCCCGGGCGCCGACCCCGTGGTCGCCGAGGACAACGTCGCCCTGATCGATGTGGGCCCCACTTTGCTGGATCTCGTCGGGCTGCCGCCGTCCCCCGCGTTCCGCGGCCGCAGCCTGTTAGCGCGCATCCACGGCCAGCCGCTTTCCCCCGTGCCCATCTACGCCGAGTTGCTGCCGGCGACCGCCTGGCCAAAGCACGAGGTGGTCATGATCAGCGACGGCAAGAAGCTGACCCACCAC
>JANXXE010000016.1 GCA_025350815.1 Myxococcales bacterium | reverse complement strand
CCGCCGGACCTTGCAGCGTGACCTGGCGGCGTTGGAGACCAAGGGCCTGCTGCGACACGAGGGCGAGACCAACAAATTCGTGTATCTGCCGATGGAACGGCGGTGAGCGCCGGATCGTCGTGATGCGAAGCAGAAAACTTGCGACAAACTTGCGACATAACTTGCGACATTGCGGTCATGACAAGCTGTGGCATGCACGTGATAGCGCCCTATACATATGTAATTACAAGACAAACTTGCGACAAACTCGCGACATGACTTGCGACATCCCATGAGCGAGATCTTCGCCTTCCTCAGGGGCGAATGGCCCGACGTTCACGAGGCCGCTAGCAAGGCCGCCGCCGCCGTCCATCCCGATCCGCGGACCGCCTGCTTCTACGCCCGCCGCGCCCTGGAGCTGGCCGTCACCTGGGCCTACAAGCACGACCGCGCCCTGAAGCTGCCCTACCAGGACAACCTGAGCGCGCTCATCCACGAGCCGTCCTTCAAGATCTCGGCCGGCGAGGCGGTGTTCACCAAGGCGCGCCTCATCAACCACCTTGGCAACCAGGCGGTCCACAGCCAGCGCGCCATTGCGTCCCTCGATGCGATGACGGCGGTGCGCGAGCTGTTTCACATCGGCTACTGGTTCGCGCGCACCTACGCCCGCGGCGCCCGGCCGGCCGCGGGAATGGCCTTCGATCCCACCATCCTGCCGATGACGACGATTCCGCGGCAGACCATGGAGCAGCTACAGAAGCTGCAAGCCGGCCTTCGCGAGCGGGACGAGAAGCTTTCCGCCATCCTGTCCGCCAACGCGGCCATGACCGCCGAACTGGAACGCCTCCGCGCGGAGATAGCCGAGGTCAAGAAGGCCGCAACCGCCAACGTCGACACCCACGACTACTCCGAGGCGGCGACCCGCGACGCCTTCATCGACGTTCTGCTGAAGGAAGCCGGCTGGCCGCTGGATCAGCCGCGCGATCGCGAGTTCGAGGTGGCTGGCATGCCCAACAGCCACGGCTCAGGGCCCTATCCGCCGTCGAGACCGCCGCGATGGCGCACTGAACGTCGGCGCCGCCACGCCAGCAATCCGACCAGCAGGCCTGCCGACAGGCATATCGGCAGGGGCGGTGTTCCTGTGCCCTCGCCCCCGACATTACAAGCACAGCCGCCCGACGAGGCGGGGATCGCGCCCGCGCCGCCCGTGGACGAATCCGTGCCACTGGCCCCGGCGTCCGGGGCCCCCCGTGCCGAATCCGGCCCCGCCACCCCCGAATCCGGGGCCGCCAGGGACACGGGTGCCATGCGCATCGTCGGATCTCCGAACAGGATCCAGGTGCGGCGCACGTCCGAGCCCGCCAGCGCCTTCGCCGCCCGGGCCGCTTCGCCCAGGGTGAGTCCTTCGTTGATCAGCCGCCGCAGGAATTCTTTGCCCAGGGGCAGTTGTTCGCCCGAATCCGTGAGACCCGACGAGGCCCAGACCGCCAGCGCACCACCGCCGGGTGTCTTGAGCAGGGTCTCGGCCAGACTTTCGGTGTACACGTCGTGGAAGAAACCGTTCAGGCAGGTCAGGGGAACGAAGACCGATGGACGCCACGTCCCGAACGACTTCGCGTCGGACCGATCGAGCAATCCGTCCGCCCACAGTTCCACCGAGCCATGCCCGACGTATTCCACGATGCCCGATTCCCCTTCCAGGAACGAAATCAGTTCGCGCCGGGCGCCGTCCGCGCCCAGGGTGTCGGCGCGCACGTGCCGCGCGATCCCGGGGGGCAGCCCCGCCAGCAGGGTCTCGGCCCCCGCGGCAAAACCCATGTCAGAACGCTTGCCCGACAGCAGCAGCACGGGACTCGGCCGCACGGGCGTCTGGTGATCCACCAGCTTCTGCACCACCGCGCGCGCCTCCTCTTCCGTGCGCACCGGTAGCCGCCCCACTGCCAGATCGGGCAGGCCATCGTCGTCGAAATCGGCCAGCCAGTCGTCGGAGGCGGTCTCACCGAACGCGGTCGGCACGATTTTGGTGGGCGTCAGATCGAAGGATCCCAGGCCCAGGAAGTTCCTGGGATCCAGGCTGGCGTCACCGACCAGCAGGGCAAACCGGGCGCCCCTGCCCCTGGCTTCCGCCAGAAAGTTGCGCATGGCGAACGGCGACTTCTGCCCGTACCCGAACGTGTCGTAGACGTCTTCCAGGTCGACCAGCTGAACCGCGAAACCATCCGCCTGTCGGCGCGCGACCAGGGGCGCCAGGGCGCTTGCGAACGCCCGGGGCGACAGGATCACGAAATCGACCGGGCCCCCGGCGATCGCCCCCGCCGGCCGACCGACCAGCGACGCGGGCCGCTGCACCCCATCGCCCCCGAACGCCAGGACCTCCTTGGCGCCGTCGTTCGAGAACAACGTCAGCTCGTAGCCGTCCTGGCCCTGCGTCACCGTGCCGCCGAGCTCGATGGGGGCGGCCGCATCGGTCACGTCCACGGCCCGGAGGTCGGCGCGGGTAAAGCCGCGCACCGTGACGGCCTGGCCCCTGGGCAACGAAAACCGCAGGAGGTTGTTCCGGGCCCGGTACCTTCGCGGGTACGTCACGCGCACGAAGTCGACCAGGGTCGTGTCCATCCCCTGGCCAGAGGGCGCCAGCCCCACCTTGTTGGCCCCCTCCACCAGAACGCCGGCGGGCACGTTCACGGCCAGCACCCCCGGCGCGCGCCCCTGGAATGTCACCACCCCCAGGCGGGTCCCGTTCAGTGCCACATCGACCCGATGGGGCGTCGGGGTGACCCCCTGCAAGGCGACTTCAAGGGTCACGGGCGATCCAGGGTCCAGATCGTCCACCGTCAGCGCCAGCTCGACCGGCGACTTCGCCAGGACCGGCCCGAAGAAGTTGTCGGCGTCGCCGTTGATCAGGGCCGCGAAGTAGATGCTGCGATCCCGGCGTTCGATGGTGAAGGGAAAGCTGGCCGCCGCCGCCACGTTGCCCGCGGCGGACTTGCGGACGACGGTCTTCGCGGCGCCGGACACCGACTGGGACACGACGTACGTCCGCTCGTCGGTCCAGGGCGTGTCGGCGCCCATCCCGTAGAATTCGATCCCGTCGTTCACCGTCAGGATCGCCTGCTCCTGCCCGTCGGCGAAAAGCCGTGGCGGACCGGACAGTCCCGCCGCCTGCAGCTCGGACAGCCCCACGCGGTACCACCCCTCTTTGCGCACCTTGATCTTCACCCAGGGGCCCGTCTGGATGTCGACGGCCTGATTGGTCCGCGGCGGCTCCCGCCAGGAAGCGCGTCTCTGGCGGCCCTCGGGGCCCGCGACGGCCGCCGGGCGCTCTTGCCCCAGGTCTGCCAGCAACGCGGATTGCCTGGGCACGTCGGAAAAAGCGCTGGCGGCAGCCGGGATCACCGGGCCGTGGAACGTGCTCTGGCCCGCCAGGTCCACCTCTTCAAGCCAGTAGCGCGACCCGCTGGCGGCACCATCCTGCCCGGGCGCATCGAACCACCCGTAGGATCGTCCGTTGACCAGCGTGGCGCCCACCCCTGCGAACAACGCCGACCCCGCGATCAGCGAGGGCGACACCCGCACCCGCTGCCCCGCCTGCTCGCGCAGGACGTGGAATCCCAGGTTGTCCGCCTCGAAACCGGTACGCCAGGTCAGCGCCACCCCGCCCAGCCGCTGTTCCGCCCCGAAGGACAGCAGGCGGGCGGCCGTGGGCGGCGCGCCCTGGATGGCGACCGCGCCGATGACCCATTTGTCGCTGCCCGACATCGTGTAACCCATCGTCACCGTCTCGGCGCCCGTGGCGCTGGTTCCGGCCCCGCGAACGTTGTTGGCGTTAGTCCCGTCCGAGGTCACGTTGGTCCAGCTGGTCGTCGGCGCCGATACCGTCTTGGTTCCCTGCATCGCCATCACGTCGTAGACCATCGACGTCGTCGCGCTGCCCGTGATGGTCACCGAGGGCGCGGCGCTGCTCCCCGTGGCGGTCGTGAACGTCTGCAGCGGCGCGCTCTGGTTGACCCCGGTGAATGTCAGGGCCCCCGCCGTCACGTTCGACGCCGCCGAAAGGGTCACCGTCACCGTGTTGGTGCTGGCGGTCGGGGCCAGCAGGTACCACATCTCGACCCGGGCGTCGGTGCCGTTGTTCGCGGAGCCCCCGCTGACCTTGGTCAAGCTCTGGGCACCAAAGGTGACGCTGGTGACCGTGCTGGTCGTGGTCCGAAGGGCCACCCCCACCATCAGCAACGCATCGGATCCAGACGGCGACGTGTGGCTCCACGGCAGCGACGACACGTTGTTTCCGGTCGCCGTCGACGCCGTCCCCGCGGTGACCCCGTTGCAGGTCGAGCTGAACGTCCAGTTGGTGCCGTTTCCGCTGACCGACGTGCTGCTGGTCGCCGTGATGGGCGCTGTCCCGCCCTGGCTGGTGACCGACACGTCCGTCATCCGAAAGTTCCCACTGCCCGACCAGGCCCGCTGTCCGGAACTGGACGTGATGGCAATTGCGTCGGCATCACCGCAGCCACCCGACGTCCCATCCAGCTGGATCGTCCCCGAGTTGCTGACGTCCCCCCCCAGGGTCAAGTCGCCCGTGCCGGTGTTGTACAGGTAGCCCGAAGCGCCCACCGTCAGGGTGCCCCCGGTGGTGATGGTGAACGACGCCCCCTGATTCAGGACGCCGGTGGTCAGCCCCAGGGTGCTGCCCAGGGTCATGTTGGTGGCCATGGTGACCACCGTCGTCGACGCACTTTTGTCGATGACCATCGGGCCGGTGATGGTGCCGGCGTTCTGCGTGAACGTCTGCGCACTGGCGCCGCTGAGTTTCGTGGTCATGTTCGTCCCGCCGAACAGATCCGACATGCTCATGGAAAAAGCGCCCTGAACGGTCAGAACATAGGCCGATCCAGGATTGCTGACGATGCCGTCGGTGCGGGTGAACGATCCGGCGATGGTGCAGTCGCTGCCCAGCACCGTGAGAGCGGCGGCGTTTGTCTTGTTGATGACGATGTTTCCCGCCAGGGTCGATCCGCAGGTCAGCGTGGCAGAGTCGTTGGCGCCATCCGTGCCGTCCAGGGTGACCGTCATCCCGGTCAAATTGAAGGTGCCGCTTTGGTCGAAATTCCGCTCGACCGTGATGGCGGTACCGGCGTACGTGATCGTCGCGCCTGAGCTGTTCACCAACTGGACGTCGTTCAAGTCCCAGCCGGTGCCGCTGTGGGTGATCGTGCCGTTGTTGATGAGCGCCAGTCCGGTTGCGCCGTTTGTCGCCGTGTCCGCGACGGTCCAGGTCCCGCTGGCGATGACCACCGTCCCGTTGTTCGTGAAGTCGGCGGCATTATCGTTCGCTAGCGTCGTCGTTGGACTGGCACCCAGCGAGATCGAGCATCCCGAAGCCACGGTGAAAAAGGAATTTCCGGTGCCGGTTTTCGTGACAACCACCGTGCCGCCCAGGGTATTGGCCGATGGCAGCGTCGTCGCCCCGCACGTGACGGTCGAATCGTCGGCCGGGTCAGTGCCGTCGAAGGTCACCGTCACGCCCGACAAATTGAAAGTTCCGTTCTGGGTGAGATCTCCCTCGATCGTGATCGTCGTACCGGCGTAGGTGATGACCCCGCCTGAATTGTTTATCAGGCCCGTGTCGTTGAAGTCCCATCCACTGCCACTGTGCGTGATCGTGCCGTTGTTGATGATATCGACGCCCGTGACGCCGCCCGCGGTCGCATTGGCAACGGTCCACGTGCCGCTGGTAATGACCACGGTCGCGCCGCTGGCGATGGTGAAGTCCGCGGCTGCAATATTACTTAGGGTGGTCGTGGGGGCGGCGCCCAACGACATCGAACAGGGGCTATTGACCGTAAACGTGGCGGCAACCGCGCCGGCCTTTGAAACCACCACGGTACCGCCCAGCGTACTGGCGACGGGCAACGTCGTGGCGCCACAAGAAACCGACGAGTCGTCAACCGCATCGCTTCCGTCGAAGGTGATCGTCTTTCCCGACAGATTGAAGGTGCCACTTTGATCGAAGGTCCGCTCGGCCGTGATGGCGGTGCCAGCATACGTAATGGTCGCGCCCGAGTTGTTTGTGAGGCCGATGTCATTGAGGTCCCAGCCACTGCCGCTGTGGGTAAGCGTGCCGTTGTTGATAAAATCCACGCCGGCCACGCCGCCCGTCGTGCTGTTGGCCAGGGTCCACGTGCCGCTGGCGATGACCACCGTCCCGTTATTCGTGAAGTCCGCGTTGCCGCTGTTGGCCAAAGTCGTCGTTGGACTGGCCCCCAAAGAAATCGTGCAGCCACTGGCGACCGTGATCGTGGCCCCGACCGTCCCCGTCTTCGTTATGACCATGGTACCGCCAATGGTACTGGCGACGGGCAAGGTGTTCGTACCGCAGGTGAAGGTGGTGTCGTCGGTGCCATTGCCATCGATGAAGCTGACGGTCTTTCCCGTCAGGTCGAAGGTGCCATTCTGGGTGAAATTGCGATCCATCGTGATGGCCGTTCCGGCGTAGGTGATGGTTTTCGCCGCGTTGTTGATGAGATCCACATCGGTAAATGTCCAGCCGGTGCCGATGTGGGTGATGGTGCCATTGTTGATTAGCGCCAGCCCGGCGGTGCCGTTGGTCGTGGTGTTTTGCAGGGTCCACGTCCCGCTGGCGATGACAATGGTTCCGTTGTTCGTGAAATCGGCGTTGCCGCTGTTGGCCAGGGTGGTCGTCGGACTGGCTCCCAGGGCAATCGAGCAGCCAGAGGCCACGGCAACGGTGGCGGCGAAGGCCCCGGTCTTGGTGATCACCATCGTCCCACCCATCGTACTGGCGACGGGCAACGTCGTGGCGGCACAGGTGATGGTCGTGTCGTCGTTGGCGCTGGTCGAGACAAAAGTGACCGTTATTCCCGACAGGTTGAAGGTGCCGCTCTGGTTGAAATTCTGATCCAGGGTGATGGCGGTGCCGCCGTAGGTGATCACGCCGCCCGAGTTGTTGATCAGCTCGACATCGTTGAAGGTCCAGCCCGCACTGCCGCCGGTGTGGGTGATCGTGCCGCTGTTGGAAACGGCGGGCGTCACGGACTGGTCGGCCGTGGCCGCGCTGACGGTCCACGTCCCGCTGGTGATGTTCACCGTCGCGCCGCTGGCGACGATGAAGTCGGCCCCCGCGTTGTCGGACAGGGTGGTCGTGGGACTGGCGCCCAGGGAAATCGAACAGGGACTGTTTACCGTGAAGGTGGAACCTACATTCGATCCCGTCTTGCTCACGATGACCGTGCCCCCGAGGGTCCCGGTGCAGTTGATCCCCGAGTCGTCCGTGGCGTCGGTGCCGCTGAAGGTGATCGTCTGTCCAGTCATGGGAGACAGAGCGTTGTTGACGCCGTTGAAGGTTCCGGCGCCGGTGGTGAGGGTCAGGTCATTCTCGATCGTGATCGCCGTTCCTGAATAGGTCATGACGCCGGCTCCGCCGTTCGTCAGCGACGAGTTATTGAAGGTCCATACGGTCCCGGTGTGGGTGACGGTTCCGTTGTTCACCAGGCCGGATGTGCCGCCGGCGGTGAAGGTCCAGGTGCCGCTGGCGGTGAGGGTACAGCCGCTGTTCACGGTGATTGACCCGGCTGCCGTGGTCGGGCTGGCGCCCAGGGCCACGGTGGCGGTGCTCGCGATGGTCACGTCCGAACGGGCTGCCTGGGCGCCGGTGAGGACCGTCTTGCTGATGACCACGGATCCCGGCACCGCTCCCGTGTAAGTGATGGTGCTGTCATCGGGGTTGGTGCCGTCATCCGAGAACGTGATTGTATTGGAATTGTTGAAGGTTCCGGCGGTGACGTTGAGACTGTTGTACAGGGTCATCCCGGCGCTATGGACCGTGAATGTTCCCGCGGACTGTCTGAAGGTCCGCGCCGCCACGGCGCCCCCCGGGGTGAACGTGATGCTGTCTCTCATCCGGATGACGGAGGTGGTCCAGCTGGTGGTGAGGGTCCCCGAGTTCGAGGTGAAGCCGATGTCCGTGTCCGAGCAGCGGGTTCCAGAGTCGTTATCACAGGCCGCCATGCTGGCATTGGTGATGGTGCCGGTGTCCTTGGAGTTGATGATGACCTTCGTCTGGGCCATCTTCAGGCCGGTACAGTTCGGGTTCCCGGTGCAGCTGGTGCCGTAGGTGAAGACCAGTGACGCGTTGGTGGCTCCGGTGGTGTCCCCCACGTTCATCCAGACCGTGACGATGGTGCCGCTGGCCGGCTGGGTCACGCCCGCGAAGGACCAGGTGCCATTGCTGCCCGTGAGGGTCGTCGTGTAGGTGGTCGTATCGCCGGCAATGTCCATGCTGACGTTCATGCCGTCCTCGGCCGCACCCACCGTCGTGGTTTCATTGCCAGCGGAGGTGTACAGCGTGCCCGAAACGGTGATGGCGGCGTGCGCCGTCCTGGGAATGGCCAGCAACACAAGGCCGGCCACCACCAGCAGGTAGCGTCGAAAAGGTGTGTGGGTCTTCATCATGCTCTTCCTCCGGTCACCAGGTCACTGGCCAGGGAGCGAACGAAACGACGAGCGGTCTCATCGGGGACGAATCGCAGTTCGTCGCAGGGACAGGCCATCACCGCATCGTTCCAGAATGACAGCGAGAACGCCAGCACCGCCGGGTCGTGAAATCTCATCGCCCGCCCAGTGGCCTGCCCGCTGGTTCACGGCGGCATATTCTAAAGAGTGCTAGAATATGCGCGCATGGACAAGCGAGCCTTCAAGGACCAGCTGTACGGACAGTTCGCGCGTGTCGGAAAGGCGTTGTCGAGCCCGAATCGAATCGAGCTGATGGAGCTGGTGGCCCAGCGCGAGCGGACCGTGGAGTCTTTGGCTGACGAGGTCGGGATGACGATCGGCAACACCTCGGCGCACCTGCAGGTGCTGCGCGAGGCCCGGCTGGTCGAGTCGCGCAAGGAGGGCCTGTTCGTCCATTATCGCGTCGCGGACGACGTGGTGCTGGGGTTGATAGGGTCGCTACGGAGCGTGGCCGGAGCGCGGTTGGCGGAGGTGGATCGGCTGGTCGCTAGCTACTTCCGCGACCGCTCGACCATGGATGCCATCGGTTTCGACGAGCTGAAAGCCCGACTCAAGGCCGATTCGGTCATCCTGGTGGACGTCCGCCCGGCCGAGGAGTACGCCGCCGGGCACATCGCGGGTGCCATCTCGATTCCGCACGACGAACTGGAGGACCGCCTGCGGGAGATCCCCAAGGACAAGGAGGTCGTGGCCTACTGTCGCGGGCCCTACTGCGTGTTCGCCGACCAGGCGGTCTCCACGCTCACGCGGAAGCGCCGGAAGGCCCGGCGCCTGGAGGCGGGTTTTCCCGAGTGGAAAGCCGCGGGGCTGCCGGTCCGAAAGCCGGGGAAGTAGTCTCCGTCATGCGGAGGGCCGCCAGGAGGCCCGAGCCGAACGTCACCGCGGCCACCAGCCAGATTGCGGCTCCGAGCCCGACGGCGTCGGCGACGATGCCCGTCAGCGCGGCGCCGATGGCGTAGCCCAGGTCGCGCCAGAGGCGGTAGACGCCAACGGCGGACGCGCGCCACGAAGGATGAGCGACGTCCCCGATGGCCGCGAGGAGGGTGGGGTACACCATCGCCGTTCCGACCCCGAGCAGGACGGACCCGGTGGCGAAGCCAGAGATCTCCCGCGACAGGACGACCACGGCTATGCCGGCGGCCTGAATCCACATTCCTCCGACGATGAGCCACTTGCGGCCCCAACGGTCGGACAGTGCCCCGGTGAATAGCTGGCTGATGCCCCACACCGCCGGGTACAGCGCCGCCAGCGTGCCGATGCTCGCCAGGCTCAGGCCGGCGCCCGCGTAGAGCACGGGGAAGAGGCCCCACGCCATTCCGTCATTGAGGTTGTTCACCAAGCCGGCCTGGCTCACAGCCGAGAGGTTGCGATCGGTGAGTGACGTCCGCACGAAGATCTCGCGCTGGGACGGCGCGCGACCCGTTTCAGCGGGGAGTCCGATCGCCGCCTCGTGCTGCGCGTGGGCGCGGGTTTCGGCCACTAGCAGGACCGATAGGGCGAGCCCGGCGACCACGAACCCGACCCCCAGGTAAAACGGGGCCGGGCGCAGCCCGTAAGACGCGGCGATATAGCCGGTCGCAAGGGCCGCGGCAGCCACGGCGATGTACCCGGCGAATTCGTTGAGACCCATGGCCAGACCGCGCCGGCGCGGGCCGACGAGGTCGATCTTCATGATCACGGTCGTCGACCAGGTCAGCCCCTGGCTGATCCCGAGCAGGACGTTGGCCGCGAGGACGACGGCCCAGGAGGTCGCCCACATCAGCATGAACGGAACCGGCGTTGCGAAGAGCCACCCGGCGACCAGCAGGTGCTTGCGGCCGAAGCGGTCGGACAGGCGCCCAGCAGCGTAGTTGGTGACGGCCTTCACCAGACCGAACACGATGATGAACGACAGGACCGCGCTGCGCGCAGCCAGATGAAAGTCCTGCTCGGCGATCGCGGGCAAGATCGAACGCTCGAGGCCGACCATCCCCCCCACGAAGGCGTTCACCAGAACCAGCAGCGAGAACTGGCCCAGGTTGTCGGCGAGTCCGAGCCGAATGGCCGGTCTGGGCAAGTCCGTCACTGACCCGCCACCATTCACGCACGCCCCTGGTTGTATCTGAGGATGGTGTCCATGTCCTTCGGCTGGGCCGTTGTCGTGCCCGCCAGCTTCCGCACGAAGGCCGCCTCGTCCGCCGACAGTGTCGGGTTCCATTGCTTCTCGAAGGCCAGCGTGGAACTGGGCTTGCCGCTGAGGCCGGCGCCGCAGGACGAGCCGGCGAAGTGGGCGGGGTAGATCTCGACGGTGTCGGGCAGCGCCAGCAGCTTCTTGTGCAGGCTGCTGTGCAGCACGGCCGCGTTCCGGGCGGCCTGTCCCGGTAGATCCGGCCTACCGACCGCGCCCACGAACAGCGTGTCGCCCGTGCAGACGAACCAGGGTCCCGGCCCGCGCCGCAAGTCCTGCACCACCAGCGAGATGCTCTCCGGGGTGTGCCCGGGCGTGTGCAGCACGTCGATCAGCGTGTTGCCGAGTTCGATCCGTTGCCCATCGTCGACCGGCTCGAACGGAAACGACACGTCGGCGCTTCGGTGCAGGCAGTACTTGGCGCCGGTTCGACGGGCGAGATCCCGGCCGCCCGAGCGGTGGTCGGCGTGAATGTGCGTGTCGAAGACGTGCGTGATGGCGAGGCCCTTGGCGGCGGCGAAGGTCAGGTAGGCGTCGATGTCGCGCTCCTGGGGATCCACGACGGCGCCGCGTCCCACGGTGCCGCAGCCGAAGACATAGGCGGCGCAGCCCGTGTCGAAGTAGTGAAAGGGTCGGAAGATCATGTGCGGCCTGCCTGCGCCACCGCCGGGACGGTCCCCAGTTTTCGCAACGCCATGCCGCAGACAAGGGCGATCAGGAAGACGAAGTTGTCGCTGCGGCCACCAAACACCGACACGAGGGCGGGGCCAGGGCAGAACCCGCCGAGTGCCCAGCCGACACCGAACAGCGCCGACCCCCCGAGGAGCTTCGCGTCCAGGTCCCGCTTCGTCGGCAGGGCGAACCGGGGTGCCAGGACGGGTGCCCGCCGCCGGACCGTCAGCCAGTACAGCGGCATGTGCACGCCGATCGCTCCCGCCATCGTGAAGACGAGGGTCGGATCCCATGTGCCGAAGACGTCCAGGAACCCGAGGATTCGCCCGGGGTGGGTCATGCCGGACAGGCCAAGTCCGAGGGCAAACACCAGTCCACAAGCGAATGCCGCCAACATCTGCCGCCTCATCGGACGGCCCCCACGAGCACGCGCCACAGAGTCGCCGTGGCGATGCCGAACGCCATGAACGTGCACGTGGCGGCGATGGAACGCCGCGAGAGTCGACTGATGCCGCACACGCCGTGGCCGCTGGTGCAGCCCCCACCTGTGCTGACCCCGTAGCCGACGATCAGCCCGGCGACCGCCACCAGCGGCAGTGGGCGCGGGATATGGCCGAACACCGACGGATCGATCAGCGCCCAGACGAGCCCGCCCGAAAGCAATCCAGCGATGAAGCTGCCGCGCCAGGGCCACTCTGCGGCCACGGGTGTGAGCAGCCCGGTGATCATGCCGCTGATGCCGGCGATCTGGCCCAGCAGAAGCATCAGCCCCGTGGCCGCCAGCCCTATTACCGCCCCGCCGGCGAGCGCCGCCAGCGGGGCCATGTTGGATGCCAGATGACCCATGGGTTTCGGATCCTTCAGGGTTTGACGGCGAGAATCGAGACGCTCTTGACGGAAACCTTCAGACCGGCGGTCATTCCGCCGTTCGCGATGGTGAAAGCGACGGACGACAGCTCGTGATCGGTTCCGTGGGTGACGTGCGGCACTAGTTCCGCCCGGCAGAAGATCCGCCATGGTTATTAGACCAAGATTTCGGCCTGTAAGACCACTTGAACGGCTTGCCGTTGACGTTGTGCCAGAGCAGGTAGTCGTAAATGGCGTCCTGGAGTTCCTGTATGGACGCCCA
>JANXXE010000013.1 GCA_025350815.1 Myxococcales bacterium | reverse complement strand
AGGGCGTCGCCAAGGTGAAGGTCACGCGCGAATCTGGCAACGTCGCCGTCGAGGGACGGCTGTTCCAGGTCGGCCGCGGCGATGCACCCGTTTTGACCAAGAGCTACCGCGGCGCCGAGCTGCGCTCGCTGATCCACGCCTGGGCCAATGACGTCATCGAGCAGTTCACCGGCATCAAGGGCATTTTCGGCTCGCGCATCGCCTTCGCGCTTGCTGGCAAGGCCGGGGAAATCGCGACGGTCGGACTCGACGGCGCGGAGATGACCGTGCTGACCAAGATGAAGTCCGAATGCCTGCTGCCCGCCTACGCGCCCAACGGCCGCGAAATAGCGTTCACGTCCTACCTGCGCGACAGCCCCGACCTGTGGATTGTCCCCGCCGCCGGCGGGCGGGCGCGACGGGTGTCCAGCCGTTCGGGCCTGAACACGGGCGCGACCTGGACACCCGACAGCCGCAGCCTGGTGATGACCCTGTCCTACGAGGGCAACGCCGAGCTGTATCAGGTCGGCCCCGACGCGGGCAACGTGATCAAGCGGCTGACGCAGTCGCCGTCGATTGACAGCTCGCCCAGTTTTTCGCCCGACGGATCGCAAATCGCGTTCGTGTCGGATCGCCAGGGCACACCGCAAATCTTCGTTATGCCGGCCTCCGGCGGGAACCCGCGCCGGCTGACCTTCGCGGGCAGCTACAACCAGACGCCGCGCTGGAATCCGCGCGCCGACAAGCCCGTAATCGCCTTTACGGGCCGCGACGAGAAGGCCGTCTTCGACATCTTCACCTACGATCTCAAGACGCAGAAGATCGAAAGGCTGACGCAGAACCAGGGCTCGAACAGCGATCCGTCATGGTCGCCCGATGGCCGACTGGTCGTCTACGCGTCGACGCGCGGGGGCCTTTACGTGATGAATCCCGAGACCCATCGTGAAGTCCTGATCTGGCGGGGCAGCGCGCGTTCCCCGTCCTGGGGCCCCGCCGCGACCAGCCGGTGACCCGCCTCGCAACGATCGACGTTGGCACCAACACCACGCTGTTGCTGGTGACGGAGATCGACGACGCCGGCCGCATCTGGGTGCTGGAGAACCACGCGCAGGTGACGCGGCTCGGGCGCGGCATCGGGGGTGATGGGCGCCTTGGGCGCGAGGGAATCGAGGGCACCCTGGCGGCGCTGACCGAGTACGCGGCAATGGCACGTCGTCACGGCGCGCCGATCATAGCGGTCGGTACCGAGGGTTTGCGCCGCGCCCCCAACGCCGGCGAATTCCTGGGTCGCAGCGTGGCCGTCTTGGGTGTCCCCGTGGTGGTCATCGACGGGCAGCGCGAGGCGGCGCTGACTTTCTTGGCGGCGGCGCGATCGTTCCCCGAGACCGCGGCGGGCCTGTCGATCGTGGTCGACATCGGGGGTGGGTCGACCGAGATCATCATCGCCGAGCGGATGCAGATTCGCCTACGAACCAGCTTGCCGCTGGGATCAGTGCGCCTGACAGAGCGCCACATCCGCCACGATCCGCCGCCTGACGCGGAAGTGGACGCGGTCTTGGCGGACATCCGCCATCACCTGGGCCCGGTGTCGTTCCCTTCGGGCGCCGTTGTCGTGGGCACGGCCGGTACCGTCACCACGCTGGCGGTGATGGCATTGGGTCTGGACAGCTACGACGAACGCCAGGTGCACGGTCACCGGCTGACCCTGGCGGCCATCGACGCGCAGATTGAACGGCTGCGCCGCGCCACCCAGCAGGAACGCGAAACCATGCGGGGCCTCGACCCGCGACGGGCCGACGTCATCCTGCCCGGCGCCTGCCTGATGGCCGAGATCGCGCGGCGCGCGGGCGTGACCGAGATCATCGTCAACGACCGGGGCATTCGCTGGGGCCTGGTTTACGAGCACCTTGGGTCGACGGCGCCTTGATTGTCTTTGCGGGCCGTACCCGGTAACTTCCCGCTTTACGCTGACCGTGAGTCCCTTGCCTGTCATCCGCTTGTTCCGACGGTTCCGACGGTTCCGACGGTTCGCGCTGGGCTGCCTGTGTCTGTCGCTGGGCTGCAAGGCGCAGATTCCGGCCATAACAGAGCCGTTCACGGAAGACTTCGAGCGCGTCGAGATTGGTCCAACCTGGCTGAACACGGGCGCTGACTACCGCATTTCCTCGGGCAAGCTGAATATCAAGGGTGCGCACAACCACCCGTTGTGGCTGCGCCGGCGTTTGCCCCGCGACGTCGTCGTCGACGTGGACGTCATGTCGAAAAGCCCGGCCGGCGACATCAAGGTCGAACTATTCGGCGACGGCGAAACCTTCGACCCCGACGGCAACCAGTACCAGCCCTCGGGCTACACGATGATCTTCGGCGGCTGGAACAACCAGCTTAGCGTCATCTGTCGCCTGAACGAACACGACGACGGCGTGAAGGCCCGGCGAACCGCGCCAGCTGTCGAAATGAACCGCACCTACCACTGGACCATCACCCGCCGCGGCGGGGCCATCGACTGGAAGATCGACGGGCAGCCGTTTCTATCGTGGACCGACGACCAACCGCTGGCCGGCAGCGGCCACGAATTTTTCGCCGTGGGCAACTGGGAGACGGACGTGTATTTCGACAACCTCCGCATCCGGGGGGCGCCGCCGTGAAATCGCCGGATGGAACCCTGCCGCCTTTCAGTCTGACGCTGCCCGCTGCGGCGCCGACCCCGCCCTTCGATCTGGACGCGGCCTTGAAGCGCATCGCGGGCTGCCGATCGCTGCTGGTCTACATGCACGACAATCCCGACCCGGACGCGCTGGCGGCGGCGGTCGGCCTGAAGTCGCTGGTCGAACATGAGTTGGGCGCGACGGTCACGCTGGCTCTAGGTGGCATCGTCGGCCGCGCCGAGAATCGCGCCATGGTCGAAGCCCTGCGCTTTCCGCTGAGCCCGGTCGAGGATCTGGACCACAGGCAGTTCGACAGGACGGCCATCGTCGACAGCCAACCGGGCACCGGCAACAATTCGCTGCCCGCGGATCGTGTCGTCGACATCATCATCGACCACCACCCCGCTCGCCCGGAAAGCGTTCAATCGCCCTGGTGCGACATCCGACCCGAACTGGGCGCGACGTCGACCATCGTTTTGCAATACCTGCGCGAGCGGAATGTTCCCGTCGACGCGGCGCTGACAACGGGCCTGTTCTATGCGCTTCGCACCGAGACGCGCGATCTGGGCCGCGAGGCGACGGAATTCGAACGTTCGGCATACCTGCACCTGGTGCAATCGGTCGATCACAAGTTGCTGTACCGGATGTCGCATCCGAAAGTGCCGCGCGAACATTTCAGCGCGCTGGACCGGGCCCTGCGTTCCGCGCAGCAGTGGGGCGACGTCGTAGCCGTTGACCTCGGCGCCCTGTCCTATCCCGACCTGGTGGCCGAGGTCGCCGACCTGCTGCTGTCATTCGAGGGCGCCCGGTTCGTGCTGTGCTGCGGCCGTTATGGCACGCGGGCGTTCCTGTCGCTGCGCACCGACGCCACCGAGGGGCGCGCCGGCACCCTGATGCGCCAGATCATCGGCAGCGACGGCGCCGCGGGCGGGCACGGCACCATGGCGGGCGGCCGCCTGTTCACCCCCTTTGCCACCGATGCAACCCTTGCGGTTGCTTTCGCGGCCCTGGTGCAGAGATTCCTGGGCATTCTCGGACGATCGGTGCCGCACGCCGTTCCTCTGGTCGATCTCTAGGAGATCCGCTAGATTCGTCCCGCTCTCCCGCCGGAGTGGCGAAATGGTATACGCAGCGGACTCAAAATCCGCCGCCCGCAAGGGCTTGTCGGTTCAAGTCCGATCTCCGGTACTGACGCGGAATAGCTGAGGAACCGACGGCCGCGGCAACCGGCCACCGAGGGGGATTCTCGGGACGCGTGGTCCTCAAGTGGTCCTTTTGAGCTAGAGACTGGGCCCGCTGAGTTGGCGCTCTGCGGTGACCGGCAGGATCTGATCGCCCGTGCAGTGTTGACACGACCCCATCAACGGGTGTGGAAGACAGCTGTGGATCCGAAGCTGATCGATTTTGACGCCGTGACGTCAACTGCCGCTCAGGACGGAATCCCTCTTCGCGAGATAGCCATCAAGTATGAAAATCTCCCGACGATGAGAATGACGAAATGAACCGTCGCGGGCTCCTAGGCCATCGTCTGCCGGCTCAAGGCAGTATACTTAGGTTCTCGGCGGACGGAGATGCGCTGTTCCCGTCAAAGGTAACAGGCTTCATCCATCTCGCCGCATGAGGCCAAATGTCACTCATTGACGATATTCTGCGCGCGTCTCGTCAGCGCCTTGAAGCCAGAAAGGCTGCTCTCCCGCTCGCCCGGTTGAAGGAGCTGGCGTCGAGCGCGCCGCGGGCTTCAATGTCCTTCCGCGCAGCGCTGCATGCGCACGCATTTAGCGTCATAGCCGAGGTCAAGCGCCGCTCACCAAGCGCCGGCGAGATGGATCCGAAGAACGTCGACAATGCGTTGAAAACGTACGATGCGAATTCGGCCGTCTCCGCGATATCGATTCTAACCGACGAGGACCACTTCTCTGGGCGAATCGAATACCTCTCTCAGGCACGCCAAGAGACCCGGAAACCGTTGCTGAGGAAGGATTTTATCCTCGACGAGTATCAAGTGTGGGAGGCCAGGGCTCACGGGGCTGATGCCGTCTTGCTCATGGCTGGTCTTCACGTCAAGGATCCCGGCAGGCCCAAGCGCCTTTTCGACTTGGCCACGACACTCGGGATGGACGTGCTGTTCGAGCTCGGAATGGCCGGCGATTCTTCGATTGAGCAACAGAGAAGCATCATCCCTCGTGATGCCCTGATCTGGGGTGTCAACTCTCGGCGCTTCCAAACGAGTCGCCTTCAGGCACATGCACGAATAGGTCGGTTGGTAGGCAGGGATCTCTCGATCGAGGCCCAAGCCCACGCGGAGCTGAGAGAACAGATACCCAAGAGCAAGACTGCAGTGGCTGAAAGCGGCATCCATGCGCCGGCAGACGTCCACGCTCTTGCCGAATTGGGGTACCGCGCTGCACTCATCGGGACAGCTCTTCTGAAGAAGGGCGCGGTGGTGAGCGAGGTGATCGGCGCATTTGGAGCCGAGATCCAGACCATCGGCACCGTCAGCCTCGGTTTGAATCCGGCCCGAGCAACATCGTAGCTGGGCCATCAAGACGCTGCTTCGTCCTCCTCCGGGAGGAGCTGCGGCCCCGGTTTCCGCGCGGCGCGGCCGTTCGGCTTCCTCCATGACTTCTCTGTGTCGCTGTTCCTCGCGGGAGTCGCGAATCATTTGAACGCGCTCGGCAGAAGCCCGGTCTTCGTCGCGGGCAGCTTTCGCCTGAACCTGGTGATCTTCTTCAAGCCACGCGAGGCATTCGGCGCGCCCGTGCAAGCTGACTGTGGCTCACCTCTTCACCTCTTCATGCAGGCGCCGCTCTTGAAGTCGCATCGGAACCCCACCGGACAGTCCGTGTCGAATTGACAGTCGCTCTTGCTTGGAGTCTTCGGGGCGACGGAATCGACTCTGGGTCCTTCGTACGTTGGCGTCCCGTAGTTGTCGACCACTTTGGCGCACGTGCCCGTCGTCGAGAAGTTCGGCTTGATGCACCGGGAACCGTAGGGGCAAGAATAGTCACTTGAGCACTCAGCCGAAGCAGCGGGAGCCGGACGGGGGCGGGCAGGCGCAGCAGGAGCCTGATAGGACTCAGCTGGGGCCGCAGGAGGAGCCGGACGGGGACGTACGGGTGCGACGGGGGCTTGATAGATAGTCGCGTACGGATCCGGGTTCGTGTAGACGGGCGGCGACCGAGGCTGATACACCGGGGCCGGGGGTGAGGGCGGCGCCGGTGACGCCGGCGCGTGGGACGAGGCACCCGCTGCCAAACCCTGAAGGATCGCCGAGAAGATTTGCGCGCTCCTCGCGCTGGACTCGGCCTGTTCGCGATCCATCTGCGCCCGCTCCGCTGCGGTCGGCGGCGGGTTAGGGGGCGGCGAATGGGCGCCATCCCGGCACTCCTGCGTCCAACAGCCGTCCTTGTCCATGAGGCTGCCGGAACAGCCGGCGAGCACCGCCACCAAGACCAACCCACAGCGCATGCCCAAATCGTGCCCGTTCCCACGGCGCGGCGCAATTCGGCTGTCCAGACTGGTCCTCATCTGGTCCCCTAGCGTGTGGCAACGCGTGTCGCGCGTGTTGTGGGTGCGCCTCAGAGGTGCGGGAGATAGCGCGCGTGCGGCGAAGGCCACCCGGTGCGGGCGGCTTGCCACGACTCAAAATCCGCCGCCCGCAAGGGCTTGTCGGTTCAAGTCCGATCTCCGGTACTGACGCTCACATCCTGTTCTGATGTCACTGATTGACGATATTCTGCGCGCCTCCGCCCGGCGGCTGGAGGCGCGAAAAGCGGCGCGGCCCCTGGCGCAGGTGAAGGACGCCGCGCGAACTGCGCCCCGGGCTGCGCTGTCGTTTGGGGCGGCCCTGCAGGCGCGGACGTTCAGCGTGATTGCCGAAATCAAGAAGCGCTCACCCAGCGCCGGCGACATGGATTCCGCCAACGTCGAGACGGCCCTGTCGACATACAACGCCCACGCGGCCGTCGCGGCGATATCGATTTTGACCGACGAGGATTACTTTTCCGGGTGCAGCGCGGATCTGTCCGACGCGCGCGCGCGGACCGACAAACCCCTGTTGCGCAAGGACTTCATTGTCGACGAGTACCAGGTCTGGGAAGCGCGCGCGCACGGCGCCGATGCCATCTTGCTGATGGCGGGCCTGCACGTCAGCGATCCGGGGCGCATCAAGTTCCTTTTCGAATTGGCGACGACTCTGGGGATGGACGTCCTGTTCGAATTGGGAATGGCGGGCGATTCGTCTATCGAAGACCAGACCCAGATCATCCCGCGTGAGGCCCTGGTCTGGGGCGTCAACTCGCGCCGCTTTCAGACCAGCCGCCTGCAGGTGCACGCTCGCCTCGGCCGTTTGATGGGAAAAGATCTATCCATCGAGGCGCAGGCGCACCAGGAACTGCGGCAGTACGTTCCACCTGACAAGGTGGCGGTTGCCGAAAGCGGCATCCACGTGCCCGCCGACGTGCACACGCTGGCAAAGATGGGCTACCGGGCCGCCCTTATCGGAACGGCCTTCTTGAAAAAAGGCGCGGCCGTCAGCCAGGTCGTCGGTGCCTTTGCCGCCGAGATCGACGGCATGGCGGCTCCGCCACGGTAAGGGCCGCGGTAACGGCCCTACCCTGCAGGCGCGATGTCCGCCAGCAACTGCGCGTACGTCTTGAATGACGTCAGCCGCTCGCGCACGCGGCTGCACGCCGCCGCGGTTGCCATCTGCGTGGTCTCGGCCAGGAAGCACAGATACTCGGCCACGTTCTGCGCGTAACGCAGACGCCCCTCGTCGCTGATGGCGTAAAAGCGCGCACGCTGGGCGTAGCCGGCAGGCGTGTGGTCGCCGAGCGACGCCTTGTCAGCCTTGCCGCCGGCGGCCAGGACAAACAGGAAGTTGTATTCGAACCAGAACATGTGATCGGGGTTCGGCGCGATGGTGGCAAGCGCGGTCGCGCAACTTGTGCGATCCGCGAACACGTCGACAGGGCGCGCCTCCAGGCCCAGCGCGTGCGTGATGAACTGGCGCGCCATCGCCCGTTCCTGATCGTTCTGTGAAAAGGCGCTGACCACGGCCAGATCCCGCGTGAACCGGTACCAGTCGGTCCACAGCGCGCGATCCCGCGCTTCCGACGACCCGCACAGCGCGCGCCCCATTTCGTAGGTGTAGCGACCGCTGGTCTTGATCTCCAGACGGCTGCCCGTGATGGAACCGCACAGGCGGTAGTTCTCGGCGGACTTGCCCGATCCCGAATGAAAACCGATGGACACTCCGAAGGCCTTGCAGATGGCCCACGCACGCCCGACCCGCTGTTCGAGTTCGGCGTTATCGTCAAATGGGAAATTCTTCTGGAAGCCGAAGGCCGGCGCCACGTAGTGAACCCGCATCTTCAGCGCCTCACACAGGGCCAGCATCGTGGCCAGGGTTTCGGGCGTCGTCAGTCCCGGCAGTTCGTCGATGGACAGCTCGCGGAAGTATTCGCGCCCGATGGGCGTGCGGAACGCGCGCTGACGGGCCTCGGCGTACAGGCGATCCCGTCGCTGCATCTTCAGCACCGCCGGCCAGACCGCCGCAATCAGGCTGGTGAACACAGCATCCTGCAAACGCATGCCCAGCTCGGCCACTCGGGCGCGAACGCCACCGAGGACGTCAGCCGGAACGTTGGCGGCGCACCACGCGGCGGGATCCTGCGGCTTGGGCGTGATGGCCAACTCGGGCGACAGATCGAAAGTGATGTAGCTGGCCAGCAGGCAACCCTCGACCAGTTTGGCCTCGCGGCTGTCGTACTTGCCGCCCACGGGCTGGTGGTCGGCGTTGAAGCCCCAGGCGACGCGGCGGCGGTGAAAGCCATTCTTGAGTTTGGACAGCACCGCACCGTGGCTCATGCCCTCGACACTTTGGCCCTGGTGTCCCTCGGGCACCTCGGCGCCGATGAACGGGAACGGCACACCCTGAAGGGTCCCCTCAAGCATCGCGTTCACGTCGTAGACCAGTTCGCGCGGAATGCTGTTCTGGTTGGCCGTCATGGGCAGGTTCAATTGCGCCATCGCCCATTCGACAGCGGGCCAGTGCAAGGTGGTGAAGCGCGCGCCAACGCCCAGGCTGCTGTGGGCCAGCGTCCCCGTGGCGGCCGGAAAAATCGTCGAGGCCGGATCGTGTTCCTGAATCAGATTCTTGAGGGCCAGCAGATTGATCCACGTCGCGGGGAAGGCGTACCGTCCACCCGGTGCGGCCATGCCACCTTCCAGCAAGGCCAGCGCCTGCGCCGACGGCAACTTGGTTTCAAGTACCCACGCGTGATCTCCCTCGCCGTCCTCGACCAGGATCCACGCGCCGGCCTCGGTCGAAAAACGGCTGGCCTCGTGTGCGTGTGCGTGAAGACTGGCGCCGTCGCGGATCTTGGCCTGCAAGGCCGGCCAGTCCAGGCAGAAATCGGGCGAAACACACGGGTTCTGGGCGATCCGGATGGCGTTGCGAAGAAGGAAATCATTGATGGCGGACATGGCTGGCGAATCTACTCCGGTCCTAAGAAAAAGGCGCCCCACGATGATACAAGTCTGCGAAGACAAGTCTGCGAAGACAGGTCTGCGAAGACAGGTCCGCGAATACCACCGCGACCCTGACGCTGTGACCGACGCTGGCAATGCAGCCGGCCTTGTTGGCGGTTGGCGTCGTGCGGGCGCAGTGCGTATACTCACGGGCGCGAAATGAACTTAGCCTGTCGAACCATCGCCTCCCTGGTGATCGTGATCTTTTCCTGTACCGCCCTCGAAGCCGCACACGCCAACGAGTCGGTGCCGACGCCCTCGACCTTCACCCTGCTGCAGGTCAACGCCGCGCAGGATCAGGAGGCGCCCCCTCCGCCAGCACTACGCGATCTGGCCGCGAAACCCGTGACAACACAAGGCGCGACCGCCCGCGAGCTGGACGAGACCCCCGCGTACAAGAAATGGTGGTTCTGGGCGCTGACGGCCGTCGTGGTCGGCGGCACGGTCGCCCTGGGCAAGTGGGCCGCCAAACCGACGACCCAGCCGGCGCATTCCTGTGCCCCCGGCACTGTCGCGTGCTTTGGCGATGGACGGCCCAAATGATTCGCCCGTTTCAGCGATTCTTTCCTTTCACCTTGTTCATGGTGGGCGCCACCCTCGCGCTGGCCGCCTGCGAGACACCCGTCACCTATTCCTACTTCGACGTCGCGGTCAGCGTCGATCGCACGACCGTCGACGAGGACACGCTGGCCGTGATCAGTTCCTGCGCCGTGGAAGTCACCGTCAACGGCGAACACGCCGATTCAGCCGACCTGCCCTGTGTGCGCGGCACCGTTCGATACGACCTGGGCCATTTCGACTACAGCACGTCAGCCAAGAAGGGCTCACTGGTCTTCGTCGTGACGGCGAAACACAACCAGACGGAAGTCGCCCGCGGCACCTCGAAAACCCTGGGCATCGTACCGAACGTGACTGTGCCGACGTCCATCGTGGTCAAGGGCCTGGGCCTGCCGGGCACTGGACCGGCGGGCGCCGACGCCGCGGTTCCGTAGACAGGCGGGCCCCTTGCCGCTGCTGGCGATTCGCCTTCATCCCGCCGACAACGTCCTGATCGCGCGGGTGGCGATTGCCCCGGGTACCGCCCTGCCAGGCGAGGACATCACCACACGCGATCCGATTCCCGCCGGGCACAAGCTGGCCACGCGCACGATCCCCCGCGACCAGGCCGTGCATCGTTATGGCCAGATCATCGGATTCGCCAGCCGCGAGATTCAGGCGGGCCAGCACGTTCATCTTCATAACTGCGAGCTGCGCGATTTCGCCCGGGACTACGCCTTTGGGGCCCTCGCAACGCCGACGGCGTTTATCGATCCGCCCGCGATCTTCCAGGGCATCGTGCGTGCGGATGGGCGCGTGGCGACGCGCAACTACATCGGCATCCTGACGTCTGTGAACTGTTCCGCCACGGTGGCCCGTTTTGTCGCCGATGCCTTTCGCCGCAATCCGTTTTCGGGCGACGGCCTTTTGGCCGGGTTCCCGCATGTCGACGGCGTCGTCGCGCTAACCCACAAGACCGGCTGCGGGATGGCCAGCGAGGGTCCGGGCATCGACATCCTTCGCCGCACCATCGCCGGATACGCGCGCCACCCGAACTTCGCCGCAGTGCTGGTGATTGGTCTGGGCTGTGAGGCGAATCAGGTCAGCCACCTGGTCGCGGCCGAACGCCTGGTCGTCGGCGACAAGTTGCAGACGATGACCATCCAGGAAACCGGCGGAACAACCAAGACCGTGCAGCGTGCCGTGGCGCAGGTGCGCGAGCTTCTGGCCGACGCGAACAACGTCACCCGCCAGCCTGTTCCGGCATCGCACCTGACCGTCGGCTTGCAGTGCGGCGGCTCGGACGGCCTGTCCGGTATTACCGCAAATCCCGCCCTGGGCGCGGCATCAGATCTCCTGGTCAGGAACGGCGGCAGCGTGATTCTGTCCGAGACGCCCGAGGCCTACGGCGCCGAACACCTGCTGACCCGCCGGGCCGCCAGCCGCGACATCGGCGCCAAGCTCGTCGAGCTTATCGAATGGTGGAAGGCCTATGCCGCGAAGAACGGCGAGACCATGGACAGCAACCCGTCGCCTGGTAACAAGGCGGGCGGCATCACGACCATCCTCGAAAAGTCGCTGGGCGCGGCGGCCAAGGCGGGCTCGACGAATCTGGTTCAGGTGCTGCGTTACGCGGAAGCCGTCACGGCGCGCGGATTCGTTTTCATGGACACGCCCGGCTATGACCCGGTGTCGGCCACGGGCCAGGTGGCGGGCGGCGCCAATCTGGTCTGTTTCACCACCGGACGAGGCTCTGTATTCGGCTGCGTGCCGGCACCGTCGCTGAAGCTGGCGACCAACACGTCGCTGTACCAGCGCATGACCGACGACATGGACGTGAACTGCGGCGGCATCGCCGACGGCGTGGAGAACGTCCAGGAATGCGGCCGGCGCATCTTCGACCTGATCCTGGCGACAGCGTCGGGCAGCAAGACGAAAAGCGAGGCGCTGGGTTTCGGCGAGGCGGAATTCGCCCCGTGGCAACTGGGCGCGGTGATGTAGGGGACTGACACTGAACATAAGATCAGTTACGCTGATCGGTCCATGGCCGGTGCACGCGTCCCTTATGTCGAGCTTCGCTGTCGTTCCGCCTTCAGCTTTCTTGAAGGGGCGTCCTTACCCGAAGATCTGATCGCAACGGCCAGCGCGCAGGGGCACGAGGCGCTGGCGCTGGGCGATCGAAACGGCCTGTACGGGGCGCCGCGATTTTTCCGCGCGGCCCGCAAGATGGGCAGCGTCCGCCCGATCGTGGGCGCGGAAGTCACGCTTGCAGCGTCCGGTCCCGACGAATCCCCGCCGCCGCCGCTGTTGCTGCTGGTGGAAGAAAGCCAGGGGTACAAGAACCTGTGTCGCCTGCTGACGGGCGTGCACCGCCATGCGGAAACCGCCACGCACCAGCTGCTGTCGCAACACACAGCGGGCCTGATCGCCCTTGCGGGGGCCGAACGCCGCGCGGATCTCGGCACGCTGGCCGATATCTACGGCCGCCAGCATCTGTACGTCGAGGTCCAGCAGCATTTCGACGACGACGAAACCCACCGCAACCTGATTGCCCTGGCCGAGGCGCGCGCACTGGCATTGCCGCTGGTCGCGACCAATGACGTGCGTTTTGCGACCCCGCAGCGTCGACGGGTGCAGGACATCCTGACCTGCATCCGGGAAAAGGCCACCGTGGACACCGTCGGACGCAAGCTGCTGCGCAATGCCGAACGCTGTTTGAAAACGCCGGGCGAGATGGCGGCCCTGCTGCGCGACCAGCCGGACGCGCTGCGCGCCACGCGGGACATTGCCGACCGCTGTACTTTCACGCTGGCCGACCTGGGCTATGCGTTTCCGTCCTACCCGGTCGAGCCCGGTCAGACCGAACAGAGTTTCCTTGAGACCATCACCTGGCAGGGCGCGCGCGAGCGCTACCATCCGCTGTCGGAGAAGGCGCGCCGGCAGATCGCGCACGAACTGGCGGTCATTCAGAAGCTGGGCCTGGCCGGCTACTTCCTGGTGGTGTGGGACATCGTGCAGTTCGCGCGCTCGCGCCGAATCATGGTGCAAGGGCGAGGCTCGGCGGCCAATTCGGCGATCTGCTACGCACTGGGCATCACCGCCGTCGATCCGGTGGGCATGGAACTTCTGTTCGAACGTTTTCTGTCCGAAGAACGAGTCAAAAGCGCGACGGACGCCGCCGACCGCATGCCTGACATCGATCTGGATCTGCCGTCGGGCGATCGACGCGAATTGGTCATCCAGCACGTCTACGCCCAGTACGGTGGATCCGGCACGGCCAGCGGTGCGGCCAGCGGTGCAGCGATGACAGCGAATGTAATCACCTACCGGCCGCGGATGGCGGTGCGCGACGCCGGGCGGGCACTGGGTTTCTCGGAAGACCAACTCGCGCGCATGGCCCGCCACCTGCCGCACTGGATCAGCAGCGGCGAGACGCCCCTGTCCACGTTTCTGGCCGAGGCGGGTTTTCCGCCGACCGATGATCGCACCCGCCATCTGGCCGAGGTGGCCACGGCCATGCTGAATCTGCCGCGGCACCTGGGCCAGCATTCGGGCGGCATGGTCATCTGCGCCGGACGACTGGACGAGATCGTGCCGCTGCAACCGGCGGCGATGCCCGGGCGCGTGGTGGTCCAGTGGGACAAGGACGACTGCGCCGACCTGGGAATCGTGAAGGTGGATCTGCTGGGCCTGGGCATGCTGGCGGTGCTGGAGGACGCCGTGCCGCTGATTCGCGCCCACGAGGGCATCGACGTCGACTATGCCCACCTGCCACCTGACGATCCGCGCGTCTACGAAATGTTGCGCGCCGCCGATACCGTCGGTGTCTTCCAGGTCGAATCGCGCGCCCAGATGGCCACCCTGCCCCGCATGAAACCCGAACGTTTCTACGATCTGGTGGTCGAGGTCGCCATCATCCGGCCCGGCCCCATTGTCGGAAAAATGGTGAATCCCTATCTGGCCCGTCGCACCG
>JANXXE010000213.1 GCA_025350815.1 Myxococcales bacterium | reverse complement strand
CGAGCGCGTGGCCGCGTAGCGGCCGCATCAGCGCGTCCGCCAAAAGCCACACCCCGCCCCCAGCACCCGACCGTGATCAACGCGAGCGAAGCCAACCCGAGATTTGACGAATCATGAGAGTGCTGGCGTAGTGGCGACGATGTCGACGCAATCACGATTCGTCCTGGCGGCCCTGTGCCTGGGACTCGGCTGTGGCAAATCCAGCGGCGGCGGTACCACGCCTGATGGCGCGGTGGCAGGCGACGCCCCGGTCCCGGCCGACAGCGGGCAGCGTGACAGCGCCGGCGTCGCCAACGTCGATGCCGTCATGGCCGACGCGGGGGACGCCCTGGCGACCGCCCCGGATGCGTCGGCCGCGGTGTGGCCGCCGGGTGCGACCAAACTTGTGGCCGAGAACCAAGGCGGCGGGTTCACGCCGGCCCCTCCTGCGGGGTCGACCTGTCTTGTCGGTGCGGCCCTTTATACGGTGACCGTCGCTGGAAAAGTGCTGGCGTATCGCGAATGCCAGCCGACAGGTTCAAGCGGCGCCTATGCGTGGAAAGAAGGCCAGCGGGCGCTGACGGACACCGAATATGGCGCCCTGACGGCGGCCCTCGGCAAGGTGACGATCGCGTCCCGACAGATCTGCGGCGCGGATAAGCCCGTGCTGACCTTGAAGGTCACGACCGCATCGGGTGATACCGACTATGCGGACAGCTTTTACTCATGCATGAAGAAGGGCCTCTACGTCGACAACATCGACGGCGTTTTCGCTTTTTTGCGAGGCGTCCCCAAATCCTGAGAGGAGTCCTGAGGGGCTCCGGTTGCGCCGGGTTACACGTCGCACAAAGCGACGGCTTCGCGCAGGGACGTCAGCGGATCGCGCAGCGGGACGAATTCGTGGGCCATGTAGCCCGTGTAGCCGCTGTCGGCGATGGCCTTGGCGACGGTGCGCCAGTTCAGCTCTTGTGTGTCGTCCAGTTCGTGGCGTCCGGGCACGCCGCCGGTGTGGAAGTGGCCGATCCATTCCTTGTTGTCGCGCAGGGTTCGGATGATGTCGCCTTCCATGATCTGCATGTGGTACAGGTCATCGAGCAGCTTGATGCGCGGGGAATTCACCGCCTTGACGACCTTCAGGCCGAACTCTGAATGGTCACCCTGATAGCCCTTGTGGTTGACCTTGCTGTTCAAAAGCTCGACGCAAACGGTGACGCGGCTTTGCTCGGCCACGGCCTTCACGCGGTTAAGGCCCTCGATGCAATTATCGATGGCTTCTTGCTCGGTCATGTCGGGCACCCTGTTGCCGAAGAACGTAATGATGTTGGGAAAGCCGAAGGCAGCCACCTTGGGGATACTGGCCTCCAGGCCCTTGACGATCGCGTCGTGGTTCGATTTCTTGTTCAAGCCCTCGGGGATAGACCCGCCGCCCCCGTAAGCCATTGAACAGACGAGGCCGTGGTCGCGCACGATCGGCCATTCTTCCTCTTTCAGCAGATCAATGGCGCCCATGCCCATCGCCTTGACCTGCTTGCACAACTCTGGCAGCGAAAATTTCTTGGCGAAGCACCAGTAGGACACCGACTGTTTCAGCCGGCCTATCTTCACGACCTTTTCGTCCTTCACGGGCGGCGGCGTGGGCGCAACCGGCGGTGCTACGGCCTTCGTCGCGCAGCCGGCGGTCAGGACGGCGGCGCCGGTGCCAAGGCTGAACAGGGCTTCTCGTCGGGACAGTCCGGACATGGTGACTCCGTGGTGGGGTTAACCCGAAAGGCCGGCCAGGCGGCCTCGGTACTCGATGTTGCCGAAAGATTGGTTGGGCAGGGGAACACCCATGGCCTCGGCCAGGCCCACGTATAGATGATTTGTCGGGGTCAGGGCGGGCGCGCGCAGGAAACGCCCTGGCTTGATGAATCCGCCCGCGCGGCCCGCCAGGATCAAAGGCAGGTTGTCGTAGTTGTGGCGTGCGCCGTCCCGCATGTGATTCGCGAACAAGATAACAGTGTTGTCCAGCAGTGTCCCATCGCCTTCGGGGACATCCTTGAACTTCTTGATCATCGCGGCGAACTGCTGGACGAACCAGGTGTCGGCCCGGACCTTGGCTTCAACGGGGCCAAGCACGCTGCGCGGATTGTGGGCCAGATCGTGATGATCGCGCGACGGGAACGTGCGCGCCTTGCCCAAATCGCCCAGCCACGGAAAGGAAATGCGGTCGCCGTTGTAGTCCGACACTTGCAACGTCGCGACACGGGTCAGGTCGCATTTGAAGGCGTTGACGATGATGTCCGTATGGGACGCTATGACTGCCGGATAACTTTCCATGACCTTCGGCAGGTCCTGCACGGGCGGGCCGTCGCAACGGCTTTCCGCCAGGCGGGCGACCTGGCGTTCGACCTCGCGAATTGAATCGAGGTGGGCGCCCAGCTTGCGGCGGTCATCGGTGCCCAAAGTGCGATTCAGGCTGGTCACGTCGGCCGCGGCGGAATCGAGCAGGCTTTTTCTTTCGGCGATGCGCCTGGCCAGTGTCGGGCTAGCGGTTGGACCTGTCCCCATGAACAGCTTGTTCGCGGCCACCATCGGACTCTGTTCCGGCGCCACAGGCAACCCTTCACCCCGGTAGAAACAACAGTTGTAGTAGGCGTTCCCGCCGCGCATGGCGCCCAGGTGCAGCGATCGCAGCGGCAGCGGGACTTGTCCGGCCACACCGTCGGCGATTACTTGGTCGATGCTGGCGCTGACGGCTCGTGCGGACGGCTCGCCGCCGGCCGAAAAGGGCGTGCCGCGCGTGCCGGTGAACATCGTCGCGTAGGTCTGGTGACCGAATTCCTTGATGCCGGCGTCGGCGGCATTCTTGATCTCGATGCCGCTCAAAAACAGCAGATCGGAACTTAGCGGGGCCAGCGCCGCAGTGATGGTCGGGAAGGACAACTGCCCGAGATCGTCACCCGTGCCGGTCGGCCAGAATTCCGATTCGACGACGCCATTGGTCCATACGACGATCAGAAGGCGCCGGGGCGGACCTTTTACCGCGCCGAAGGCGGGCACGGCCTCGAGAATCGGTAACAGACCCGCGCCGATGCCCAACTGGCGCAGGATCTCGCGGCGGGACAGATTCCGAATCATCGACGTTCAACCACAGTAGTCGCAGCCATGACGCCGCGGTTACCCAATAATTACGCAATGAAGTTCGAATTTGTTGAAACGGCGCGTTTGCGTTGCGTTTTCGTTTTTTGGAACTTTTTGTGTGACGAAACCAGCCGCGGTGCGGCCTACAGAGTGTGCAAGTTCTTGCCATTGCTCTGCTGATCGCCGCCTGCGGGGCGGGCGGTTGCGCTGGCAGGGTGGCCGTGGCGCCCGTCAAAGATCCGGGCAGCTCCACCTCTGTTGCCGAGGTAGCGCCCGACGATCGGCCGGGGCCCATGCCGCTGCGCCGCCTCGGCGCCGATGAACTGAACAACACCCTTCGCGATCTGCTGGGCGATTCGTCGAAGCCCGCCAGCGTGTTGCCCGGCCAGGGGCGGGGCCTTCACGGTTTCCCCGAGGCGGGGGTGGTGTCCGTCGTCGACGTGGAACACATCCTTGAACTGGTCGAATCCGTTGCGGCCGCCGCCGCGCCCCGCTTGCCGTCCCTTTTGGCATGCGGTCCCATGCCCGCCACGCAGGTTGTCGAAGACGCCTGCATCCGCAGTTTCGTCGTGCGCTTTGGTCGGCGCGCTTTTCGCCGGCCCCTCGGCGCCGACGAGATCGCCCGCTACGTCCAGCGATACCGGGCGGCGCGGGCGAACCTGGGTTATGGGTTCCTCGATGGCGCGCGCGTGCTGCTGCAGGTGCTGCTGTTTTCGCCGAATTTCCTGTACCACTGGGAATTGGGGCCGCAGGCGGCGGCGGCCCAAGGGACTGTGGTCCGTCTGACGCCGCACGAGCTGGCCGCCCGCCTGTCCTACTTCTTGTGGGCATCCATGCCGGATGAAGCCCTGTTCGCGGCGGTGGATGCAGGCCGCCTCAAGACCCAGGCGGACATCGAGTACCAGGCGCGCCGGATGCTGGCGGACGGCAAGGCCCGTCCCACGATCGCGCGTTTTCACAGCGAGTGGCTGATGCTGGACAGGTTGGTGGACGCCCGCAAGGACAAGGCGCTTTACCCGATGTGGAACGACCGCCTGGCCGACGCGATGGCCGCCGAGACCGCCGAGTTCGTGACCCGGACCATCATTGACGGCGACGGTCGACTTGAGACCTTGTTGACGTCGTCGACGTCCTACATCAATCCGACGCTGGCGCGGCTTTACGGTGTGGACGCCCCGGCGGCACCCGTTCCCGTCGCTGTGGCCCGGCCGCGCGACGGCGCTCAACTCGGGCCACGGCCCGCACACCAAAGCGTCGCGCCAGTCAGCGATCTGATGGTGACGCACCTTGACCCAACCGAACGGGCCGGACTGTTCACGCAGGCCAGCTTCCTGGCGGCGCACGCCACGGCCACCAGTTCCCATCCGGTCAAGCGCGGGCACGAGATCTTCCTGAATGTCTTGTGCGGCGAGGTTCGGCCGCCGAAGTTCTCTATCCCTCCGGTGGGTGCACAGCCGGCCAATGTGTCGACGCGAGAGCTGTTCGCACAGCACGCGAAGAACGAATGCACGGGGGGCTGTCACGACCTGATGGACCCCCTCGGCTTCGCCTTCGAACACTACGACGCCGTCGGTCGGTTTCGCACCGTCGACGGTGGCAAACCGGTGGATGCCTCGGGGACGCTGTCGCCACCGTCGGGCGGACCCGACGTGCCCTTCGACAATGCCATCGGCCTGGCGCGCGCCCTGGTCGGTTCGGAGGATGTGCAGCGTTGCATGGTGAAGCAGTGGTTTCGTTTTGCCTTTGGCCGGCGCGAGGTCAGCGCCGACGAGCCGTCGCTGATGAAGGTCAACGTCGCGTTCAGACGGTCGGGCCTGAACGTCAGGGAGCTTCTGGTCAGCCTGTCCACGTCACTGGCATTTCGCTACCGCGCATCTGGCGCGGGTGAGGTTCTACGATGAGGGTTTCGCGTCTGGCCGCATGGGTTCTGCTGGTTGGCTGCACGTCGTCGCCGGCCAAACCGGGGGCCGCCCCCGATCCGGCAACCGGCGACGAACCGGGCGCGTCGATGTCCAAGTCCCCTGACGCTGCCAGCGGCGCCCCCGATGCGGCCCGGTCAACGCCTGACGTTGCTGGTTTTGGGCCTGACGCCAGGCCGGCAGCGGAATCCGACGGCTCATCGATGGACGCGCGGGTATCGGACGGGGGCGCGGAGGCTTCGGTTCCCATACCCACGTCGCCGAAGCCGACGCTGGCGATCGTGGGTGGCGACAACGGCAACGTCTACGTGTTCGGTCTGGACGCCGCCACGTGTGCGATGACCCGCATGAGCATGGTGTTCGCCGCCCAGCAGGCCTGGTACGGGGCCATCGATTCGAAGGGGCAGCATGTCTACATCGCCAGTCTCGCGGAAGGGAAGGTCCTCGCGTACACGATTGATCGTGTGGCCGGCAGTTTGACGTTGATCAATTCCGTCGCGGCCGGCGGCGCGCCTGCGCATCTGGCGCTCGATCGCACCGACAAGTTTCTGTTCGCGGCCGGCTTCGACGCGGGCAAGGTGATAGTGCTGCCGGTCCGCCCCGACGGCGGCTTGGCGATGGGTATGACCTTGTCGGTCGGAAGAAACCCACACTCGACGGCGATTGACCCGAGCAACCGGTACTTGTTCGTGCAGAACATGGGGTCCGACACCATCAGCCAGTTCGGCTTTGATGCGCGCACGGGTGTCCTGACGCCGAATGCTCAGCCGACGGCGATGCTGCCGGCGAAGACCGGTCCGCGCAATGGCGCGTTCCACCCCCGGCTGCCCACCTACTACACGGCCAACGAACTTAGCAACACGGTCACCACCTACGCGTTCGACCCGAAGGGCACCGTTCGCCCGATCAACATGCAGACCACCGTTCCCGCAGGATTTGCCGGCGCCACATTCACCGCCGAGGTGCACCTGTCCGCGTCGGGCAGGTTCGCCTACCTGTCGAACCGCGGCGCCGACACCATCGCGGTCTTCACCATCGACCAGACCACCGGCCAGTTGACCCCGCTGGCCCAGGTGGCCGCGGGCGGACGCAACCCGCAGACCCAGGCATGGGACGGCAGCGGCCAGCGGTTTCTGAGCGCCAACACCGATGGAAAAAGTGTGTCCTGCTTTATCGCGGACGACACCAACGGCAGCTTGACGCGCAAGACAACGACGATGATGGACAGCAAGGCCTTGTGGGTTGGTGTTCTGCCTATGTGACGCGCGGTATCACATATTTCGCCGAACAGGCTGTAACCAATTCTGCCGATGTGACGGCGTAGGTACAGATGCCCCTGCCCCAACACGAGGAGGACCTAGACGACGAGTCCTTGCTTGTCGATCTGTCGCGTGGCGGCGACAAGAGCGCGTTCGCGCGACTGGTCAGGCGGCACCAGAAACGGATTCGCATGGTTGTCGCGACCTATGTGCACCGCCCGGAAGACGCCGATGATCTGGCGCAGGAGGTCTTTCTCGCTGCGTTCCGGCAGTTGCCCACCTACCGCGGCGAGGCGCCCTTTGGCGGGTGGTTGGCCGGGATGGCGCGGATCCAGGTTTTGCGCCATCTGCGCGCGGCTGGTCGATTGAAGCGGATGGACAGTTCGTCGCTGAACGAGCTTCTGGATGACGCTGAAGCCGCGCAGTTGAATGAGGCGCCCGATGCGATCGCCGCGCGCGAGCGGGATCTGGGCGCTTTGCGCGGCTGCGTGGAGGGCTTGCCCGCTGACCGTGCGGCCCTGGTGCAGCGCTACTATTTCGGCGGCTCGCGCCTGGCTGATATCGCGCAAGACATGGGCAAGGGCGAAGGCGCGATCAAGGTCGCGCTGTTTCGCGTCCGTCAGGCGCTCCGCATCTGCATCGAACGTCGCATGTCGGTGGGCAAGGCATGAGGCCGGAACTCGAAAGCACCTGGCTGGAGCTTGCCTCGGGCAAGGCGGTTGCGTCCCTGGACGAACAGGAACTGGCGCAGGCGCTGGCCGACAGTCCGAAGCTGCTGGCCCAGTTGCGCACCGACCGGTGGATCGACCGAGCGCTGGCCGCGACCGTCAGGGTCGATGCGGACGCCGAGCGTTTTTCGGAACGGTTCGCAAGCGCGCTGGCCAGCGACGAGGACGAACAGCGTTTTGTCGCCGCGGTGTCCAGGCGCCTGGAAGGCGAGGGGTCGCGCCCGACAGTTCGACGTGCGCCGCGCAGGGCGGGAATGGCCGTGGCTGTCATGGGCTGCGCCGCCGCGTGCGCGTTGGCCGTCACGGTGATCCGCAGCAAGGACAATCCGGTGTCGGGGGCAAAACCGTCCGCGCCCCTGGCGTCGTCGGCGCCGGTCGTCGGCGCAGCGCGGCCCGTGTTGACGGCGCGGGCCCCCGTCGAGCTGTGGCGCGACGGTGGCTGGGCCGCAATGCCGGCGGGTGCCGTGCTTCCGCCTTCGCCCGGCGCAGCTTGGCGCCTGCGGTCTGACGACGCGACGTCGGTGTTGGCGATCGCAGGTGGGCCACAGCTGGTGCTCAAGACGCGTTCGGAGATTTCACTGTCGGGCGGGCAGGTCGGACATTCAGATCTGGACCTGACGGTGCTGAAGGGGTCTGTGTTTGTCGACACCGCCGGGTCCAGCAGGGCCGTTGCGGTGCACGGCGGCGCCGAGACGATCAAGCCCATGGGGCCTGCCAGCGCGGCCTTCGTGGCGCAACAAAGTGACGGTCTGGCGGTTGCGGTGCTTCGTGGCGCCGTTCAGGCGGACCAGGATCGTGGGCCCGGTCCGGTGGCCGAGATTGGCTCGGGCGTCGCTGCGGTGCTGGGCGGGCCGGTCGCGCCGATCCGCAGGCCGATCGATCCAATGGCCGACTTCGGGTGGACGTCGCCCCTGGGCGACAGGCGCGAGACGGTGATGAAGGAAGATTTCGAGGATGGGCTGACGCCGCGTCACTGGGACGCCATCCCCATCGTGCGCTGCCCACCGCATCCGGGTCGGGTCGGGCATTTCTGCGTCGGGGCGCGCCACTATTCGAACGCACCCTCGATCGTCGGCACCGAGATGAAGAACATGCAGGACGGATTCTTCACACTGGAGCCGGGCCTGACCCTGGCATTCGACTACTGGATCGGCCAGCCATCTGCCAACCGATCGCAGATCACCCAGGTCTGGATGGAGACCGAGCCTGGCGCCGGGTTTCATTACGATCTGCATGGCGTGGTTCCCGTGCAGTGGGTGCGTGTCGAAATTCCGTTCGCGGACTTCCAGCCCGGCAAGCCCAACCAGCGCGTGAACCGCTTGCGCACCGGCGATCTCGTGCGCTTCATCCACATCATGGTCCAGTGGAGCACCGAGGACGTATTTTTCGTGGACAACGTCGAGGTAACGAGAAGGCTTCCCAGATAGTTGTGTAACCAGAGCGGCCGTTTTGACGGCTTGCAAACGGAGGTCAGCATGCGTCTTCGCCTCATCGCCGTGATCGTCGGAAGCGCCCTGGGTTGCACGGGTACCATCCAGTCACCGGGCGACATGGGCGGCGTGCCAGAAGGCAATTCGCCGCCAGTGAATGGGCCGCGCGCGGGCGGGGCGGGCACAACGGGCGCCGGTGGCACGCCCGGTGGAACGGGTCCGGGCGCGGTTACGGGTCCTGGGGGCGCGCCGGTTCTGGATCAGCCGGGGCCGCGACCGCTTCGCCGCCTGTCGCGAGACGAGCTGAACAACACCCTTCGGGATCTGCTGGGCGACACGACGTCGCCCGCGAATCCCCTGCCGGCCGACAGCCGGGGTGAAACGGGCTTCATCGACACCGGATCGCTGTCAACGGTCGAGGTCAATTACCTTCTTGAAATGGTGGAGCGGGTTGCCCAGACCGCTGGCGCCAAGCTTACCGGCCTTGTCGCCTGCGATCCGGCGGCGATGGGCCAAGCGGTCTGTGCACAGAAGTTCATCGAGAATTTCGGGCGCCGGGCCTTTCGACGGCCGCTGGACCCCGGCGAGGTGACCGAGTTGGTTATGCATTTCACCACGGTCACGACCATGCCCAAGGTCGCATTCGCCGATGGCATTCGCATGGTGATGCAGGCCATGCTGTTGTCACCGCGCTTTTTGTACCACTGGGAGGTGGGGGGCGATCCGGCGAAAGTCCAAAACGGGCTGATTCCCTTGAGCGCCTCGGAGACGGCGTCGCGATTGTCCTACTTCTTGTGGGCCACGATGCCCGACGACGCCCTGTTCACCGCGGTCGATACCGGCAAACTGACGACGCCGGCGGACGTCGAGCGGGAGACGCGCCGAATGCTGGCCGATCCCCGCGCCCGGCAGTCTCTGGCCGCCTTCCATACCCAGTGGCTGGGGCTGGACCAACTGGGGCAGGTTTCCAAGGACACCAAGCTGTTCCCGATGTTCAACTCGGCGCTGGTGATCTCCATGATGAACGAGGTCAGCGATTTCACAAGCCACGCCATACTCGACGACGGGGGGTCTTTGAAGTCCCTTCTTTCGTCGCCTTCCACGACCGTTGATCTGCCACTGGCAAAAGTGTACGGGATGGCGGCAGCGGGCCCTGCCACACTGGACGGCACGCAGCGCGCGGGCCTGTTCACCCGGGCCGCCTTCCTCGCAGTGAACGCGTCGCCCATTGCGTCCCACCCGGTCAAGCGAGGGGTGCGAATTTATCGCGGCCTACTGTGCGGCAACTTGCCGCCGCCGCCCGAAGTGGTTGTGCCGCCCGCCGCGCCGCCGCCCGGCGTATCGACGCGCGAGCAGTACGCCATGCATGGCCAGAACGCCTGCGCCCAGGGCTGCCACTCGCTGTTTGACGGACTCGGCTTCGCCTTCGAGCACTATGACGCCATCGGGCGCTACAGGGCCGACGACGGCGGCAAGCCCGTGGACGCAAGTGGCGCGGTCAAGCCACCGTCGGGTGGGGCCGCCCTGCCGTTCCAGGATGCCATCCAGATGATGGGCCTGCTGGCCACCGCACCCGATACGCGAGATTGCGTTTCGCGGCAGTGGATGCGCTTCGCGCTGGGGCGTCGTGAGGTCGACGGGGACGGTGCTTCGCTGGCGGGGGCCCTCGGTGGCTTCAAGGTCGGCGACGGCGATATCCGTGGACTCATCGTGGCCCTTGCCAAGAGCCATTCGTTCCTGAATCGCAGTCCATCCACCGGGGAGGTCGTCCGATGAGCCACACACTGTCGCGCCGTGCAGTCCTTCGCCAGTTGGGCATCGGTGCGGGCATGCTGCCCATCCTGAATTCTGTCCCCGCTTTCGGCGCCCCTCTCGGCTATCCCAAGCGGCTTGTCATCGTTGTGTGGTCCAACGGCGTTATCGAATCCCAATTCTGGCCCCAGGGCGCGGGCACGGACCTGGCGCCGATGATGTTTCCCACCATCACCGCGTCCCTGGATCCCTACAAGCAGGATTTGCTTTTCATTAATGGACTTGAATTTCGCAACTGCGCGGACAATGGCATCGGCGCATTCGGCCATCAGACGTACGCGACCTGCTTCACCGGGGTGAAGGGTACGCGCTTTTCGGATGGTGGCGAGCCCTCGGCCAAGGCCATCAGCGCCAGCATCGACCAGGTCATTGCGGATGCCGTCGCCACGCAGGTGACGCTACCCGTGCGATCTTTACACCTGGGCGCCATGAAGGGTGGAAACGCGCCCTACAACTGCTGCTTTTACCGGGGCGCAGGTCAGCCGGTTGCGCCCGAGCAAAGTCCCAGTGCCGCCGCTTCCAAACTGTTTACTGGCGCGACGGGCACGGTGAATCCCGACATCGCGCAGCTGGTGGCGCAAAGGAAAAGCCTGCTGGACTTCAACGGGCGTGACGTTGCCAATTTCGGCAAAAACCTGGGCGTGGACGACAAGCGCACCCTGGCGGCCCACCTGGATTCCGTGCGCGAGGTCGAAAGGCAGATCTCACGGCTGTCCGAAACCAAGTGCAATGGCGTGACGGTTACTGACCCCGCGCGCGCGCCGGCCAACTACCCCCAGTTCATCTCGGCCCACACCGATATTATCGTCAATGCGTTCAAATGCGACCTGACGCGCGTCGCGACCCTCCAGCTTTCAGACTACAACGGCAATGGCATCGTGTTTCCATGGCTGGGAGATCTGGGCAAGGCAACGACGTTTCCCCAACGGGACGATCACGATCTTGCACACAATCCGGGCACTGACCAGAAGACCCGGGCCGATGCCTGGTTCGTCGAGCAGTTCGCGGCGATGATCAAGAAGTTCAAGGCCGTTCCCGAGGGTGCCGGGACGATGCTGGACAACACCGCCATTCTGTTTGCCAATCACATGACGAACGGCGCCCGCCACGATTACAACAATCTGCCCTGGATTATTGCTGGTCGTGGGGGTGGGTACTTCAAGCCCGGACGCTATCTGCGCGCGCCCACTCACACTCCGGCGAATCAGCTTTACGTCGGTCTTGCAGAGGCCATGGGCGTGAAGCTGCCCAACCAGACGTTTGGCGAGTATCCGGGCCTTCTGCCTGACTTGTCCGCCTGAGTTCTGCGGCGCGCCTTTCCGCCAAGGACTTCAAGTTTACCGAATGCGCGGTGCCCAGCCACGGGTGCCGCGCGCTGCATTTGTAATCAAGCGTCCGCAGGCTCGTTCCGCTGGCGACGTCGGCAAAATCGTTTGCTGTAACCAAAGCTGGGAAAGCAGCGGCTTCCTTGCCACATGGACAGGTCGTCTCGCTTTCGGGTGCCCGCACCGTTCCTGGTGCTCCTAATCGCCGCTTGCCCGGGTCCATCGGCCCGGCAGACAAACCGCGGCGAGCCTGTCGACGACAACGGCGGCGTCACCGGCGCTTCAGACGCGTCACCCAATTCGAGTACCAAGGACACAAACGGGCTGCCAGCTTCCGGCGGGGCATCGGGGGCCGGTGGCGGTGCTTCTGGCGGCGTGGCCGGTGGCGGCGTGGCCGGTGCCGCCGGGACCACAGACGCGGCGCCAGTCAGGGATTCGTCTACTGGTGATGTCACGTCGGCAAATGGGCCGGGAATCAACGTCACGACCCAGAAGTACAACAACTCACGAACCGGCTGGAACAGTCAGGAAGCGCGGCTGACCCCGACAAACGTCAATATGGCGACGTTCGGCAAGGTGTTCTCGCGGCCGGTCGAGGGTCAGATTTACGCGCAGCCGCTGGTCGTTTCGTCGGTGATGGTGGCCGGAAAAACGCGCAACGTCGTGTACGTTGAAACGACCCACAACAATATCTATGCCTTCGATGCCGACGACGCGGCCGCCACCATGCCGCTGTGGTTGACGAAGCTCGGCCCGTCGGTTCCGAAGGGCTCTGTGTGTAGCTGCAACGATGTTCGGCCCGAGGTCGGAGCGATGTCGACCCCGGTCATCGACGTGGCGACCAAGACGCTATACGCGGTGTCGAAGCACCTCGAAAATGGGGCCTATGTTCAGAGGCTCAATGCGCTCGACATTCTGACCGGCGCGCACAAGACGGGCAGTCCCGTGGCCATCAGTGCAAGCGTTCCCGGCACGGGCGACGGGGCCGCGAACGGCATGATCGCATTCGATTCAAAGACGCATCTCAATCGCCCGGGGCTGCTGTTGCAGAACGGGACTGTTTACATGGCTTTCGCCTCGCACGGTGATACCAGGCCCTACCATGGCTGGGTCATGGCCTATGACGCCACCACCCTTCGCCAGACCGGCGTCTTCAATACCAGCGCCACGGGCGGGCAGGCCGGAATTTGGATGTCTGGTAACGGCCTGGTGGGTGACGACCAGGGCAGCGTCTATTTCGCCACCGGAAATGGTTCCGGTACGGGTCCGACACCGCTGGTGCTCGGCGAGGCCATGGTCAAACTGGGCAAGGACGTCAAACTGCTTGATTGGCATATCTGCGGAAACTACAAGATCCTCGACGGTACCGACATCGACTACGGGATGGGTGGTCCGCTGCTGATTCCCAATTCCGGGCGAATCATAATGGGCGGCAAGGATCAGTGGGCATTCCTGTATGACAAGGAGAATCTGGGAAAACGAGCCGATGACACGGCGGTCATCCAGAAGTTCAAGGGCGCGGGACCGGCGTTCGCTGGCAGGCATTCGGGCGGATTCATTTACTGGCAAGGCCCCATGGGTCCGATGGTGTTTGCCTGGCCCTCCCAGACGAAGCTTCTGGGATTCAAGTTCAATGGCATGAAATTCGACGAGACGCCGGCGGTGGTTGGGGGGGACAACGGTACCGAGTATTCGTCGGGTACGATGACTATCTCTTCGAACGGTCCTGAGGGCGGCGTCATCTGGGCATTGCGGGCCATTTCAAACCCCAACCAGATGGTCGTACCGGGTCGACTGGGGGCTTTTGACGCCGTCACGGGCAAGTTGTTGTGGGAAAGCGTCCAGAACAGGGCGCGCGACGACCTGGGCATGTACGCATCGTACTCGTACCCGACGGTGGCAAATGGCAAGGTCTATGCCCCAAGCTGGACCGGGTCCAGTGCCACCGTGGCGGCCGGCGCTTTACAGGTTTACGGACTGCTAGGTAACTGAGGCCACCCGGCCTTCGAGGGAGGACTGTGAAAATGTCACGGAAATACTGCCGTATTGCGTTCGTCGTATTGTCCCTGGTTCCCGCCGTCGTACGCGCGCAGGGCGGCGATTCAGGCTCGATTGTCGGCAATGTCATGGACCAATCGGGAAATCCCGTGAAGGGCGTCAAGGTATCGGTGAAATCGGCCACACAGATTGGTGGGCAGAAGACTGTCTACACCAACGATGAAGGATTCTTTCGAATCATGCAGTTACAGCCGGGTGACTTCGAGGTGACGGCGACCGCCCCGGGACTTGCCCCCTATGTTCAAAAGGGCGTGAAGGTCGGGATTTCGGCGTCTGCCGAGGTCTCGCCGATCATGGAGGTCAAGACCGCTGAGGAGCAGGTCGTCGTTGTGGAAAAGTCGGCGCTCATCAGCACCACAACCGCCAACATCAAGGAAGTCTTCGACGTCGACTTCGTCGACTCCTTGCCGCAGCCCACGCGCGACACCGCCTTTTCGAACATGGTCTCAAATGTCTCTGGCGCCATTCGCGGCGTTCGTATGCGCGGCGGCAACGACAACCAGACCGTTTTCACCATGGACGGTTTCAATATGTTGGGTCAGTCGCCAACCATGAAATCCGCCGCGGCATACGAGATCCAGGGCGGTGGCTACGGGGCTGACAATCCCACGGCTTCGGGCGGCCTGGTCAACCTGGTGTCCCGTTCCGGTTCAAACCGCTACGAGGTCGAAATGGCCGGCAGCGTCCAAACGCGGCAGATGGAATTCTTTCGCGACGGGACAGATAGTCAGAACGGCAGCAGCTATTCCGTCGTCAATCCAACCATATCGGGTCCCATCGTCAAAGATCGCCTCTGGTTCTCGACCAATGTCGAATATCACCTGATCAGAGACGCACGCGACAAGGATCCGGCAGGCATTTTGCCGGACCCCCCCCTGGCGCAGAAGCAGATTTTGAAGGGGACGATCAAATTTACTTGGCAGGCGACACCCAGGAATAAGATCACCAGTGTGTCGAATTTCGATGAGGTGTGGGAATACAACCGACGGGGCATCGGCGTTACGGAGGACGCCCAGGAGGATCGCCGTGGTCGGCGCTGGTTCAGTGGGCTTATCTGGGAGGCGCTGCTGACAGACAAGCTGGTGTTTCGCAGCCAGGTCGGTGCCATCACTGTACCGCAGCACATATACCCCAGGCTGTGTCTGACGAACCCGAATTGCGATTTCGTTGTGCCGGTGTCGAATACGTATCCGCGCACTGTTTATTACAACAACGACAACAACAATCACGAACGCAACGACACCGTCAGCCTGGAATTCATCAATCGGATAGAGTACTTCCTGGCGACCAAGAGTTTGGGCGAGCATGATCTGAAACTGTCCGACACCTTTCGGGTCGAGCGGGCAACGAACCGAACGGCGCGGCCGGGCGATTCATTCCTGGAATACAATGGCGATATCCCGTTGCAGTTGACGTCCTACTATTCGAACGATCCGCGGTACGAGACCCCTCGCTACGGCTGGACCATTATTTCCAGCCGGTCGACGAAGAATACGGCCACGGCGGCGGATGTTTGGCGCGCGAGCCGTTACCTGACCTTCACGCCTGCCATCAGCTTGGTGTTCGGGAAGGGTGAGAATCAGCGCGGCGACGTCGCGGTCAACACGCTGGCCTGGGCCCCCAGTGTCACGGCGGCCTGGGATCCCACGCACGACGGGCGCACGGTCTTGCGGGGCAGCTTCAGCTCATACGTCGACGTCGACACCCTGAACCTTGCGCAGTTCAGCAGCGGCAGTCAGGCGTCGAAGAAGTGTTCGTGGAACCCGACGACGATGGCCTTCGATGTCGGATGCACCTTTGCAGGGGGCCTGTCGGCGAATACCTTTGGCCTGCCCTGCGGCCCGACGGGCATCGACATCACGGGCAAGGACTGTCGGGAGGCGCTCAAGATCCCGCGAACCTGGGAATACACCACGGGCGCGCAGCGCGAGATCGTGGATGGCCTGGCCCTGGGTACCGACCTGGTCTACCGGCGCTTTGCGAACCAGTACGAATCGAGGGAGACGAACCGGGTCTGGAATCCTTCTGGTAGCGAGCTGAATCGGGAAGGGCCCTATCGAAACGGCCGGGCCAGGACAGTCATGGACATGGGGACGCCGGACGGGGCCCGCAGAACATATGTGGGGGTCACGACAGCCCTGACGAAGCGCGAGGGCAACGTTCGAGCGAACGTGTCCTACACCTGGAGCCGGCTGGACGGCACTGTGTATCAGGGCAACGCGGGTCCTTACGGGGACATCGCGCCCCGCGATATCTATTTGAACGCGCCGCTGGCTGACGATCACCGGCACGAATTGAAGACGACCATGGTGTACCAGACGACGCAGTGGCTTTCTTTGGGCGTGCGGTACAACTACTATTCCGGCCTGCCCTACAGTCGTTTGTTTCGCAACACCGAGACCGGAGGCTACGACGATTACCGGGCGCGACGTGGCACGAATCCAGGGTCCAATATCAACGATCCAACCGATGATCGTGAGCTGCGTCTTCCCGACATGCAGGATCTCAGTGTGCAGGCGCGCATGAACCTGCGTCCGCTGCTGGGCCAGCGGGTGGAATTCTACATCGACGTCCTGAATGTGCTGGCCTTGCGAACGGTGACCGGTGTACAGGAGCAGGATGGACCTGCGTTCGGCCAGCAAACGTCACGGATGGGACCCTTCCGGGCAAGAATCGGATTCAACTACAAGTATTGAGTAACATGGCGCGACGAACCAGGTTGCATCTCATGACTGCGCGGCTGTGTCTCGCGGCGCTGGCCCTGGGCTGGTCGGCGGGGGCGGCAGTCGCATCACCCGAGGCGAACAGCTTGAGCGCCGCCGAAAGGAAGGCAGGCTGGCGGCTGCTGTTCGATGGAAAAACGACGACCGGCTGGCGAGGTTTTAACCGCCCCGGGATGCCCGATGGCGGCTGGGTTGTGCGCGACGGGACACTGGGTCGCGTGCGTGGGCCGGGCGACAAAAATGCTCCCGGGGACATCATTACCATCGACGAGTTCGAGAACTTCGAACTCAGCGTCGACTATCGAATCACCTCGGGCGGCAACAGCGGCATCAAGTACCTGGTTGACGAGCGGATGGTGAAGCAGGGCCATTCGGGCCTCGGTTTCGAATATCAAGTTCTCGACGACCAGAACGCAGACGACGCCAGCAAGGGCAAGGACGGCAACCACGCGGCGGGGGCACTTTACGACCTCATCGCGCCCGCGACGGACAAGCGGATCAATCCGGCAGGTCAGTGGAATTCCATCCGCTTGATCGTCAGCGGCCCGCATATCGAACACTGGCTCAACGGCCGGAAGGTGGTCGAATACAACCGGCCCAGCCCCGAGCTAAAGGCCTTGATTGCCGGCAGCAAGTACAAGGACATCCCCGGATTCGGTCAAGCCGCACGGGGTCACCTGCTGTTGCAGGATCATCCCGGCGAGGTCGCCTTCCGGAACATCAAGCTGCGCAGTCTGTCGCCGCGAACCCCCTAATTAGACCCGTTCGGTTAGCGCGCCGGTTGCTGGCCAAGTCCCTGCACAATCGGGATACCGCCGACAAATACGGCTATGACATGGGCGTCCTCGGCCTCGCGCAGAAATGTAAACGACACTTCCAAAGCACCCGAACCAACCAGCAACATCCCGTTCGCCGTGAAAGTGGCGCCGCGAACGAAACCACCGCCGCCCGGCAGTTGCATCGTGGCGCTGTGCGCGCGCGACAGTTTTATGCTTTGTGGGCTGGCCAGCAACGGTGACGTTGTCCACGCCGCACGGAAGATCTTCAAAGACGCGCCTTCTCGGTAGGGGCCGGCCATCTGAGCGTACGCGGCGTCCAGGTCGCCGGTATGCAAGGCGGCGACGAATCGTCCCGCCACACGTTGTCCCAGTTGTAGGTCATCTGGCCATCGCGCGCCGGCGTCGGTTTCCGGCAGCAGGATGGTCGGCTGGGGAATGGTCACCCCCTTCAGAATGTACGACACCAGGATGACCCCGAAGATGCCGGCGCCAAGTAAGGACAGCAGAACGTCCCGCCAGGCTCGCCGGGTCTTCTTGCGCTCTGGATCCCCATCGTCGTCCTGCCCGGTGCCCTGCAACATGCTTGCATTGTCGCCGTGTTTCGTCTGGGCGCCCGAATAAAAACGACCGCCGGGTCCAGGCCGAAGCCGAGGCCGGGAGGCCGTTGCACGCTGGATTAGATAGATTCCCCGCTGAAAAGCCTACGCATATACTCGGCCACCACCGATGCCCGATTACCATTGCGCCCGGCCTTTGCACGCCCGGCCTTTGCCGCGCATCCCGCAGCACCTGATGGCCTTGGCTTGCTGACGGTCTTTCGCCTGGCGGCCCGCAATGTCGTGCGCAATCGGCGTCGGACGCTGATCACGCTGGCGGCGCTGTTTGTAGGTGTCGGCGTGATGGTGTCGATGCGGGGCCTGCTTAATGGGCTACAGCGCGCGCTGGTCACCAACGTGGCCAATGGTCAGACCGGCGCGCTGCAGGTCCACCGCACGGGATACTTCGCCAACGTGTTGTCGACGCCGCTGGCGCTGGATTTCGACGCCGCCCGGGCGATCGCCCAGGTTCAGGCGCAGCCGGGCGTGGTCGCCGTCGCGCCGCGGATCCAATTTGCCGGCATGGTCAGTTCGGGCGACGAGACGTTGTTCATGGCCACGGTCGCCCTTGATCCCGAAGCCGAACTGCGCGTGTGTCCCCTGCGCGAAAAGACCCTCACCGCTGGTAGCCACTGGATCGACGCCACCGACGGTTCGGTGTTGACGACCACGCTGGCCCGATCAATCGGGCTAGAACGGGGTGCCCAGGCGGCCATCCTGGCGTCCGACAAGGACGGCGCGCTGTCGGGCGAGAATATTCGACTGGTGGGCACGATGGACCTGGCCATGCCGGGTGAAAAGAAGATTGGCATCGTGCCCCTGCCTGTTGCCCGGCGGCTGCTGAAGATGGAAGGCCGCGCGACGGAATTGGCCGTGGCCATCGAGTCGCTTGATCGGGCCGATGCGATCGCGGCCGCTTTGCGTGTGCGCCTGGGCCCCGATTACGAGGTGCACACCTGGTCGGACGCCGCGCCGTTCGTGAAGCAGGCGCTGAGTCGCCAGAACTTCGTGATCAATTTCATCGCGTCGGCGTTTATGTTCCTGATGCTGCTGGGTGTGGCCAACACGATGCTGATGAGCGTCTTCGAACGCACGCGCGAGATCGGCACAATGATGGCCGTGGGCGTGCGGCGTCGAATGATCCTGGCGCTTTTCGTGGCCGAGGCGCTGGCGCTGGGCGCGCTGGGTGGCCTGGTGGGCAGCGTGGCGGGGCTCGTGACGGTGAGGATTCTGGCCCGCCGGGGCATCGAGATGACCGCGCCCGGGTCCAACGTGCCCTTTGTCCTGGTCCCGTACGTGACGCTGCCGTATCTGGCACAGGTGGGCGCGCTGGCGATGTTGGGCGCGGGACTGTTCGCCCTTTATCCGGCCTTTCGCGCCAGTCGCCTACGCCCGGTGCAAGCCCTGGCAGGCCAATGAATTCACCGCCATGCTGACCTTGCTTCGCCTCGCTTTTCGCAACATCCAGCGCAATCGCTCGCGCAGCGCCCTGACCTTGGGTGCGATTTTCTTTGGGGTGGCGATGACCCTTGTGCTGTCGGGCTTCGGCAATGGTCTGGGTGTCCTGATGTCCAACGACGTCATTAGGGCCAAGGTGGGCGCCATTCAAATTCACCGCAGGGGTTACGCGGACGTGCGCGACAACCAGCCGCTGAAGCTGGATATGCCCCAGTCAGGCGCACTGGTCGACGCGATTCGCGCCGTTCCTGGCGTGGTCGCGGCGTCCCCGCGCATTGTCTTTGGTGGCCTCGTCAACAACGGGCGCGACGGAACGATGTTCGTTGGCCGTGGCGTCGATCCCGTGGGCGAATATCAGGCCTTGCCCTGGGCGGGAAACGACGTGCAGGGGACGCGCATCACTACAGGCCATCGCAGCGGTGCCGTCCTCGGGGCGGAACTGGCGCGGGCCCTTGGCGCGCAGGTGGGCAGCGCGGCCCTCAGCGTGCAGGCATCCACGCAAGGGGGCCAACAGAACGCGCTGGATCTGGAAGTCGCCGGAACCGTCGACAACGCGAATGCCTTTGAATCGAAACGGCTGATGGATGTGCCGCTTGCCTATGCGCAGGAATTGCTGCGCATGCCTGGGCGCGTTACCGAATGGGTGGTGGGCGTCGCGGACGTGCGCGACATCGATGGCGTCGCCGGCGCCCTGCGTGCGGCGTTGGGCGCGGACTACGAGATCGAAACCTGGAAGGTCTTGCGCCCCAACATCGCGGACGTCATTCGCTTTCAAAGCGTCATCGTGGGAATTGTCTCGGTCGTGTTTCTGGTGATCGTCGTCTTCGGTGTCGTCAACACCATGGTGATGAGCGTCCTTGAACGCACGCGCGAAATCGGCACGATGATGGCCGTCGGTATGCGCCGTGCCCGCATCAGTCTTCTGTTCGTCATCGAGGCTGCGACGCTGGCGGTTATCGGCGGTGGTCTCGGGGCCGCCGTCGCGCGCGGGGTGGTGTGGGGTCTGACGGCATCGGGTGGGATCAAGATGGCCGCGCCTGGACAGACGGTCGAGCGTTACCACCTGGTGCCCGTGATCCCCGACGGCGTGATCACCACCGCGTTGCTGGGCGCCGTCGCGGGGGCCATCGTCGCCGCGCTTTACCCTGCGTGGAAGGCGGCCCGCCTGCGTCCCGTCGAGGCCCTGCGCGCCCTGTGAGAGGAGAATTCATGAAACGCACGATTCTGACAGTTGCCCTGCTGGTCCTGGTCGGTGGTCGCGCCGCGGCCAGCCCCCCGACGGCGGACGATCTATTGAAGTCCTACGACGCCACGATGGGTCCCGAGAATTTCGATTCGGTAAGCCAGATGGTCGCCCACCGCGACGACGGCAGCGAGCGCGCCTACAAGATGCGCGTACTCAAATCGGGCAAGGACAAGATGCGCGTCTGGTTTCAGGAGCCCGCTGCGGTCAAGGGCCAGGAGATGCTGCGCCAGGGTGAGAACCTGTGGGTCTACATGCCCAGCCTGAAGCGGGTCCGTGCGGCTGGCGTCGCGCGAATCGTTCCAGGGCGGGGACTTCAACAACGCGGACGTGCTGCGCGTGAATTACCAGGTCGATTACACGGCCACGTTGCTCGGCACGAGCGAAATCCCTGACACCTGGTCCGTCGAACTCAAGGCGAAGACGGCCGACGCCGCGTACGACCGCATCAAGCTGTGGATGCGCAAGATCGACCGGTTGCCGGTCAAGGGGCAGTTCTTCACCGCCAGCGGCAAGATGCTGCGAGAGGCAGAGTTCTCTGACATCAAGGCCTTCGATGGCGGATTCTCCCGGCCATCGAAGATCGTCATGAAGAACATGCTGGCGACCAAACGCTTCAGCGTGATGACCATCGCCACGATGGACACGCGGGTCAAACCCGCCGGCACCCGTTTCGTGCTGGACGATCTGGGGCGCTGAACGATGCGCCGCTTGCTGGTCTTGTGCCTGCTGGGCGTTGCTCCCGCGGCCGTCGCGCAGCCGGCAGTCAACGGATATGTGGATTCGCGGCTGTGGGCGGCCCACGTGCGCACGGGCGGCTTGTTGCCCACCGCTGATGTTCCAGCCTGGGCGAATCTGACCGAGCTGAATATGCAGCTCAAGCTGCGCTGGGGCGATCGTGGACTGGCACTGATCGACGACTCGTTCTTCTACCAGCGGGCCTGGGCGTTTCCGGACGGCTTTCACGATGTGCCGGCCTACCGCCCGCTGTCCGTGATTAGCGAGGCCTACGCATCCTACAACGTCACTGACCATCTGAACCTTACGGCGGGCAAGAAGCGCATCGTGTGGGGACCAGGCCAGGCCCTGAACCCGACGGATCTTCTGAATCCCCCCAAAGATCCGACGGACCCGACGCAGCAACGCGCTGGCTCGTGGTTGGCGCGGGTCGAGGTGCCGTACGAACGATTCACGGTTTCCTTGGTGGGCGCGGCACGGGCGTTCGGTATCTACGGTGGTGTTCCATCGACGTTGATTGTCGATCCCGAGGCGCCGGACAGAAGCGCCCACTATGCCGCGGCTGCGCGTGTGTACGCCCTGGTGGCCGATGCTGATCTGGGGCTGTATTACGTCTTCACCAATCGATACAACGACGCCTTCGAGAACAAAAGCCGCCTGGGGGCGTCGTTTTCGCGCCTGGTCGGCAAGACTGTCGAAGTACACGGCGAGGCCCTGGTGCAGCGGGGCAGTGTGCGTCCCTTCAAGAATCTTGGGAACGCGATGGTGACCAAAATGCTACTGGGACCTCGCTACACTTTTTCCGACGATTCCACGCTGGGCCTTGAGTACTACTTCAATGGCGACGGCTATACGGCGGACGAGTTCGAGACCGGCGTGCGTTTGCTCAGTCTGATGCCATCAGCGGCGGCGCCCACTTCGATGCCCACGGCGACGATGGATGGTCGCGATCAGGGGGTGCCACAGAAGTTTTCTTTCGATCCCATTCGGCGGCACTATCTCTTTGTCTCTGCGCTGAAGCCGCGTATTCACGACGACTTCACGGTGCAGGCGACTGTGATACTGAATCTCCAAGATCTCACGGGGCAGTTCGCGCCGCTCGTGAGTTGGAGCGTGCGTGAATGGGTTAGCCTCACGTTGGCCGCCTTCGCACCGCTGCCAGGACTCGCTTCACAGCAGGTCGCCGTTGCGGAACACCATTACGGCGAATTTTCGCTGACGCCGCTTGGCTGGCGTGTCCTCGCTGGCGTCCGTCTGTTCTACTGACCGAAGGAGTCGTATGCACCTTGTCGAGCTTGAGAACGTAAAGAAGACCTACCGGCTGGGACAGACCAGCGTTCCGGCCCTGAACGGTGTGAACCTGACCATCGATGCGGGCGAGTTCACCGTCGTGATGGGTCCCTCGGGCTCGGGCAAGACCACGTTGCTCAACATCATCGGCTGCCTCGACAAGATGGACGAGGGTTCATACAAGCTGGACGGCGTCGAACTCGGCGGCCAGGACTTCAATGATCTGGCGGAAATCCGCAATCGGAAGATCGGCTTCATTTTCCAGTCATTCAATTTGATTGCCGTTCTCAACGTGACAGAAAATATAGAGTTTCCCTGCCTCATCCGGGGCGACAACCGTGCCGATCTGAAAAGGCGCGTCGCCGAGGTATCAGTCGCCGTGGGACTCGAAAAGTTTCTGCACCACAAACCCGACGAGCTGTCCGGGGGGCAGCGCCAGCGCGTGGCCATCGCGCGCGCCCTGGTGACCCAGCCGCAGTTGGTTCTTGCCGACGAGCCGACCGCCAATCTGGACTCGGTCACCAGCGAACAGATCATCGATCTGATGCTGAAGCTGAACCGCGAGCACGGCGTGACTTTCCTGTTCTCGACCCACGATCCGCGCGTCATGAAACACGCGCGGCGTGTGGTCCGCATCGCCGATGGTGCCCTGGTCGACGGTGCGGAAGCCGCGGCCGTCGAGACGGTCCGTGCCCCTCGCGCAGGCTCATGACACCGGGGCCTGTCGGCCGGCCCATGGCCGGGCCTGTTCCAGCTGTGCGGCCAGGCGAAACAGAACGCCTTCAGCGCCGAAGCGCGCCGTGAACTGGCAGCCGATGGGAAGACCGTCGCCGTTCCAGTACAAGGGCACGCTCATCGCGGGCTGACCCGTCACGTTCGCCAGCGGCGTGAAGGGCATGAACGCAAACACGCGCGCCAGGGTCGCGTCCAGTACACCGGGCAGGCGCAGAACGAAGCCCAGGTTGGCCCGCGCAATCACCGCCTGCGCGAATGCCTCGGCGCCGCGGGGCAGAAGTGATCCGATGCGAACGGGTGGCGACGCCAGGGTGGGGCACAGCAGGACGTCGTGGTCGTCGAAGAATCGGCTGACCTTCCGGGCCAGCGTGTGCAAACGCTCTTTTGCCTGCGCGGCCTGAAGGGCAGTGTGCTGGCGGCCGAGCATCCCGCAGATCCAGGTCGGGGCCTCGAAGTCGCGGGATCGCGCCTGACGCCCGACCACGGCGGCGCCCGCGACGATCGTGGCCGCCGTTTCCACGCAGACCAGCAAGAAGAAATCGCGCGCGAACTGCGTGGCGTCGATGTCGATGTCGACCTCGTCGACCCGGTGTCCCAGTTGTTCCAGCAAGCGCGCGGCATCGTCGACCGCCGCCGCGCAGTCCGGGTGCAGCGTCCCCGGCAGATGCGGCCGCTTGGTCATCGCGACGCGCAGGATGCCGGATGGGGTCCGGGTTTCTTCCAGGAACGAACGCTCGACGGGCGGCGCGTGGTACGGCGACGTCGTTTCGGGCCCGTGCGTGGCGTCCAGCAGCGCGGCGCTGTCCCGCACGCTGACGGTGATGGCATGCTGCACGACAAAGCCGTTCCAGCTGTCGCTGCGGTCCGGGCCCGCCGGCGTACGCGCACGTGACGGCTTCAGGCCGAAGACGCCGCAGCACGATGCCGGAATGCGCAGCGAGCCGCCCCCGTCCCCGCCGTGGGCCATCGGCACCAACCCGGCAGCCACCGCCGCGGCACTGCCGCCACTGGAGCCACCCGAGGTATATCCAGGTTTCCACGGCGTATGCGCCGGCCCCAGCAGCGCCGATTCTGTGACCGGTGTCAGCCCCAATTCGGGCGTGTTGGTCTTGCCGACAATCACCAGTCCGGCCCTGCGATAGCGTTGCACCAGGGTGCTGTCGTGCCCGGGGACGCAGGTGCTGAAGTAGCGACTGCCTGCTGTCATCCGCACGCCGGCGCACGCCGCGTCCAGATCCTTGATCAGGAACGGCACGCCGCGGAAGGGTCCGTCAGGCAGCGCCGCGCCGGCCGCCTGCCGGGCTTGCTCGAACATCGTGGTCACCACCGCGTTGATACGCGGGTTCACCCGTTCGATGCGGGCGATGGCCTGGTCGACCAACTCAAGTGGCGAAACCTTGCGCTCGCGAACCAGCGTCGCGAGCGCAAGTGCGTCGTCCATGCCGGACTAGATGATGTCCGTCGTGCCGGGGATGGCAACCGGCGGGGTCGCCAGCTTGCCGAATGCCAGCTTCGCCGGCACCAGGCTTTCCTTGGATTCGAGGGCCTGCTCCCAAGTGATGCGCTTGCCCGTGTACGCCGAAATGCGGCCCATGATCGCGGCCAGGTTGCTCTCTGCCGAGTACTGCATCTCGTTGTTGGGCTTGCCCTTCCGGATGCTCTCGATGAGATCTGTGTGCTCGACCAGGTAGGGATCCAGGTTCGCGTGTTTGGCGTCGGCCGCGACGGGCGTCCAGGACTTCTTGCCCTTGATGGATCCGTCACCTGTGCTGTCGAATCGACCCTGCGTGCCCACCAGGTGCTCGGAGATCTGGTTGTGGCAACCCGGGATCTGGCGGCACAGGCTCATCACGTGCACGTCCTTCGGGTATTCGTAGTCGACCGCGAAGTGATCATAGATGTGGCCGTAGGCCGGATCGATCCGCTGTTGCCGGCCGCCCATCGCCACCGCGGCGACAGGGTGGGCGCCGATGCCCCAGTTCATGACGTCGATGTTGTGGATGTGCTGTTCGACGATGTGGTCGCCCGACAGCCAGGCGAAGTACAGCCAGTTGCGCATCTGCCATTCCATATCCGTCCAGGCCGGCTGGCGCGGCTTCATCCACAGTTCCTTCTGCAGCCAGTAGCAACGGCCGCTGGTGATTTCTCCCAGCGCGCCGCCGTGGATGCGCTTCATCGCCTCCAGGTACGCCTTTTGGTGGTGGCGCTGCAGGCCCACGCCCAGCGCCAGGTTCTTGCGCTTGGCCTCGGCCCCCGCCTCAAAACACATGCGGATGGTCGGCCCGTCGACCGCCATGGGCTTCTCGGTGAAGACGTTCTTGCCCGCCGCAATGGCCGCCTTGATCATCGGCGCCTTGAACGCAGGCGGCGTCGCGATAATGACGTAGTTGACGTCCTGGGCGATGACCTTCTCGTAGGCGTCGAAACCGATGAACTGGCGATCCGCCGGCACGTCGACCAGGGCGCCCGATTCGCCCTCCTTGAGATGCTTGAGTGTGCCGTCCAGGCGATCCTTGAAGGTGTCACCCATGGCGACCAGTTTGACGCCCTTGGCGGCCCGCAAGGCCTGTCCCGCGGCGCCGGCTCCCCGGCCCCCGCAGCCGATGAGACCAACCCTGATCTCGTCGCTGCCAGCCGCGCTGGCGGCGCGCAGGCGTCCAACGGTGGCCAGCACCGCGGCACCGGCTGCCGTGGCCGCACCCGACTTGATGGCCTCGCGGCGTGATCGATCCATGTGGATGTCCTTGCTGTCGCTCATGATGGTCCCCTTTCGCTCAGTTTTCTGAAAACGCCGCCGTGCCGCTAGCTGTCAGTACGGGCTTGCCTCGGTAATCTTGGACTTCACGTCCTTCAGGGCCGGATATTCGTTGGGCACGCGCACCAGGCGGAATCCGACGTTGGTGGCCTCGGTATGCCACCAGATGCTCTGCGGATTCTGCGGATCTTGCTTGCTCCATTCCTTGTTCGACGCCCGCCGGGCCGCGCAGCGCAATGACACATCCTTGTCGGTCCATGAGCCGCCGCGGGCGACGTGGGGGTAACGCCGATTCCCCGGAATCGTCACGGGCAGAACGCCCGGGGCCGCCTTGGCGTAGGCCTCAGCGTCGTACTGGTCGATGACCCACTCGGCCAGGTTCCCGTGCATGTCGAACAAACCGAAGGCGTTCGGTTTCTTGCCGCCGCCGACGTTGGGCCGCTTGGCAGCGTTGCCCGCGAACCACGCGTAGGTGCCCAGGGTTTTGGGCGAATTACCGAATGAATAGGCCGTCGTCGTCCCGGCGCGGCACGCGTATTCCCATTCCGCTTCCGTCGGCAGGCGGTAGGTCTTGCCAGTCTTCTTCGACAGCCAGCGCGCGTAGGACATCGCGGCGTGCTGGGTCATGGCGATGGCGGGCTGCTTGTTCTTGCCGTAACCGAAGGTTTCGTCTGCATAGGGCGGGGTGGGGTAGGTGATGGCGTCGGGGCCTTCATTGACCACGCCCTTTAGCAACAGCCTGTTGCCCTCGGCCGTATAGACGCCGTACTCGTCCCACGTCACTTCGGTTTTGCTCATCCAGAAGGGATGCACCTCGACCTCGTGCTGCGGCCCCTCGTCCTTCTGACGGCCTTTTTCCTTGGCCGGGCTGCCCATCTGGAATTTCCCGCCGGCAATCGGGACCAGGTCGAAAGACAGCTTCGACTCGGGAATACTTTCGGTATAGGGCTTGAAATCCGCGGGTGCGGCGACGGGCGCATCGGCGGCGACCGCCCCACAAAACCACAGCGTACCGGCGGTGGCGAGAACGGCCATTCGGATCATCGGGCGGGGCGACAAGGGCGTCATATTGCGAGATCTCCGTGCGGGCTGGTTCAATAGACCGCCGCTTATACCGTGGGTGTCAGGGCCTGTCACGCCGTCTCGGGCTCGTCGGCATCATCCTGGTTTTCGATGTCGGCAAACGCACTGTCCAGCGCCTCGTCTTCTGAACTGGGCGGTGCCGCTTCGGGCTGGGCGGCAAAATGGTTCCGCACGGCCTCGGCGGTCTTGCGGTTGATGCCTTCGACGGCCGCCAGATCTTCGACGGAGGCTTCGCGCACTTTCTTCACGCTACCGAAGTGCCGCAGCAGCAGGTTCTGCCGGGTTGCACCCACGCCAGGAATGTCGGACAGCGCGGATCGCAGCGTCCGCCGCCGCCGCTTCGCCCGATGAAACGCCACCGCAAACCTGTGCGCCTCGTCACGCAACTGTTGCAGGACGAACATCTCGGCGCTGTTGGGGCGGATCGGGATGGCGTCTTTGGCATGCGGCAGGAACAGGCGATCCGGTCGGGTCTTGGGTGTCGACGGCGACTCGGGGGCCTCGCTGTCGCGCTCTTTCGCCAACGCGACGACGGGCAGCCCGACGCCCGGCCGCACGTCGATGCCCACATCGCGCGCCGCCGCCAGCGCCATGCCCAGCTGCCCCTTGCCCCCGTCGACGACGATGAGATCCGGCAGGCGCCACGGGCTGTCCGTCGGTGGCGCGCCGGCTGCCTCCTTTTCCAGTAGCTCGCGCGCGCGACGAAATCGGCGCGACAGCACCTCGTACATGGACGCGAAATCGTCGGGTCCGGGGCCGTGGACATTGAACGTCCGGTAGCGCGCCTTGTCCGGCCGCCCGTCGGTGAATACCACCATCGAGGCAACGGTGTCCGTGCCCTGCACGTGCGAGATGTCGTAGCATTCGATCACGCGCGGTGGCCGCGGCAGTTTCAGCCGCCGTTGCAGCTTGGCAAGCATTTCCTCGGCGTCCTGCTGCCGGTTGCGGCGGCTGGCAAAGCTGGCGGCCGCGTTCTTGCGCGCCAGCTCGACCAGATCGTGGCGTGGTCCGCGCTGCGGCACCAGCACCAGCACCTTTTTGCCGTGCGGGTGCTGGCGCTTTTCCGTCAACCAGTCTGCCTTTAGCGCCGCATCGTCTATGTCGAACGGCAACAGCACCTCGTCTGGCAACGCCGCCGACAGGTCGTAGTAAAGGCCGACGAAGGTGGACAAGATTTCCGCGTCAGGAAATTCTTGTCCCGTGAACGAAAAGCCCCGGCTGCCCACCATCTTGCCATCGCGGATGGTCATCACGACCAGCTCCAGCGCCAGGCCCTCGCGGTAAAAACCGAAGACGTCCTGGTCGACGAAGGCGCTCGACACCATTCGCTGTGCCTCCAGCGTGGCCTGCAGGGCGTGCAACTGGTCGCGCACCAGGGCGGCGCGTTCGAAATCGGTCTGCGCGGCGGCCTCCTTCATGCGCCCGCCCAGACGATCCAGCAGCTCGTCGCTTTTGCCTTCCAGAAACAGGCGTACATCCCGCACCTGTTCGGCATAGTCATCACGCGAAACGGGCAACACGCACGGCGCCGGGCAGCGCTTGATCTGGTACTGCAGGCAGGGCCGCCGGCGGTTGTGCAGGACGTGGTCCGTGCACGTGCGCAACTGGAAATGCCGGTTGACCACCCGCAGGGCCTCGCGGCACGAGGTGGCCGAATGGTACGGCCCAAAGTGGTACGCGTGGTCGTCCTTCATGCGCCGAACGACTTCCAGCCGCGGCCATTCGCCCGTGGGGTCCAGGCGCAGCACCAGGTAGCTTTTGTCGTCGCGCAGATTGATGTTGAAGCGCGGTTGGTGCTGCTTGATAAGGGTGTTCTCCAGCAGCAGCGCTTCTTTTTCGTTGGACGTCAGGACCGTGTCGATGTCGCCGACGACGGCTTCCAGCAGGGGCACGAAATCGCGCGTGTCGCCGGTGTTCGGCTGGAAATACTGGCGCACGCGGTTGCGCAGATTGGCCGCCTTGCCGATGTACAGAATCGTCCCGCCCCGATCCTTCATGATGTAGACGCCCGGCTGCTGCGGCAGACGGTCCAAGATCTCGGCCAGCGGCTTCACCGGCGGTGTGACCTCGGTGTCACGTAGCTGCGGGGCGGCGCCGGGCGGTTGTTCGTCGTCTTCGGT
>JANXXE010000212.1 GCA_025350815.1 Myxococcales bacterium | reverse complement strand
TGCGAATCGCGCGGTCGACGTCGGCCTTGGTCATCGTGGGCAGGCGCGTCCTCAATTCAGCCAGGACGTCCTTGCCATAGACCACGGCGTCGATCGCATAACCCAGGCGCCGCGAAGCATCCTGGGTCCACAGCCCGGCGTAGTTCACCAGGAACGTTCTCGTCGCGGCGAAGGCGTCGTCGGGAATGCCCTGGCGGATTAGCTTGTCCAGTTCGTAGACCGCTTCGCGCAAGGCGAACAAGGCGTTGGCGGGCGGCACGGGCCGCAGCCACAGCGACGCGTGCTGTTGCCTGCGAGTGAGGTTGGGCAGCGGGAATGTGCTCCAGCCGTCCTGGATGAAGTTTTCGACGTAGGCGTAATCGCCATAGTTCAAACCGCGCTGCTGGCGCATATGCTTCATCAAGACGCCGTTGAACGTTCGGTGTTCGCCGAGGTACGAGGCGGCCACCAGCAGGGGGTAAAAGTCGGCATCGGCGCGTGTAACGGACACAGGGTGTCCGATCGAGATGGCGCTGGCGCGGGCGTCTTTGTCGACGATGACGATATCGGTTCCCGCGCGTGCGGGGCCGGGCGGCAGCGCGCGGCGGGGCGCGCCACCGGCGGATAGTGCGTCGAAGCGCGCAACAAAGGCTGGCGCAAAATCGGCGGGGTATCCGCCGGCGATGCCGACAATCAGGCGGCCGCGGGTGAAGTGCTGGCGATAAAAGGCGCGTACGTCATCCAGCGTGATGGCGCGCAGTCCGGCGACCGTGCCGGCGGTGGGGTGGCCGTAAGGGTGACCGCGGTACAGCAGGCCGGCCAGTGCCTCCTTGCCCAGGTTTTCGTCGTCGTTGCCGCGCAGGGTACTGGTCAGATGGTCGATGGCGTTCTGTCGATTGCGGGCGAAGTCGTCCGCGGCGAAACGCGGCGTCAGGATCTGCGCGGACAGCAGATCGGCGAATGCGCGCAGGTTGTCCCGATGCACGGTGCCGGTGAAGACGAAGGAATCTTTGTCGCCCTGTGTGTGAATCTGGGCCGCCAGCGGGTACAGCGCGTCCAGGATCTGGGCGTACGTGCGATCCCTGGTCCCGCCGTCGCCCAGCATGTTGGCGGTCAAGGCGGCAAGACCCTCTTTGCCTGCCGGATCGTCGGCGGCACCGACGCTGAAGAACAGGCGAATGGCCACCAGCGGGTTGTCCGGCGACGGCAGCAGCACCGGGCCTGATGCCGCGACGGCCGGGCCGACGACGACAAATGACGCCAGAACGACCAGACGCGCGATCACTTGCCCCCCGCCTTCAGCGTCACCACGGTGCTGTTGCTGGGCACGAAATACTTGCCGGCCACGCGCCGGACGTCGGCGCTGGTGACCTTTCCCAGCAAGCTAAAGTAATCGTCTATCGACGACAGGCGACCCGTCAGGGCGATGAATGCGGCCGCGGTCGTCGCGATGTGATCTGCGGTCGACAGGCTTCCGGCAAACGCGTAGCGGCTGTGCGATTGCACCTGGGCCAAGGTCTTGGCGTCCACGCCTTCCTTCTGGACGCGGGCGATCTCGGCGTGAATCGCGCCTTCGACGTATGCCAGATCTTCGGGCTTCTTCACGCGCGCGTACAGGGTGAACAGATTCGGATCGACGTGCTGATCGTTCGAGCCGGACAGTTCCTCGACCTTCTGTTCGTCGATCACCAACTTCTGGTACAGGGGGGAACGTTCCGCGAACAGCAACTCGGCCAGGACATCCAGCGCCGGGCCGTCGACGCTGCTGGTGGAGAAGGCCGGCGTGTGAAACCCCTCCAGGAAGATGGGCAAGGTCGCGCCCTTCCAATCAAGCGCCACGCGCCTCGGCTGTCGCTGTGGGGGCTCGATCGGCACGGGCGGGCGGGCGGGCCCCTTCTTCCAGGCGCCGTAATGTCTTTCGATCAGGGGGAAAATTTCGTCGGCGCGGACGTCACCGACAATCAGCAGCGTCACCATGTCCGGGCGGTAGTACCGATCGAAGAACTGTCGCGAGTACGCGAACTGACTGGGCATCTTTTCGATGTCCCTCAAAAAGCCCAGCGTCGTGTGCCGGTACGTATGCATGGAAAAGGCGTTGTCGTACAGAACCTCGACCATCTTCTGCATGGGGTTGGACGCACTTTTGTTGTACTCGCCCAGGACCGCTCGGCTTTCCTTTTGGAATTCGGCTTCCTTGTAATCCAGGTGCAAGAAGCGATCGGATTCAAGATCGATGATCTGCGGCAGCGCCGCCCTTCCCGCCAGCGTGTGGTACACGGTCAAATCGTCCGACGTGAAGGCGTTGGCGTCGGCGCCGATGCTCTTGATGACGTCGTTGTACTTCTCAGCGGGGTAGCGAAGGGTGCCCCGGAACATCATGTGTTCGAAAAAGTGCGCGAAGCCTGACTTGCCGGGTTCGACCTCGTTGCGGCTGCCCACGCGCACCACCGAGTAGTACGCCACGAGTCCGGGCGAATCGTACGGGACGACGTACGCGCGCAGGCCATTGGGAAAAGTTCGTTCGGCCACCGCAAACGGAAAGGCGCGACCCGCGGCGTGGTCGGGGACGGCCGTCGCCGCGGCCAGGATCAAAGTCGTGAGAAGGTGCATGGGGGGGCCGATTCTGGATCGGGATTGCTGTCAGGGACAGGGCCGACTATGGTTAAGTGACGTGATGATCCGCCCAGGCAGCGCTTTCCTGGTGATTGTGGCGCTGTCCGGCGCGCTGGGTGGCTGCGGGACTTCCGATTCCCTGGGCCTCAACGAGCTCAAGGGCGGCGTAGAAATCGCCCTGCGTCGGGGGGCGGTCTGGTCGACCTTGACGGTCCGACTGCCGCACATCATCGGCGCCGCCAGCAGTCTGAGAATCTCGCGCGGGCAGATGACCGGTACGATCGGTGGACAGGCGGTCAACATTCGCATCGAGGCCGACGGCGCCTCAGGCACAGGTCCGGGCGGCGTCGTGGCAATCGATCTAGAAGAAGATCCCGACGAGCTGGAATTTTCGGGCACATGGAGCGGCGCCCGGGTCAATTTCAAAATCACGACGGATTCGTTTCGTGGCACGATTCCGATTCGCTCGGGTCGGAACAGTCTCGCGACCTCCACGTGCAACTATATGCTCGACAAGGTCGAGTCCAACGGCGCCCGCTCGGGATTCTCGACTTGCAACGGCCTGCCCGAGGAAACCCTGGTGGAAATCCCGCCGCAGATTCAGCGCTGGCTGACCCGATCCGAACTGGCCGTGGTGTTGCTGGCGCTGCTGTCCGCGCCGCCTTACACCAACATGGAACCGCGCCAGCCGCTGCTTCAGTGAATTCGCGGCCCGTGTGGTAGGGCGGCCAAGATCTCGGCCTCGCGCTCGACCAGCTCAGCCAGGCGATCGTCGACGGCCGCGGTCGGGGCGGCGTCCTTGGCCAGGGACACGTAGATCTCCGCGTGGCGCTCCTCCGCGTCGCCCAGGGCGGCGTAGAAGTCCGCCAGTTGCTGGTCGCCGCGCTGCTGAAACCCGCGCGCCAGCAACGACAGGCGCTCGTGCGAGCGTGCCTCGATGAGGGCCGCACACAGCAGCGCATCGACGCGCCGTTCAGGCTCGTTCCCGCGCATCTGCGCCAGCAACGCCCGCGCGTATCGGTTCGGCCCGTCGGAACGCACAACCAGGCCACGTTCATTCATGATCGCCGCGACCTGAACGAGGTGGCTGGTTTCCTCGTGCGCCAATCGCGTCAGCGCCTCGACGAAGGCCGCCTGGTTGGGGTAGCGACGCACCAGGGACATCGCGTTCTCGGCGGCCTTGCGTTCGCAGTGCAGATGATCGGACAGCAGGGCACCCAGGTGCTGCCCGCTGGTCGCGAACCAGGCGGGATGCGTGCTGGACCCCAGCGCTATCATCCCTTGTCTTTGCTGGCCGCCAGCAACTGCCGCAGGACGTACGGCAGGATGCCACCGTGCTGGTAGTAGAGGATCTCCTGGGGCGTGTCGATGCGCACGCGGGCGCGGAACTCGCCTTGCGTGCCGCCCGCGTGCCGCGTGTAGCGAACAGTGATCTCGCGCGCGCCACCGAAGGGCGTGCCCAGAAGCTGCGGCAAGCCGATGGTATCGAAAAGTTCCTCGCCTGAAAGGCCCAGCTTGGCGGCGCTGTCCCCCGGCAGGAATTCCAGGGGTACGACGCCCATGCCCACCAGGTTCGATCGGTGAATGCGCTCGTAGCTTTCCGCGATGACCATACGCACGCCCAAAAGGCGCGTGCCCTTGGCGGCCCAGTCACGCGACGATCCGGTGCCGTATTCCTTGCCGGTCAGCACGACCAGCGGAATGCCAGCGGCCAGGTACTTCAGCGACGCATCGTAAATCGGCATCACCGCGCCGTCGGGCAGATAACGGGTCACGCCGCCCTCGGTTCCGGGCGCCAGTTGGTTCTTGATGCGGTTGTTGGCGAAGGTGCCACGCACCATGACCTCGTGATTTCCGCGCCGCGCGCCGTAGGAATTGAAATCCTTCGCGTCGACGCCGAGACCCAGCAGGTACTTGCCCGCCGGGCTGTCCTTCTTGATCGATCCGGCCGGTGAAATGTGGTCGGTGGTGATGCTGTCGCCCAGCAGAGCCAGCACGCGCGCGCCGCTGATTTCGTTGACCGCCAGCGGCTGCGCCGGCATCCCGTCGAAGTAGGGCGGGTGCTTGATGTACGTCGACTTGTCGTCCCAGGCGTAGGTGGCGCCTTCGGGTATGGACAGGCCCTGCCAGGCGGCGTCGCCGCGGTACACGGCCTCGTACGCTGTTTCGAACATGTCGCGACGGATGCTCTTGCCGACGGCCTGGGCGACATCCTGTGTCGACGGCCAGATGTCCTTCAGAAACACCGGCACCCCCGCCTTGTCCTGCCCGATGGGTTCTTTGTCGAATTCGATGTCGATGCGGCCGGCCAGCGCGTAGGCGACGACCAGCGGTGGCGACATCAGGTAGTTGGCGCGCACCTCGGGATGGACGCGGCCCTCGAAGTTGCGATTGCCCGACAAGACAGAGGCGACGACCAGATCGCGCTCCTCGACGGCGGCCGAGACGGGCAAGGGCAGGGGCCCCGAATTCCCGATGCAGGTCGTGCAGCCGTACGCCGCAACATGAAAGCGCAGTTTTTCGAGGGCCGGCATGACCCCGGCGTCCTTCAGATAGGTCGTCACCACCTGCGAGCCCGGCGCCAGCGACGTCTTCACCCACGGCTTCGATTCCAGACCGCGCTCGACCGCCTTGCGGGCCAACAGGCCGGCCGCCAGCATCACCGATGGATTCGACGTGTTCGTGCAACTGGTGATGGCCGCGATGACCACCGAGCCATTGCGCAGTTCAGGCATCGACGGCTGTGCCGGCGGCGCTGTCGCCACGGACTTCTTGGCCTTTGTCAGCGATGGCAAGGCCGCCTCGAAGGACTTGCGCGTATCGACCAGGCGCACGCGATCCTGCGGGCGTTTGGGTCCGGCGACGCTCGGCTCGACGGTGGCCAGATCCAGTTCCATCGTTTCGCTGTATGCCGCCTGCGGACTGCTGGCGTCCGCGAATAGTCCCTGCGCGCGGCAGTAGGTTTCGACCAGGGCAATCTGTTCGGACGACCGGCCGGTCAGCCGCAGGTAGCGCAGTGTCTCGTCGTCGATGGGGAAGATGCCGCAGGTGGCGCCGTATTCTGGCGCCATGTTGGCGATGGTCGCGCGATCGGCCAGGGCCAGCGCGGGCAGGCCGGGTCCGAAGAATTCAACGAACTTTCCGACGACGCCCTTGCGGCGCAGCACCTCGGTGATGGTCAGGACCAGATCCGTCGCCGTCGTCCCCTCGCGCAGCAAGCCGTGCAGGCGAAAGCCCAATACCTGCGGAATCAACATGGGCATCGGCTGACCCAGCATCGCGGCCTCGGCCTCGATGCCGCCGACGCCCCAGCCGAGCACGCCCAGACCGTTGACCATCGTCGTATGTGAATCCGTACCGACCAGCGTGTCCGGGTAGGCCTGCACCACGCCGGGGCTGACCTGCCGCGTGCCGGTGAAGACAACGCGGGCCAGGTGTTCGATGTTGACCTGGTGAACGATGCCGGTGTCGGGTGGCACGACGACGAAATTCTGAAAGGCCGACTGGCCCCAGCGCAGGAAGCGATAACGTTCCTTGTTGCGTCCAAATTCAATCTGGTTGTTCAAGGTCAGCGCCTGCGCGTGCCCCGCCTCGTCGATCTGCACGGAGTGGTCGATGACCAGTTCGGCCGGGAACAGCGGGTTGACCCGGTTGGGGTCGCCACCCATGCGCTTCATGGCGTCGCGCATGGCGGCCAGATCCACGACCGCCGGCACGCCGGTGAAGTCCTGCAAGATGACCCGCGCGGGCATGAACGCGATCTCTTTCGACGGAACGGCCGCGGGATCCCACGATGCGACGGCCCTGATCTGCGCCTGGTCGACGCTGCGGCCGTCCTCGGTTCGCAGCAGGTTTTCCAGCAGAATCTTCAGCGAGAAGGGCAGGCGTCCGACGGAAAAGCCGGCCTTTTCAAGCGCGCCCAGTCGGAAGATTTCGTAGGTTCGGTCGCCGACGCGCAGGGCGGAACGGGCATCGAAACTGTTCAGCATCCGCGCCTTTTATCACCGCGCCCGGGTCGTTGCACGCGGCGCGCACCGACCACGGTCAGGGCGAATCTTCGGGCTCGGCGTCGTCGGGGGCCGGCGCGGCCGCATATTCCTCCAGCTTGCGATACAGGGTCTTGCGATCCAGTCCCAGGCGCTGGGCCGCGCGGGTCTTGTTGCCGCCCTCGGCGTCCATGACCCGCTGTATGTATTCGCGTTCCAGATCGCCCAGCGTCAATCCCTGCGCCACGGCGGTCGCCAGCCGATCCTGGTTGCGGCGCTCGCGCATGGCGGGTGGCAGGTCCTCGACCCCGATGATGGGTCCCTCTGCCAGCGCCACCGCGCGTTCGACCACGTTCTGTAGCTCGCGCACATTCCCGGGCCAGCCGTATCCCAGCAGGATCTTGTTCGCGGCTTCCTTGAATCCGCGCACCGTCTTGCCCGCCCGCTCGGCCGCGCGCGCCAGAAAATGTTCGGCCAGGGGCAGGACGTCCTCGTTGCGCGCCCGCAACGGCGGCAGTTTCATGTGGATGACGTTCAGGCGGTAGTACAAGTCCTCGCGGAACGCGCCTTGCTTCAGGCTGACATCAAGGTCGCGGTTCGTGGCCGCAATGACCCGGACGTCGACCCGTTCCGTCTTGGTGGCGCCCAGCGGCCGGATCTCCCGCTCTTGTAGGACGCGCAGCAACTTGGGTTGCAGGCCCAGCGGCAACTCGACGATCTCGTCGAGGAACAGGGTGCCGCCCTCGGCCTCCACGAACAGCCCGGGCCGGTCGGTGCGTGCGTCCGTAAACGCGCCCCGCTTGTAACCGAAAAGATCACTTTCAAGAAGGGCGTCGGGAATGGCTGCGCAGTTGACCGCGACGAAGGGCCGGCTTTTGCGCGGGCTGTGAAAGTGCATGGCGCGCGCGACCAGTTCCTTTCCTGTCCCGGATTCGCCCGTGATCAGCACGTTCGCCGTGGAACCCGCCAGTCGCTTGATCAGGCCGAAGATCTCCTGCATCGGCGGCGAACGGCCGATGATGTTATCGAATCGATACGCGCGGGCGACTTCCTCGCGCAGACGACCCACCTCGGAACGCAGCGCCCGTTCATCCAGCGCCTTGCGAATGGTCAGCAGCAACTGGTCGATCTCGAATGGCTTGGTGATGTAGTCGAACGCGCCCAGCTTGACCGCGCGGATGGCGGTGTCGATGGATCCGAACGCTGTGATGGTGATGACGTGCGGTGTGGGCTCGACCGCCCGAATCTCGCGCAGAAGGTCCAGACCATCGAGATCGGGCATCTTGACGTCCGACACGACCAGGTCGATGCCGCCCTGCTTGACGCGCTCGACTCCGGCGCGGCCGCCCAGGGCGATCTCGACGGAGAAACCTTCGCGTTCAAGTTCCTCCTTGAGGAAGTCGCGCATGTCCGCGTCATCATCGACGACCAAAATGACGGCGCGTGTGGTCCCGTCGCCGTCGCTAGCGAGCATTCAGCATCTCAAGCAATCGTTGCTGATCCGGCGGCCTTCGGCAAGTCGTCCGGCAAGTCGTCGTTGGTCACCGGCAGGAAGACGCGGAAGATGGCACCCCCCTCGGGTGGTCCGTCGACCTCGATCCAGCCGTCGTGGTCTTTGACGATACCCTTGCTGACGGCCAGGCCCAGGCCCGTGCCTTCCCCGGTGTCCTTGGTTGTGAAGAAGGCCTCGAAAATCTTCTCGCGGTCGGCGGCAGGCACACCCCGGCCGGTGTCGCTGACTTCCAGCATCAGGAAGCGCCGGGCGGGACTCAGGGCCAGGCCTTCTTTCCGCCGCGTCACGCATTCGAGCACCACGGACAGCCGCCCACCGCCGGGCATCGCATGCACGGCGTTCATCAGCAGGTTCAGGCAGACCTGTTGGATCTCCTCGGGATCGCCCGGGATGTGCGGCAGGTCAGGTGCCGTGCGGACGTTCGCCTCGATATGCTGGTGTCGCAGGGCCTCGTCCACGAAGCTGATGGCCTCGGCGGCGACCCGCGCCACGTCGACCCGAGTGAGACTGGGGTGGCTCTTGCGCGAAAAATCCAGCACCTGGCGGATGATCTTGGCGATGCGGTCGGCTTGCCCCGCGATGATGTCCGCGTTTTTCTGCACCTCGGCCGGATCGCCCGGCCGCCTGACAAGCGAGCGGGCGCGTCCGCTGATCACATTCAGGGGCGTCCCGACCTCGTGCGCGATCTCGGCGGCCATTTGGCCCATCGTTGCCAGCTTTTCAGCGTGGCGCAGGCGCGTCTCCAGAGCCAGGCGGGCGGTGTTCGAACGTGCCTCTTCCTGCTGCGCCTCGCGCAGGTAGTTGGTCATGGCGTTGAAGCGCGCCGCCAGCGAGCCGATCTCGTCGTCCCGCTGGGGCAGCAGCGCGCGCGACAGATCGCCCTTCGATACGGCGTCAATGGCCTCGACCAGTCGGCGCAGGGGACTGGCAACGCTGCCGCGCACCAAAAAATAGACGACGGCACCCAGGAAAAAAATTCCTGCAACGAGGTAGGGCGCCAGGCGGCGGGCCGTGGCCGCGACCGCTTCGTCGATGTAGCTGCCGTCGCGCCGCAACCCCAGGACGGCCACCATCTGGCGCGCAGGATCGTCCGGCGCGCCATTGTGGACCGGGATCGCCATCGCAAACAAAGGCCGGCGGCCCTCGTTCGTGAACAACCGCCCGACGGGCGATCCGGACTGCGTCGCGGCCTCCACCAGTCCCGCCCACGAGCTGTAGCTGTCCGCGCGGGTGGCACCGGCCAGGACGGTCTCCAGCGCGAAAGGGCCCTTCTTGGCGGCGGCCCACGCGACACGGTTGTCGAGGGCCTGCAGCGCGTCGGTGGGCGACAGGGGTTCCAGCCCGGCCGTCAGCGCATCCGCGAGATCCTGGGCCTGCCGTTGCAGGTCCGCCTCCAGATCGACGCGCCGGTTGCGCAGGATCGCCCACGTGGAAAACGCCAACACCCCGGCCATCAGCAGGGTTGTGATGATGGCGACGCGGGGTCCCAGCTTCATCGTGCCCGATTATAGGTTAACGTCGTCGGATGCCTATCACCGCCGATGCCATCCGCGCGCGCATTCTGGGGGCCCTGCCCGACGCGCAGGTCGAGGTCCGCGACACGACCGGGGGTGGGGATCACTATGCCGCGACCGTCGTCAGCGTCGCATTTTCCGGCCTGGGTCCCCTGGATCGTCATCGACTGGTTTATGGAGCGCTGGGCGATGCCATGCACAGCGACATCCACGCCCTGGCGTTGACGACGCGCAGCCCTGACGAAGCGGCGTGACGGCAGCCGCTACAGACGCCTTTTTTTTGGTGCAAATCGTTACAAATTTGCGCTAATTGTGGCATGCGCTTTTCCAGGGTATCGGTCCATTATTTGTCGATGGTCGGACTGGCGCTGGTTTCGGCGTGTGGCAGTGACGCGCCCGCTACGGGCGGCCTCGTCGAGGGTACGTGCGAGATAACGGGCGCGGACACGCCCGACTTTCTCAGGCACATCAACTGCACCAAGGACTTCCTGGCCCTGGGCTCCGAGCCGCTCGACACCAGCATCCCGGGCGCGCGTTCGGTCAAGCTGTTGATCGACACACTGGACGGGGACGCGCTGTATTTTCAGAACAGCCGCAAGTTCAAGATTCATCACGAATTCGCGTCGACCCATCTGTCCGGCAGCGGCAAGCCCCTGGTCCCGGGCTTGATGAAGTTCAACGAGACGGAATACTTCTCGTCGAGCCGGCGCTTTATTTTGGGCGCCATCAGTTACTACGACGGCCCCAAGGCCTGGACCTTCGAGGTGGCGCCGTACGATACGGCCGACGACAAGATGATTGCGCGTGCCTACGACATCATCGCGAAGGCCGTTTTCTTTGGCCCGCAGCTGTATTTTCACCCGACGTCGTCGTCGGTGGAACGGCTGCTTCCCCTGCTGCCCATGCGGGTCAAGACCAAGACCAGCAAGGAACTGTACGCGAAGATCGACTATCAGCCGCTGAACCTGGCGACCGCGATCGGGACGCTACGGATCATGACCGCTGCCCAACTGACGACAGACTACGTGGGGTACCGGGACATCCTGGTGCTCGATTCGGTGCCCAACGACATTTCCGTGGTCAGCGGCCTCATCACCGAGGAATTCCAGACGCCGCTGTCGCACGTCAACGTCCTGTCCGAAAATCGCAGGACACCCAACATGGGCCTGCGCGGCGCGACGACCAACCCGATGCTGAAAGCGCTGGTCGGCAAGTGGGTCCGACTGGAGGTTTTGGCGTCGACGTGGTCCATCCGCGAGGCGACGCGGGAAGAGGCCGATGCGTTTTGGGAGCAGCACAAACCGAAGCCGGTCACCCTGCAGCCCGCGGATCTGACGGCCCGCGACCTACGCGACATCGCGGACGTCGTGCCAGAGGGAACCATGCCGCTGCGGGACGCGCTGAAGACCGCCATTCCGGCGTGGGGTGGCAAGGCGTCGCACTATTCGATATTGGCCAAGACGGACGGCGTGCCCACGCCGCGGGCCTTCGCGATTCCCGCCTATTATTATGTCCAGTTCATGACCGACACGGGGCTGTTCGCGCAACTGGACAAGTTGCTGGCTGATCCCGATTTTCGCGACAAGCCCGATGTGCGCGACAACAAGCTGAAGGCTCTGCGCGCCGCCATCCAAGTGGCCCCGATGGACGAGGCCTTCCAGCAGCGTCTGCGCACGAAACTGGCCGAGTACCCGGCTGGGACCATGCGCTTTCGGACCAGCACGAACAGCGAAGATCTGGATGGCTTCCCCTGCGCCGGGTGCTACGAATCGCATACGGGCGACACCACGCGGTGGGACACCGTCCTGACCGCCATTCGCAGGGCCTATGCCAGCATCTTCTTGTTCCGCACCTTCGAAGAACGAACCTACAACGGCATCGACCACAAGACTGTCGTGATGGCGTTGCTGGTGCATCACAACTTCCCGATGGAAGAGGCCAACGGCGTGGCGCTGACGGCGAACCCCTACGATCCGTCTGGCCTGACACCCGGGCAGTACGTGAATGTCCAGACCGGTGGTGACGCCGAGGTCGTGCATCCGCCGCCGGGTGTGCAAAGCGACCAGTTCGTTTACCAGTACGCGCTACCCGGGCAGCCCACTGTGTACATCTCGCATTCCAGCCTGCTACCCGATGGCCAGACGGTTCTTACGAAGGGCCAGATTGCCAGGTTGGGCACCGCGCTCGAGGCGATTCACAAGCGGTTTTCGCCCGCGTACGGGCCGCTGGGTGGCAACACGGGTTGGTACGCCATGGACGTCGAGTTCAAGTTCGACGGCGATCCCGGGCAAGAGCCGGCGCTGTACGTGAAACAGGCGCGCCCGCACCCGGGGCGTGGCCAGTGAAGATTGCTGCGCTTGTCGCGGGCATGGCTGTTCTTGCGGCCGGATGCGGAGGATCGTCTGACGTTCCGATGACGACAGCGGACGGCGCGCTTACGACGTACAAGGCCTGCGCCGCCGAAAAATTGGTCGGCGAATTCGTTCTGACCTCGGACGACATGCTGAAAAGCACGGCCCTCGAAGCCAGCGCGGTCAAGAACGGCGTCGACCCGATTCGCGTTCCGATCGAGGTCATGAAGTTTGGCGCGTGTCGCATGATGCAGCCCCCCCGCGTTGCCCAGCCTGCGCAACTGGACCCGCAAGATCTAGGCAAGGTGACCATCGCCGGGCTGAAGGTCCCCGTCACCCTGAACAAGAGCAGCGCCAATGTGTACACGACGCCGTCGCTGCCGCACCCCGGTTTCGACGAGGGCGCTGCCATCACGTTGCAGGCCGCAGGCGCCGGCTTGTACGGCCCGCTGACCTTGCGCGGTTGGGGCGTGGCACCGCTGGTCCTGGCCTCCGATCCCCTGGTCGTCAAGGACGGGCAACCGGTGACGCTGACCTGGCCCGCCCCGGCGAAGGCGGGGCCCGCGCGGGTGACGATCAATTTCACGCTGAACCGGCACGGCAACGTAGACACCTGGTTCGAATGCGAAGTCCCCGATACGGGCAACTTCACCATCGACAGCGCCGCGATCACAGCGCTGTTCACCAAGGATGTCTCGGGTTTCCCCAGCGTGACGATCACCCGCCAGTCGGCCGATTCGACGACCGTCAAGGACGGTTGCGTGCAGTTTTTGGTGAAGACGGCGTCGGTGCGTGCGATCCAGATTCCGGGGTATAGCTGGTGCCACGGCGACGACGCCGAATGCCCGGCCGGTAAGAAGTGTGCGGACGATCTGGTTTGCCGCTGACCCGAAAGGAGTCGTTCATGAGATCCATTTCAAGCGCTTTTGTTTTTGTGACAATTCTGGCCGTCAGCGCCTGCTCGTCCAAGGCCACTCCGAGAGGATCGTCGCCGGACGGCGGCGATGAAGGAGCCGGCGGCGGCGCGGGCGGCAAGGCTGGGGCAGCCGGTTCGGGCGCTGCCGGTCAGGGGGGCGGTGGCGCAGCCGGCGCTGGTTCGGGTGGTGCGGCTGGTTCTGCCGGTTCGGGCGGGGCGGTCGACGCCAGCCCACCAGCGCAGGACGCATCGGTTGACGTGGTTGCGGGCGCGAAGACTGACGCTGCCGCTGGCGCGGCCGAGGCGGGCGGGAACGAAGCGAAATTCAGTTTCTTCTATACAAGCGTCACGGCCATGCAGAAGCTGTCCGGCAGCCCCAAGGGTTTTGGCGGCGATCTGCGGTACGGGGCGCCGACCGGAATCGAGGGCGCGGACAAGATCTGCCAGACGATTGCCGCGGGCGTTGGCGCGGGGGGAAAGACCTGGCGCGCGTTCCTGAGCGTGGTTAAGGGCCCGGCGGGAACGCCGGCCCACGCCATCGATCGCGTCGGCGCCGGCCCCTGGTATGACCGCAATGGCCGCCTCATCGCGATGAACAAGGCGGGGTTGTTGAGCCAGCGGCCGATGGGTGACGCGGCGACGGTGAAGGATCTGCCGGACGAGACGGGGCAGGGCACCATGAGATTGGGCGACACGCACGACGCCGTGACGGCGTCCGATACGCAGGGCCGGTTGCTGAGCATGGATCCCTCGTCCACCTGCCAGGACTGGACCAGTGTCGGAACGACCATCGGCGTCGGTGTCGGCCATGCGTGGCCAGCGATGAGCGGGATGCACTGGATCCAGGCCCACACAGAGAGAAGCTGCGCCGCCGGCGTGAACCTGATGCAGAACGGGCCCGGTGACGGGACCAGCATTGGCTCGGGCGGCGGTTGGGGCGGATTTTACTGCTTCGCGCTGACCCCCTGATCGCGTCCGCAGTTTGCTAAGCTGTCGGGACACCCGTCCACGAAATGAGGATCCCGACCATGACCGACGACCTGAAGACCCGCATCGAGAAGACCATCGCCCAGGAACGCGTGATGCTGTTCATGAAGGGCAATCCGGCGATGCCCCAGTGCGGATTCTCCGCTGCTGTGGTGACCATCTTGCGCGAGGTCGGGACGCCCTTCGGTTCGTTCAACATTCTGGCGGACCAGGATATGCGTGAGGGCCTGAAGGCTTACTCGAACTGGCCGACGTTTCCGCAGCTTTATGTGGACGGCAAGCTGGTCGGCGGTTGCGACATCGTGCGTGACCTGCACAGCAAGGGGCAGCTGGCGCCGCTTCTTGGGCCCGCGTGAGCAGCAGCGCCGAGGAGCCGAACTTCGTCGTCGTTCGCGGGGCGCGCGAACACAATCTGTCGATCGATGAGCTGGCGGTTCCCAAGCGCCAGCTGGTCGTGTTCACGGGCGTGTCCGGGTCGGGCAAGTCGTCGCTGGCCTTCGACACCTTGTACGCCGAGGGACAGCGTCGCTATGTCGAATCGCTGTCGTCCTACGCGCGGCAGTTCCTGGGCCAGATGGAAAAGCCGCGCTACGAGCAAATTCGCGGCCTGTCGCCGACGATAGCCATCGAACAAAAATCGGCGTCGTCCAATCCCCGCTCGACGGTGGGGACAGTCACCGAGATTTACGACTACCTGCGCGTGCTGTACGCGCGCGCCGGCGAGCAGCGCTGTCATCTGTGTGGCGGCGAGGTGTCCGCCCGGTCGGCAGCCGAGATCGTTCAGGAACTGATGGCGCTGCCGCCCAAATCCAAGGTGACCCTGCTGGCGCGCAAG
>JANXXE010000210.1 GCA_025350815.1 Myxococcales bacterium | reverse complement strand
TGAAGCTGCAGAACGTCGAGGGGGTGGTCGTCACCTCGAATGGCGAGCCGGTACGTGATGCAGTCATCAGTGCTGTTTCCACGGATGCCTATACAGAATGGGCGGGACAGACTGTTTCAGAGGCGGATGGGTCGTTCCTCCTTCGATGCGCGGGCATCTTGTACGTCGATGTCGATAACCAGGGGCGGCTCCTGACAACCCGGTCTCCAATTCCAACGACAGCGGACGCAGAGCATTCTCTGCGGGTGGTTGTCCAACCGGGGGCCGTTGTGTCAGGTACCGTCCGCTGGCGTGACGGCGCGCCCGCGGCGGATGTCTTGGTGTTTGCAACTCCGTCTGGGACCAAACGATTCTCGGCTGCCCGTGTCTACCGGACCGGATCGGACGGCCGCTACTCCGTCGGGCCACTGGCTGCCGGACAGCAAGAGATCCACGCACGAGGTGGCCCACCGGGCCTCGTCGCTCAAATGGAGCGCATCGAGCGCGTGACCGGGCGCGAACACCTCACCGACGCAGACATCACTCTACCGGCGGCGTCCCCGTGACCTGCGTATCCACCCGCAGCCATGTCCCAAGGTGCGCGCGGCGCCGGATGGCGGGCGGGGACGTCGTACATGGGGGGCCCTGTGACACCCGCCTGCCGAAAACGGGTCCCGACCTTGCAATGAGTGTCGGGCATCATGGAAAGCCTCAACAATCGAGCCGCCTTCCCGGTCACGCACACCAAAGCGCCACAGTCGGGCGACGCAAGATCGCCGCGCACCCCGCGCAAGCCCGCCGACGAACCCGCACTGCGCCTGATGGCGCTGGCCCAGTCGGGCGACGCGGGGGCCCTCGACACCCTGCTGGCCCAGGCGCGTCCACGTGCCGTGGCCGTGGCGCTCAAGGTGCTGCGAAACCCGGACGACGCGGAGGACGCTGTCCAAGACGCCTTCTTGAAGGTGTGGCGTTACCTGGGCCGATTCGAGGGGCGGGCGTCATTTTCGACCTGGCTTCACCGCATCGTCATGAACGCCAGCCTGGATGTCCTGCGCCGCGGAAGCTGCCGCCCCGATACGCGCGTCGACGATGAAGAGGGGAAGACCGGCGCGCAGCGCGAGGCGCGACACGACGAAACCCCGGAGTGGCAACTGGAACACGCGCAGACGGCTGTCCTGGTCCGCGGCGCGCTGGCCACACTGTCCCCGGTCCATCGCCAGGCATTGACCCTGCGCGAGTTCGAGGACAAGTCGTACGACGAGATCGCGCACGCCACGGCTTGCCCCGTGGGAACTGTCATGTCGAGGCTGCACCACGCACGCCGCAAACTGGCCGTGGAACTGCGAGGCGTTGACAGCGATAGTAACCGACGCGCGGCATGATGGGGATTCCGCCGAGGCAGCGCCCACGCGCGCAAAGGGCGAGGAATGCGCAAAACTAGTGCTGCTTGAGCTGGTCGAGCAGCGAATCTAGCCGCCGCTGGGCAGCGTCGGCCCGCGCTGCCGCTGCGGGATCGTGGGAACGCAAAGCCTCGGCCAGGGCGGCCCAGCCCTCGTCGCGGGCGGCGGCATATTGCAGAAGGTTGGATATCGTCTTTGCCTGCCTGGCCGGCCAGCCGGTTTGCCGGGCGAGGCGCGATCGCGTCTGTCGCCAGGAGGGCAGCAGTGTGTGGTCCAGCTCGTCGGCGAATTCAACATCCGTCAGGCTTCCCGTGCGCACCCGCGTGACCAGTTCGTTGTAGGCGTCGACCAGGCGACCCTCGTCGGCAGAGAACTGTGCCAGCTCGCCAATGAGATCGGCCGGCCGCGGCAGGAATCGCGCCGCGCCGGTCGCCAGTAGTGCAGCAGCGGCGATTGCGAACACCGGCCGCCATCGGCCGCTCGTGCGCGGGCCGGGCAAGAGCGGTCGCACCAAAAACAGTCCTGCGGCCGCGCCGCCCAGCAGGCCCCCGAGGTGGGCGGCATTGTCGATTCCCGGCTGGCTGAACCCGATGATCACGTTGAGGCCGATGACCGTAACGGCCGACCGCCGCAGGCTTTGCAGCACCAGCGACGGAATCACGCCGCGCTGTCGATACAGAAAACTGGCGAGGGCGCCGTAGATGCCGAAAACGGCGCCGGATGCGCCCGCCGACACCACGTGTGGTTGCGCGATGACGCTGGTCAGACTACCGGTGAGGCCGGCCACCAGGTACAGCGCCGCGAAACGCGAAGGGCCATAGAGGCGCTCGATCAGGCCGCCGCCACTCCACAGGGCCCACATGTTGAAGCCCAGATGCAACAAGCCGAAGTGCAGGAAGGTGTTGGCCAGCAATCGCCACGGCTGACCGCCCAGGGTGCGCGCCCCGTAGTTGGCCCCCCAGGCAAGCAGACTGTCTGCGCCGGGCGACAGGGCGGGCACGCCGCGTGTGATCATCAACGCGAACACGGCGACGTTCAACCCGACCAGCGTCGGGACGACCCGGGGGCGCGGGGTGCTGTGAAACAGCCAGGCGCCGAAGGCCGCAGCCTGGGCGCGCTCGACTGACGGCTCGACTGGCGGCTGGGCCGGTGGCGGGCTGTCCATGGGTGGCTGGGCGGTCAGTCGGGGATCTCGGCCAGGGCGGCATCGTCGAACCAACAGCGATCAGATTCGCCGAACTGCGAGGCCGCTGACGGCATGAAGATCAGTAGGCCCGCGTCGGGCGGCACCTCCACGACGCCGACAATCTCCCGCCACCCGTCGGCGCCACCCGGTCCGGTGGCGACAAAGGTGTGTTTGTCCCCCGGCGTCCATTTGCCCGCCGCCGTCTTCCAGCCAACGCGCAGGGCGCCAAGGCCGCGGCCCTGGGTCTTCATATGCACCTTGACGGCGTAACTGTGGCCCGGCTTCACCGCCACCGCCTGACCGAACACGCCGTCAAGGACAGCGCGCAGCTCGATCCGTCCCCCGGCCGACGTCAGCTGCCCGTGCGAGGCGTCGTCCTGCCACACGAACCAGCCATCGGGCGGCGCGGCCGCCGGGCCTGTCAGCGCGAAGTCGTCGTTGCGCAAAAGGTTCTTCGGGGCGGGACGCTGCGCGAAGAAGTCCCTCGCGAAAGTGATCGGATCCCGCGCGCGTCGCAGGGCCGCGATGGCCCCGGGCAGCTTGTCGGGCCACGTCGGCTTGTCGCGCGCGTGCGGCCACCAGGTCGCGTGCTCACCGTACAGCCACACCAGCCCATCGCTGGTCGCCAGGGCGGACGCGACGTTGGACGCCAGCCGCGCAGCGGGGGTGCTGCCCACGTGCGGGATGTGCCACGTGTCTTGCGGTGGACTGACGTAGGCGTCAAGGAACAGGCTTTGTCCGATGCGGAACTGGCGGTTGGCCGCTTCGCGATGCTCCGGGGCGACGAAGTCGGCGATCTTCAGGCGCAGGGGCGCAAACGCGGCCTGGTATTGCGCCAGCGAGTTGGCCTTGTAGCCGGGGTCCTCGGTTCCCTCGATGACTTTCATCCCGGGCGCCGCCACGTCCAGCCAGCCGTCGACGAAGGCGGGTTGCAGGCCGTAGGTATCGGCCTCCAGCGCGGTTGCAAGATCGCCTGACTCAAGCAGGTCCAGCATGTCCGAGAACAATCGGTAACTGAAGATCGTGATGTCGGGGAATTCCTGGCGGACGGCCTGCATCACCTCGCGGCCGCGTCGTCTGGCCTGGACAACGTATTGTGCGAACGTGTGCTGGTCGCGACCCGCCTGCGCCCGGTACAGAAACTGTGAATAGGGCTTCACGTACGGCTCGGCGTCGTAAAGAAGGCCCCGCAGCCCACCCTGCCGGGCCAGGCGCGCCAGCAGCCGCCAGTGGTTCACGATCTCGGCCCAGCCGTCGTCGTCGAACCAGTCCACATCGCCCGGATTCGCGTACAGCATCAGGTAGTTCTCGCGGCAGGTGGTCGGCCGCGCGGCCCGCAAATCGGCCAGGGCCTGGGCGAAGTCGCCCCACTGCCAGCGCTCGTGCGAAAACGCGTGCTTGGCATCCCTGTCGACGCCGTCCTTCGTTCGTCGCGTTGGCTGGATGGTGGTGCCGTCGAAGGTGCCCCAGCGCTCGAACGCCGCCACGCCGTCGCGGAACTGGCGCGCATTCGGCGAATCCCAGCCGGTGCAGATCAGCGGCGAACGAGCAGCCGAGACAGGGGCTGCCGTCGATAACAGGAAAACAAGAGGAATGAGCTGCATGGTTCAGGGTGCCGGGACCAGTTGTAGCATCGCGTCCGCGAAACGCTTTCCCAGCGTCACCTGGACTTCGCCCACGACAATCGGGAGGCGCGCGTCAGATTCCCCTTTGCGCACGCGGTGGCTGCCACCACGGCCACAACAAGTACGACGATCCGTGATGACAGGTTCATGCCATGCTCTGGCGCCAGGTAACCAAACGCCCGCTGGGCGGTCAAGCCCGCAGCTTGCAGAAGGCGTAGACTGCCGCCCTGGCTGCGGTAGGAGGTCGGACTGATGGCGCGTGCATTCTGGATGAATGGGTTTGTCGGCCTCGCGGCCAGCGCCGCGCTTGCGCTGGGCTGTAATACCGACCCCGCGATCAGCGGTGCGCCTGGGGTCGGGGGCACGGACCTCGATGCGGGATCGGGCGCGGATCACCCCGCCTTCGACCTGGTCTTTCCCGACGCCACGGCCTTTGTCGCCAGCGCGGGCGACGCATCCTGCGCCGCGCAGACCGTGCTGGCCGAGCGCCTGCCACTCGACCTTTACTTCATGATCGACACCTCCGGCTCGATGCTGGATGCGACGGCACAAGGCATGTCCAAGTGGGACGCCGTGCGCGCCGCCATGACCTCGTTCGTCAGGGATCCCCAGTCCGCGGGCATAGGCGTCGGCCTGCAATACTTTCCGCAGTTCCAGCCCGGCGTGCCCGAGGGATGTCAGACCGACGCGGCCTGTGGCCAGTTCGGTCCCTGCTACCGGCTTCGCACCTGTACCGTCGACAACAAGCTTTGCGACAAGGACACTGATTGCGGCAAGGGCCAGCAATGCGTGCTGGTGGGCGAGTGTGTCGCCACCCAGCGCCTGTGTGCCCCCGCTGGTGCCTTCTGTCCGCCCGCGCAGGGTCAGGCGGCCAACAGCAACCCGTGCGTGGCCTGGGACGGCTATTGCCTGAACCGCGACATGTGTGAACCCGCGCCTTATGCAACGCCCGCCGTGCCGATCATGCCGCTGCCGAATGCCGCGACGCTGGTTGTCGCATCGCTTATGCAAAAGAAGCCCGAAGGTCTGACGCCCACGGCGGCGGCGCTGACCGGCGCCATCCAGCAAGCCCAGGCGCGCGCGAAGGCGGATGCCGGCCGCCGCATCGCCGTCGTGTTGGCGACCGACGGTTTTCCCAGCCACTGCATGCCGACCGACGTCCCCGGGATCTCGGCGATCGCAAGCTCGGCCGCGCGGGGCGCATCACCGGTGCCCACATTCGTCATCGGTGTGTTTGCGCCGGCGGATGCGGCCGCCGCGACCCAGACGCTGAATGCCTGGGCGGTTGCCGGTGGTACATCGCGGGCCTTCGTCATCAACACCAATCAAGACGTGACCAAGATGTTCCAGGCGGCGCTGACCGACATCCGCACGGCGGCCCTGGCCTGCGAGTACAAGATCCCGCCGGCGACCATGGGCAAGATCGATTTCGGCAAGGTCAACGTGCAGTTCACCAGCGGCAGCGGCCAGGTGACCACCGTCGGCTACGTGCCCGACAAGGCCTCGTGCCACCCGACCAAGGGCGGCTGGTACTACGACGTGAATCCGAATGGTGGCGCCATGCCTGGCACCATCGTCGCGTGTGACGTGACCTGCGGTCAGTTGCGCGCCGATTCGAAGGGCCGGGTCGACATCGCGCTCGGCTGTCAGACCCGCCTGGTCGAGTAGCGGTCAGCAGCAAACTTCTTGCGCATCGGGGGGCTGCCGTTATCGCTTCAGCAGTCCGTCGCGGATCAGCAGCTCCGCATTCTGGATGGCGTTGAGGGCGGCGCCTTTCCACAGGTTGTCGCCGCTGACCCAGAACGACAGGCCGTTTTCAAAGGCGCTGTCGATGCGCAGGCGGCCGACACCGCACCGGACTTTCTCGGCGAAATCGAGCGGCGTCGGATAGACCTGCTTGGCCGGATCGTCGACGAGAACGGCGCCCGGAAACTCGGCGACGGCGGTGCGCGCCTCGGCCAGATTGACGGGCCGTTCGAACTCGGCGCTGACAGAAATCGAATGCGCGCGCACGACCGGCACGCGCACGCAGGTGGCCGAGACCTTGAGGCCGGGCAGGCCCATGATCTTGCGGCTTTCCTGCGCCATCTTGGTTTCCTCGCCGGTGTAGCCGCTGGCGTCGAAGCTGTCGACCTGCGGAATGCAGTTGAAGGCGATCGGGTACGCGTAGACCTTCTTGGTCGCGGGGCGGCCATGAACGTGCGCCTGGATCTGACCCTCCAGCTCGCGGATCGCCTCGGCGCCAGTTCCCGAAACCGACTGATACGTGGACACAATGATCCGGCGCGCGCCGAACTTCTGGTGCAGGGGCCACAGGCCCATCAGCATCACGGCCGTCGAACAGTTCGGGTTGGCGATGATGCCTTCATGCGCGCGCAGCTGTTCGGGGTTTATCTCCGGGATGACCAACGGCACTTTGGGGTCCATGCGCAGGGCCGCGCTTTTGTCGATGACGAGGCAGCCGGATTTGACCGCGTCGGCGGCGAGGGCGCGGGTGACCTGGCCGCCGGCCGCGAAGAACGCCAGGTCAACGCCGGCGAACGCACCGGGCTTGGCCTCGGCGATGGTGTACTTGCGGCCATCGTGTTCGACGACCTTGCCCGCTGAACGGGCCGAGGCGAACAGGCGCAGCTCGCGCGCGGGGAAGTTGCGCTCGTGCAGCAGGCGAACGAGCTCCTGTCCGACGGCGCCCGTGGCGCCAACGATGCCGACAACATGACGATTCGTATTCACGGTGAAACTCCCTTGCGAAAAGGGAGCCAGCCAAACATGCGGCCGCCTCCGGATCAAGCCCCTTGGTTTGGGTACCCGGTGGCGCGATGCCGACGGACGACGGCAGCATCACCAAGGAACGCGCCCTGTCCGCCCAGAACCGCTTTGCCAACTGGGCCGTCGTCGAGCGTTACCTGCGTCCCGACCTCATCTTCTACAAGAACGATTTTCTTTTTATCTATCCCCCGGGCTACCAGGACGACCTTCTTCCCCTCATCAACCAGAAGAAGGCCCGCGGGTTCCAGGTCGTTGAGCTGACGACGGCGCAGACGGGCAACACCTGCGACGGCATCCGGACGGCCATTCGCGACTGGTACAACTCGAAGCCGGCGACGCGCGACAAGTTCGCCCTGCTGGTGGGGGACGTCGATCAGATCCCATTGTGCATCGGTCCGCACAGCACGCCGACCGACGACATGTACGCCAGCACCGACGGCGTGGATCTGGACGAGGAGGTGTTGCGCCTGCGGTGCTGAGCACGTGCACCGGAAATTGCGAGCTGGAGGTCGCGATTGCCGACGAGCAAGGCCAGCCCGCGCCGGGTGTTCTGGTGTCCCTGTTCAAGTCGGGTGGTCGTGCGGACGAGGTCCTCGACAACCGCTACACCGACGACAAGGGCCGCGCCCTGATTCCGGCAAGCCCCCGCACCCCCGGCAGCCTGTTGCTGAACGTGCGCGACCTTGCGGGCAACAGCACCGTCCAGGCCATCGAAGTGAAGTAGTCGACGGCTTTGCCGACCCCCGTGCGTCCCCGGTAGTGGGCGCGCGGGGGGGCTGTGGGCCATGTCGGGGGCAAGATCTTTGGTTGAGAGCCACGCGGGAATTGGGGTTCCCGGGTAGACTTCCCGGCCGAGACATGGCCGTCGGTTCGCGGATTCTTTCGTCGCTGTGGGGCGTGGTTGGTCGCCGCCCGCGCGCGTTCGTGTTTCTGGGTGTGCTGGCGGTGCTGGTGGCCGCCTGGCCCCTGTGGGGCGGTTTTTTGGGGGCCCGTGTCGTCGCCTCGGTGCTGTCGCGGCGGCTGGGCGTGCCTGTCAGCGTTGGGCACGGGTGGGCCGATTGGCGGAAGTTGCGCCTCGACGAGGTCGTCGTCGATGGCGAAGGCGCGCGTGATCCCCTGCTGTCCGCGGCGTCGATCGAGATCCCCTTTGGGGCGGTGTGGGGACAAGGTCAGGTGTCGCTGCAAGCGCCGCGGCTGCACATCGAGCGTGGCGGCGCCGGGGACAACGCCTCGGCGATCCTGTCGCGCCTGGCCGGCCGTGGCGACGCCGAAGGTGGGCAGGCAACGGTCCGCAGTACCGCCCGCAAATTGCCCGAGATTGTTGTCGCAGCTGGAACGCTGACCCTGCGAGACGTGGTCAGCGGTCTTTCGGTGCTGGTCGGTGTCGTGGACGCGACAGTCGCCCCTGGCAGCCAGATATCGGCGCGCCTTCGGCAGGTCTCAGGGACTTTGCGTCTGCGCGGAAACGACAAAGATCCGGCTTTTGGCGCCGGGGCGGTGGACGTGGATGTGGCGCTGCTGGGCCTGCGGCCAGCGACCTACCCACGCGTGCGCGTCGAGGAAGGCTACCTTCAGGTTTTGCCGACGCTGCCACTGACCGGCATCAACGGCACGGTTGCGCCCACCGGTTCCGACCGGCGTGTCAGCATCGACCTGTCGGGAAGTTATGCCGGCGCCAAAAGGGCACTGTGGACAGCAACGGGAACCGTGCGGCCCCGCGTGGGCCAAAGCCCCCTTGAAGGCGCACTGTCCTTGCGGGCCGAGAAATTTACGCTCGACAAAGTGGCCGACGTATTGCCGGCCTACGTGCTGCGGCCGCAGGAGGCGTCCGTCAATGCAGCGCTGGAACTGAACCTGGGTGCCGGGGGTGCCGGGTTCAACGGAAACCTCGAGGTCGCCGGCCTGAGCCTGCGGCACGATGCCCTGGCGTCCGAGCCGCTTGAGTCGCTGAGCTTTGGCCTGCGCGCCGAGGGCACTGTCGAGCCGGGCAGAAGGCGCCTCGATATCACGAAGATGACCGCCCAGCTGCGCCACCTGACGGCGAATTTGTCCGGCTCGATCGAGCTGGCCCCGGGAACGTTTCACCCCAAAGAAGGTCCGGACCTTGCCATGCTTCCCCGGATCGATCTGACGTTGCGCGTGCCGCGCCTGCCGTGCGCGAAGCTACTGTCCAGCATCCCGGCGCCGGTCGTGCCGCACCTTTCCGGCTTCGTGCTAGACGGCTTCTTCGAGGCGGACATCAAGACCAAGATTGATTATGCGAATCTCGACGCGCTTGAGTTGACGGGCAAGGTCGGCATTGACGGCTGCCGCGTTCTCGGCGCACCCGACGAGGTGAATGCGCTGGCAGGCCCCGCCGCGATCGTTCAGATCGTCGAGATCCCGGCCGCCCCGCCCAGCGAGCCGGGCGCCACCGAGATGATGGCGTTTGCGCTTGGCCCCGAGGGGCCGGATTTCGTGCCCTACGAAAGGATCTCGCAGCATCTGATCAACGCCATCATGACCACGGAGGATTCCGGCTTCTTCAAGCACCGGGGCTGGGTCAGCTCGGAATTCAAGTCGGCGTTGCGCCGCAACCTGGCGGGCGGTGGCTTTCGCCTTGGGGCGTCGTCCATCACCATGCAGATGGTAAAGAACGTCGTTCTCAGCCGCGAAAAGACACTGTCACGCAAGCTGCAAGAGCTGTTCTTGGTTTGGTACATCGAAAAGCAATTGCCCAAAGAACGGATTCTCGAACTTTACTTCAACGCCATCGAGTTCGGGCCCCGCATCTACGGCATCGGGGCGGCCGCGCGACACTATTTCGGCAAGACGGCGTCCGAGCTGACGCCGCTCGAAGCCGCGTTCTTCTCGTCGATGCTGCCCAGCCCAAAGCGCCGCTACATCCAGTACTGCCACGGCGCCCTGTATCCGCCGTGGGACAAGTACGTGCGCCGAATCTTGGCGAAGGTCTACGAGCGAGGGCGGCTGACACCCGAGGAGTATGCGGCGGCGTCAGCCAGTCCCCTGGTCTTCAATCTTGATGCGCGCGCCGGCGGCGAGAAGCCCTGCCTCGATTGGATCAAGCAGATCACCCTGCGCCCCGAGCCCGAGCCCCCGACCGACGTCGAAAACCCTTGAAGCGGCGCTAGACTGAACCGATGGCCTCTTCCGACCCCGATGTCGACGATCGCGATCCCCGCCGGGCGGTCGCGCGCCGGGGCCGCAAGGGCAAGACGCGGAGTGGCCGGGGCCGGCGATGGGGACTGTTCCGCGTGGTTCGTTCGCTGCTGGGTCTCGTCCTGTTCGTCGGCATCCTCGGGGTCGCAGTGGCGGCGCTGCTGTTTCTGTACTACGGCAGCGATCCAAACCTGCCCTCGATCAACAAGATCAGCGACTACCGCCCCAAGCAGCTCACGCGCGTGTACGACCGGAACGGCAAGGTCATTGGCGAGCTGGGTGGTGAAAAGCGCACGGTCGTTCCGTTTTCGCGGATCCCCAAGGTTCTGGTCAACGCCGTGGTGGCCTCGGAGGACGGCGACTTTTTCACGCACGACGGCTTCAGCTACCGCGGCATCGCACGGATGATCTTCGAGAACGTGCTGGCCGGGCGCTACGCCCAGGGTGGCTCGACCATCACGCAGCAGGTGGTCAAGCAGATGCTGTTCACGCCCGAGAAGACCGCGCGTCGCAAGATTCAGGAACTGATTCTGTCCCGTCAGATCTCGCGGCAGCTGTCGAAGGAGGAGATTCTCGAGGTCTACCTGAACCAAAGCTATTTCGGGCATCAGGTCTACGGCTGTGAAGAGGCGGCGCGTTTTTACTTCAACAAATCGGTGTCGGACATCAACGTGGCCGAGGCGGCCCTGCTGGCCGGGATTGTTCAGGTGCCCGAGCGCCTTTCACCGCGCAAGCATCCGGAGGCAGCCAAGACCCGGCAGCGCTACGCCCTGGGGCAAATGGCCGCGCGCGGTTACATCACGCGTGCCACTGCCGACAAGCTGGCGGCCGAGCCCATCACGCTGGCGCCAGAGCCCCCGTCGCGGGTCAACCTGGCGCCCGAGATTGTCGACGCTGTCGGCCGTTCGCTGCGCGACATTCACGGGGGGGACGGCGTCGCGACATTGGGCGGCACTGCAAAAACCACGGTGGACGTGCGCTTGCAAGAACTTGCCCGTCAATCCCTGGAACGGGGTCTCGAGGACCTGGATCTGCGCCAAGGGTTTCGCGCACCGACCGGACACGTCGCCGGCAAGGATCTGGCCAAGGTTCGCGCCGACTTGCTGGCCGCCCACAAGGGCGAGCTGAAGGATGGCGTCATTGTCGAGGGCATCGTCGAGCGAGTCGACAAGGATCCCCAGGATAGCCGGCACGGCCGAATCTTTGTCGACACCGGCGGGCAGGTGGGCGTCGTCGATCTTGCTTCTGAGGCGCGCTACACGCTGGGACCCAAGGGCCTGGCCGAGCGCTTGCGGCCGGGTGATCTGCTGCGGGTCCGGGCTGCGCCCGAGCGTCGGCGCGTCGGGGCCAAGCCCGCGGTCCTGGAACCGCCCCTGGCCCTCGAGCTTGGCCCGCAGGCCGCGATGGTGGTGATGGATCCGCAGACACGAGAGATTCTGGCGCTGGTGGGCGGGTACGGTTACCGGCCGGGTGGCTATGATCGCTCGCAGCGTGCGGGGCGGCAGCCAGGGTCGGCCTTTAAACCTTTTGTGTACGCGGCGGCCATCGATTCGCAGCGCTACACGGCAGCGACCCGGATCAACGACGCCCCTGAAGTTTACGACCTGTGGAAGCCCTCCAACTACGAAAAAGAGACCTTCCGCGGACCGGTGCGGCTGCGCGTCGCCCTGGCGAATTCGATCAACACCGTCGCCATCAAGTTGGTGGCCGATCTCGGCCTGCCAGCGGTGCGCGACATGGCCACGCGTGCCGGCATCACGTCGCCGATGCCCGACAGCCTGGGTCTGTCGATGGCGCTGGGGTCGGGGTCGGTAACACCGCTTGAATTGGCGAATGCCTACAGCACCTTCGTCGCCAACGGCCAGCGGGCCGACGCCTATTTTCTGCGCCCCGAGGACCCGATACCTGCTGCGCCCGTAGCAGCGAAGCCACCGGCCATCCGTCCGGACATCGCCTTCGTCGTGGTGTCACTGCTTCGCAGCGTCGTCGACGAGGGCACCGCCCGCGCCGCGGGGTTGAGAATCCGTCGTCCCTTGGCCGGCAAGACCGGCACGTCGAACGGCTCGAAGGACGCTTGGTTCGTGGGCTTCACGCCCGATTTGCTGGCCGCCGTGTGGGTGGGCTTCGACGACGGTCGTCGTCTGGGCAAGGGCGAAGCGGGGGCGAAAACCGCGCTGCCCATATGGATTGAATTCATGGCCAAAGCCCTGGCCGGTCGTCCGACACGCGATTTCGCGCAGCCACCCGGTGTGACGGTGATGCGCATCGACGCCCAGACGGGGATGTTGCCGGCGCCTGGCACCGAAGGCATCGAAGAAGTGTTTCTCGACGGGACCGGACCCACCGACACGGCCGCCGCCCTTGGCCAGTCGGAAGACGCCGACAAATTGCTGCTGGAACGGCAGCCGTAAGCCGAGGGGTTGCCTAGCGAACGGGGGCCGCTTTGATGGCGGCCTTGCTGTCCTTCACATAGACCGAGAAGCGCGCCGACTTGCAGTTGTACTTCGCGATCAGCGCCAGGCGGTTGGCGTCAAGCTTGGCGCGGAACTTTTCCAGCGTCAGCGAGCCGATGGCCTCGCCGCATTTCTGCCGCGTCAGAACGTAGTCGGCGTAGACCTCGTTGATGTGCGCGTCTTCGGGGTCAATCGTCTTTGTCTTCGATTCGACGAGATCGTTGCCGATGGTTTGCTCGTCGTCGAGCTCCTCGCGGAAGGGCGAGGGCGCCTGGGGTGGCGTTCCGCCGGGCTGTAAATCCAGATCCAGGTCCGGTGCCGGTGGCAAAGGGGTCGGTGCCCACGCCGGCACGGCCGGGGTTGGCACGACGGGCGGCGCAAAAGAGGGGGCCGAGAAAACAGGAGGCGCGAAACGCGGCGGCATCGAAGCGGCGACGGCTGTCGGTGGGGGCATGGGCGGGCCCCCCGGCAGGTTGCGCATCCCCGACGGTGCCGGCGTCAGATTTGGTGAGACCAGTCTCTGCTGCGGCGTTGCCCCGAGTGCGCTCGCCGTCCCCAGCATCGGCCCGCCCGTCCGGGGCCTGTCGGGGAAGTGTGAGCCTGCGGCTGACAGGTCGAAAGCCTTCCCCTCTGGGATGTAGCCGCCGGGCGATGAGATGTCCTTCTTTCCGCTGTCACCCGAACGCACAATGGGCGCGTGGGTGAATCGCTCGATGGTGGCATTCACGTCGCGGGCGATGCCTCCGAACTTTCCGGCGTAGTCGGTGTCCCGCAGCTTCTGCAAATCACCCCGCGCCAGCCTCTGCACCTCGGCCCGCAGATTCGACAGCGGGCGTTCCATCTCGTTGCGTTGCAGCCACAGTCCGACGCCCAGGATCAGCGCCAGTCCCACAATCAGACCGGGCCACGGGAAGGTGCCCCAGCGCAGATCGTCGGCTGTCGTGTTTGAAAGCAGTTGCAATGGATTGGAGGCGGGCTCGGGCTTCCCAATAAGGACGTAGTACGCCTCCTGCTGTGAGGCCTGTCCGGCGAAGGGTGCCGCCACGGCCAGCAGCCGGTCGGGACCGACGAGGAATGGGATCGCCCGGGTGCGTTTTGCCTCGATCATCTCCGGCCGCCGTTGCTCGATGAGACCGGTCACGGTGCTGAGGAAAGACTCGGGCAGGGTGGAACTGACGACCTGGCCACGCAGCAGAACAGCGACCTCGACGCCCAGATTCTTTTTCCACAATTCGGCCAGTCGCTTGCCGGTCTCGGCACCGACGGCCACTGCGCCCACGATGCGATCGCGCGTCTTCGACAGGACCGGCGTCGCCGCCAGCCGCTGCAACTTCCCATCGACGCCCGACACATCGTCGGACAGGTAGCCGCGCAGGGCATCCGCAAGGATCTCGACCCCTGCCTGCGAATCGCCGAACTCGTTTTCGCCGTCGCCGATGCGCGCGACGATGCGTCCCCGCGCGTCCACCGCCGTCAGGGTGTCCACGCCGATGGCGGGCAGATCGGGGACCAGGGTGCGCAGTCGGTTCCGCACGGTCTCGTGAATCACCTTGGGCTCGCCCACGCCGCGGCTGGCCCCGTCCAGGGCCTCCATCAAAATGGCGTCACGCCCCAGCTTGGCGACGTAATCAATCCAGCGGTGGGCGTCTGTCTTCAGCATCTGTTCGGCGGCGTACTGCGCGCGATCCAGGCGTTGACCTTCAAGGTGTTCGATGCGCCGGTCGGCGGTTCGGGGGGCGACGAAGGCCGCCATCGTCGCCACGCCGGCGACCAGCCCAATCAGAACAAACCAAATCTTGGAAAGGAACATCGTAGGGCCCCTTGGCTACTCGTTCGAGTCCTTGTCGGACTTCGTGTCTTCCGTCTTGCCGCCGCACTTGATCTGCAACTCGGGCGACTTGCCGCCGACTTCTATTTCCTGTTCGTGGACCCAGCGGCCCTGGCTCCACACCTTCAGCGTCGCCTTGCCGTCGGGCGCATCCGGAATCTTGAAGCCACCTTTTTCGTCGACCACGGCAAAGAACGGCGAATCGACGACGATCACCGACACCGTCAGGTGCGGATACTGCGACGAACGGACGACATAGCCGCCCGCGACCTGGAACTTTTGCTTCCGCGTGGCTCCGGGTGCGAGGCGTTCGATCGCCATGACCGAGGTTTGCTCGGGCGTCGACAGCTCGTGCGCCATCCGGTCAAGGTTCTTGAGTTCCACCACCGAGCCCTCGGCGACGACAACCGCCCCCGGGCTAGCCTGCAGTCCGGAAATTTCGACGGCGGTGGTCTTGGGCGCCGGTGGCGGCCCCTTGGGTCCCTCCAACACGACCACGGTCTCGCCCCGGTTGGGGGCCGGTGCAACGGGAACGATGCCATTTTCCAGCCGCCAGTATCCTTGCAGCCGTCGGCCCGTCTTGAGCGCGCCGACCAGCGTGACCGTGCCCCGCACCGGGGCGGCCAGCGCCGGCCATGACGACGCGAATGTCAGCGCCAGGGCCACCAGAACGCCGGCGCCCGGTCGCCGGGGATTTGTTGCTACAATCCTTGCCGCACCACGATTTTCAAATTCCATCATGAGCACACAGCCTTCCCGAACCCTGGAAACCTTCGCCAATCCCAAGCCCGAACGCGACTACGTGATCCGCTTCGAGACGGCGGAATTTACCTGCGTCTGTCCCAAAACCGGGCAACCGGATTTCGCGACCATCCGTATCGAATACGTCCCCGACGGTCTGTGCGTCGAGCTCAAGTCGTTGAAGCTCTACCTGTGGTCCTACCGGAACGAGGGCGCGTTTCATGAGGCAGTGACCAATCGAATCCTCGACGATCTGGTCGCGGTGATTCGTCCGCGGCGGGCCCGCGTCGAGGGCGACTTCAACATTCGGGGCGGCATCCACACCACTGTGGTGGCTGAACACGTCGGGACGGGCAACGCGCCAGGCTGAACACGTTCGGCGTCTCGCGCATCGCCTCACTTGCTTTTGCTTTGGATGACCGCCAGCGCCACGCGCGTTTCGGCCAGAAGATCGCGCGCGCCGGGCAACCGCACGGCCTTCTCGTCGCGATCGATCTGCTTGAGCAACTTGTCTTCGCATTCCTGACAGGTCTTCGTTCCCAGCCGCGTCAGCGAATAAAGGATCGCCTGATGAACCGGGTAGCGATCCTGCGGCAGGGTGGACAGCGGCTTCAGCGACGCCAGCAGCAGCGGAATGCCCGCCTTGGCGTCACCCGAAAAGCCGATGGCGAAGGCGGCCTTCTCGGCGCGGGTCCACGACGGGTCCGCCAGCTTCTTGCCGTAACACGCCACGTCCGCGCGACACTGCTTGGCGACCTGCATGCGGTCCAGCGCCTCACCGAATACGCCCTGGACCTCGGTTTCTTTTTCGACCAGCGTCGCGAAGGCCTCGAAATGCTCGGCGCCCGCGATGCGCGCCAGATCGACCGCGGCGTTCGCGCGTAGATCCGATGCCTTCTGTCCGTCGGGCGTCGTGATGTAGCCCGACTTGGCGATGTCCAGCAGGGTGGGCACCGCGCGCTTGTCGCCCGACAGGTACAGTGCGTCCGCGGCCGATGCACGCAGGGACGGCGCCGCCTTCGGATCCTTGACCATTTCAATAAGAGCATCCACCGCCGCCGGGGTGCCAATCTGACCAAGCGAAATCAAAATCGCGCCCTGTTCACTGCCGCGCCGGGGCGTTTTGAGTTTTTCGATCAGCAGGGGCACGGCCTTGACCGACCGCAAGTCGCCCAGGACCATGGCGGCCTTGTAAGGCACGACGCCCGGCGTGTACTGCTCGAACTTCAGGGTGCGGGCCATCTCGCGCACGTCGAGGTTCTTCTCTTGCAGAAGCTCCATGAGGGCGGCCTCGGCAGGCGCACCGATGCGCACCAGCGCCAGCCGGCATTCCTGGAAGATGTTGACGCCCCGGCCGGTCATGAACAGCCCCCGCAGCAGGGCGGGCACCGTCGCCGGGTCGTGGAATTCCGCCAGGCCCAGAGCCGCCTTTTGATTCAACAAGAAATCCTGGGCGTCGGCTGACGTCGTCAAGATCTTCGTCAAGACCGGTACCGCGCGCTTGTCACCGATGCGAATCAGTGCCCGCACCGCCGCCAGCTTCGCGCTGTTGGCGCGCGACTTGATCGGCAGGGGCTTTTGCGCCGCCGCAATCAGAGCGTCCACGGCGTCCGTCGCCTTCATGTCGCCAAGAACGGCCGCGGCCACATTGGCCTTGTCGAAATCGTCGTCGCTATAGTCCAGCGCCTCGATGAACAGTGGCTTGGTCCGGTCGTCCTTGAAACGCACCAGCGCTTCCAGGTGCTCGGGGTTCTTGGTCTCCTTGTACAGATCCATCAGCGCGGGCAGCACCAGCCGCGCCTTCTCCACGTCCATATTGGACAGGCGGTTCAGCGCCTCTTTCTGGTCGCGCAGATCGTGCAGCTTGGCGGCCCACGTCTTCGGATCGTTGGGATCGCCCGAACAGGCACCCACCAGCAGACCCAGAATGACTACCCCCTCTAACCTCTGCATGCGCATCGTTCGGACCTCCGTCCAAGACACGGGTCAGGCCCTATAGGTCAGAGCCTACTCGGCCGCCGCCCCTGGCTTGCTTCGTTGCTGCACGGCGAAGTTCACGTTCTGGTAACCCGCCACCGACGCCGAATACATGACCTTCTTCAGGGCCTTGAACTCGACCTGCTTGTCCGACTGGATGATCGCGATGCCGTTGAATTCCTCGGATGGATGCAGCAGCTTGTAGTTGTTCTTCAGCGTGACCAGGCGGTCGTGTAGCTCGCTGATCTTCATGTCGCCGCCGGCGGTGTCCTTGCCCATTTCGTCCGCCGACGCGACCTGTTCGCCGTTCAGTGTGACGACGTCCTTGGACACGCCAATGACGGGCGCGCGTTCCAGGTCCGTCCAGTTCTGCGCGTCGGGCAACACGATGCTCTTCTGCACGAACAAGATTTCGCCCGAGGCCGAGAACGACATCAGCAGGAAGATGACCAACATCGTCATCATGTCGATGTAGGCCACCAGGTTCAGGGCCTCGTAGACACTTTTGCGTCCGGCGCCCCCAAGGCGGGCCTTGGCCGCCTCAAGCTTGACCGACTTGAACAGCTGCGCGTGCGGCGCGTGGATGGGCATGATGGTGTCCTTCCTAGATGCCGGCCGCCCCGGTATCGATGAGCGATATGTCCGGGAACCGGGATGACAGCGCGATGTCCATCGTATGTATCAAGATGTCGAACTTCACCTGGTCCTCGGAAGCGACCTGGATGTCGTTCTTGTCCGGGTGCGCGTCCTTGACCTTCTTCAGCTCGGTCGACAGCTTGTCGAAGTCGTATTCCGTGCCGCGCTTGGGCAGCGGCTGCTGGTCCTGATTGACCACCAGGTTGAAGCCTTCTTCGTTGACCACGACCACCACCTTTGTAGGGCGTTCGGGCGGAACGTCCTCGCCCGCCTGGCCCTGTCCCTTTTGCTGGGCTTGCAGGCGCGCCAGCTGGGTCCAGACCGCCGTGATCAGCAGAAAGGCGACCATGCAGGTCAGAAGGTCGATGTAGGGAACCAGGTTCAGTTCGGCATTCAGCGGCTTGCGGCCGCCCTTGCCACCGGTCTGTACGGAGACACTCATGGGGTGTCGCTAGGCCTGCTGGGCGCCATCGGTGCGGCCAGCGACGACAAGGTTCAGTGACTCGACCGAGCCCTGGTTGATGCCATCGAGAATGGCCTGCGTCCGACCGTTCAGCACGGCGTAGGCCGCAAGACCCAAAATACCGGTGCCAAGCCCAAAGGCCGTGCAGGTCATGGCCTCGGAAATACCGCGCGAAAGCATGGTCGCCTTCATCGAGGGATCGACGCCGGCGACGCCCGCGAAGGCGCGAATAAGGCCCGTGATGGTGCCCAGAAGGCCTGCCAAGGTCGCCAGGTTGCCCAGCATGGCCAGGTAGCCGGTGCGCTTTTCGATCCGGGGCAATTCGCGCAGGGCTTCTTCGTCCATGGCCTGCTGAATATCGTGGTCCGTGCCGCCCGCCTTGCGCAGGCCCGCCGCGATAATGCGGGTCAGCGGAGAAGGCGTGGCGTCGCAGGTGTTGATGGCGCCGCGCACGTTGCCCGAAACAATCTGCGACTTCAGCAGCGACATCAGCTTGTCTACGTCGACCTTCGCCTTCGCGAGGTAAAGCGCGCGATCAATCGAGATGACCACGGTGATGGCGAGGAGGATCAGGATGGGCCACATGCCCCATCCACCTTTTTCAAACGCTTCAGCTATCATGATCTGGTCTCCTTGTCCGGGTGGTGGCGGGGGCTTCAGCCGCGCAGGGCGGCTTTGGCGGTCATCAGAAGGTTAACGACGCTTTTCTTCACTTCAGCGACGTCGTCGATCACGGCCTGCGTGCGTCCATTGAGCCAGGCGAACGCCGCCAGGCCCAGGATGCCGGTGCCAAGTCCGAAGGCGGTGCAGTTCATCGCTTCCGCGATGCCGCCCGACAGCAGCGTTGCCTTTTGCGACGGGTCCACACCCGCCACACCCGCGAAAGCGCGGATGAGACCAGTGATGGTGCCCAGCAAGCCCGTCAGCGTCGCGAGGTTGCCCAGCATGGCCAGGTAGCCGGTCCGCTTTTCCAGCGCCGGCAGTTCGCGCAGGGCCGCCTCTTCCATCGCGGCGCCGATTTCCTCGTCCGAACGGTTTGCGCGCATCAGTCCGGACTGGATGATCCGGGTCAGCGGCGTCGAATTGCCCGAACAGACCTTGATGGCGCCCTGGATGTTGCCGGCCGAGATCTGCGAGCGCAGCAGGGACAGCAGCTTTTCCTTGTCGATGACCGCCTTGCGCAGGAAAACCGCCCGTTCGACGACGATCGAAATCGTCAACATCAGGACGAACAGGATGGGCCACATTCCCCATCCGCCATCGTGGAACGCATCAGCCAGCAGCTTGAGAACGGTCATCGGCTCCTCCTTGAGAGTGTCCGCGAGAGTGTCCGCGCAGAATCGACGGGCCCTGGGCGCGTCATACGGTCATTGGCCAGCGGGAAACGTAAGTTAGGCCACCCGACGCGAATCGCCCCAGTAAACAGCACACGGCCGGGCAAAGGAGCATCTGAGATGCCACACACCGTACAAGCTTGTCTAGCCCCTAAGTTCGCGAAACAACAAAAGGTGGCCTGTCGGGGACCGGGGAATTTCGCCACAGTCCGGGGTATTTCGAAGCAGTGACGACGATCCCGCAAAAAAGCGCAAGGAATGATCTAATCTTCCGGCCGGTTGGCCAGTCCTAGGTCATCCCTCCTCGGACCACATTGGAGTTTTCTCATGACACGACGCGCGGCAAGTACAGTCAAATGGAGCCTCGGGCTTATCTTGGTGGGCGGCGGCGTGGGATTTTTCGCCCTTCGGCGCTCGGCCAGCGATGCGCCGATCGTCTTCAAGACCAGCAAGGTTGATAAAGGTGCCGTCGAACAGATGGTAACCGCGACCGGTGCCCTGAACGCCGTCGTGACCGTCCAGGTCGGCTCGCAGGTGTCGGGAATCATCCTCAAGCTCGGGGCGGATTTTAATAGTCAGGTACAAGAAGGACAGATCGTCGCCCAGATCGATCCCACGCGCTTCAAGGCCGGCGTGCAGCAGGCGGAGGCGTCGCTGAAGAATGCCGAAGCGGCCGAGGCGCGCGCGCGGGTCAATGACAACCAGGCCAAGCTGGACTACGACCGGGCCCGGCGCCTGGGTGACCAGGCGGTCGTAGGCCAGGCAGAGCTGGATCAGTTGAAGTCCAAGCGGGAACTCACCCAGGTCGAGCTTATTTCCTCCCAGGCGCAGGTTGCCCAAGCTCGCGCCACCGTCGGTGTCGCCCGGGTGGATCTCGAGCGCACGACCATTCGCGCGCCTATCGCGGGAACGGTCTTGCAGCGGGCCGTCGACGTGGGGCAAACCGTCGCGGCGTCCATGTCGGCGCCGACGCTGTTTACCATCGCGCAAGATCTGTCGCGCATGGAGGTCAGGGCGGCCGTTGACGAGGCCGACGTGGGCAAGTTGCGCGAGGGACTGGACGCGCGGTTCACGGTTGACGCCTACCCCGGGCAGGAATTCACGGCGACGATCTTCCAGATCCGGTCGCAGCCGAACGTCCAGCAGAACGTGGTCACCTACGACGCGATCCTGCGAGTCGAAAACCCCGAAGGGAAGTTGCGGCCGGGCATGACGGCGAACGTCCGCATTGTTTGCCAGCGGCGGGACAGCGTGATTCGCGTGCCGAACGCCGCGCTTCGTTTCAAGCCGGCCGTGGAGCTTGTCATGGCGCCTGCGCCAGGTACGCCAGGTGCGCCGGGTGCCGGTGGGGCGGGCAGCGGATTCCCGGGCGGCGGACATCCGGGAGCCGACAGCGCCGGCGGTGGTGGCGGATTTCGACCCGGCGGTGGCGGCGGCGGCGGCTTCCCCGGCGGTGGGGGACGCGGTGGTGGCGGTGGTGGCGGCGGTGGCCGCCGCGGCGCCGATGGGGGCCGGATGTTCACCCGCGTCTACAAGACGTCCGGTGACAAGGTCGTGGCCGTGCCGTTCAAGGCAGGGATTTCCGACGACGAGTTCACCGAGGTCCTGAGCGGGCCGATTTCCGCCGGCGATGAAATTGTCACCGAGGCCTCGGGTGGCAATGTGCCGGCCGCAGCGCCAAAGCCCCAGAGCGGTCCCGGCGGTCCCAATTCGACAAGGGGCCGCGGCCCGCGGATGTTCTGATGGTTGCCCGGGAAAGACGCGAGGCAGGCGCCGCATCCGGTCCCACCGCTGTCGCGTCCAGCGACGCGCTGATTGTGGTGCGCAACTTCACCAAGGACTACGTGATGGGGGACTTCACCGTGAATGCCCTTCGCGGCGTCAGCCTGGAAATCGGACGCGCCGAATTCGTGGCGGTCATGGGCCCCTCGGGGTCGGGCAAATCGACCTTCATGCATCTCATCGGCTGTCTTGACCGGCCGACGACGGGCGACTACCTGATCGACGGCGTGAACGTGGCCAGTCTGGATGCGGACGAGCGGGCCGAGATCCGCAACAACAAGATCGGTTTCGTTTTTCAGGGCTTCAACCTGCTGGCGCGCACCTCGGCGCTGGAAAACGTCGAGCTGCCGCTGGCGTATGCGGGCGTGCCCACGCGCGAGCGGCGCGAGCGGTCCGAAGCGGCGCTTGAGGCCGTCGGGCTGAGTGATCGCGCCGGACACCTGCCAAATCAGCTTTCGGGCGGGCAGCAGCAGCGGGTGGCGATTGCGCGCGCGCTGGTTAGTGGCGCGCCTCTGTTGCTTGCGGACGAGCCGACGGGAAACCTGGATAGCAAGACCAGCGACGAGGTCATGGGGATTCTGGTGCGGATGAACGAAGAGCGAGGCATCACCATCGTTCTGGTCACACACGAGATGGACATCGCGGAATACGCCAGTCGGGTCGTTGTCTTTCGCGACGGCAAGATTGAAACGGATCGCTTGAATCAGAATCGTCGTCGCCCGGCCGGGATGCCCCCGGTCGCGGCGGTACCGGTGGTCCAGACGAAGGCACGCGCGTGACGTTCTTTGGTCTGGTCCGCATTGCCGTCAGGGCTTTTTCGCGGCACCGGTTGCGGGCGCTGCTGACGGCGCTGGGTATCATCATCGGCGTCGGCGCGTTCGTGACGATGGTCGCGATCGGCCGCGGCGCCAGCGAAAAGGTCAATTCGCAGATCGCGTCGATGGGCACGAACATGTTGGTGGTGTTCGGTGGTTCGTCGAACATGGGCGGCGCGCGTGGCGGGATGGGATCGTCGGCGTCGTCGCTGACGGATTCGGACGCGGATGCGATTCGCACGACCTGTGACACCGTGAAGTATGCCGCGCCCATGATCAATTCGCAGGCGCAGATCGTCTGGAATGGCAGTAACTGGGCCTCGTCCATCACCGGCACCACCCCGGAGTACCTGGCCATTCGTTCGTGGAACGTTCAGCGTGGCGCTTTCTTCGGGCAGCGCGACGTCGAGGCAGGCAACAAGGTCTGTGTCCTTGGTCAGACGGTTGTGGATCAGGTCTTCGGGGGCGACGACCCCATCGGGCAGTTCATTCGGGTGCGTACATTGAGCTGCCAGGTGCTGGGCGTGATGGCGCGCAAGGGCCAGAACCAGATGGGGCAAGATCAGGACGACGTTGTTCTGATGCCGCTGAACACTGTGCGGCGAAAGCTGTTCAACATGGGTGGCGCCGCCGCCAGCAGCGTCAGCCGCATCTTGCTGTCGGCAAATTCCGCGTCGGATACGAAGCGCGCGTCCGCCCAGGTCGAGGCCCTGCTGAGACAGCGGCACCACACCGTCGAGGGAGATCCCGAGGCGCCAAGCGTCCGCGATCTGACCGAGTTTGCCGAGATGGCGCAGGAAACGACGCGCACGATGACCTTGCTGCTGGCGGGCATCGCGGCGGTGTCTCTGGTCGTCGGCGGCATCGGGATCATGAACATCATGCTGGTGTCCGTGACGGAACGGACGCGCGAAATCGGGATTCGCATGGCGGTCGGCGCCAAGGGCAAGCACGTACTGGTGCAGTTCCTTCTTGAGGCCATCCTGCTGACGCTGGCCGGTGGGCTGGTGGGTATGGGGCTTGGAACCGGGGCGGCGAAGTTGTTCTCGGACATCATGGAATGGCCGACCGAACTGGGCTGGCAAAGCTACAGCATCGGGTTTTCGTTCTCGATGGTGGTCGGGGTCGTGTTCGGCTTCTATCCGGCCTGGCGCGCGTCCCGCCTGGATCCAATCGAGGCGCTGCGCTATGAGTGATGGGCCGTGTGGGTCTCGCGCATATTCGATGTGACGGTACTGGCCCTCATCGCGGTGGCCATCCTGATGCCGCGCCCGGGGGTTGCCGTGAAGCCGGGGTTGCGGCTGGATCAGGACGGGCGAGATCGCGCGGCCGAGCTGCAGGCGCGGCTCCTGGCGGCCCCGGGGGACGCGACGGCGTCGCTGGAGCTGGCGGACCTGTTCCTGGATGCGCGGCGTCCCGACTGGGCGCTGGCCACTCTGGCACCCGCGCTGGACGCGAACCCCACGGACTTCCGCCTGCATGGGCGGCGCAGCCTGGCACTGGCGGACCATTTCGAGGGGCCCGCAGCGTACCGGGCTGCGACGAAGGCCCTGGCGCTGTGCGAGGGGGGCGGGGCGCTGCCCTGTGGCGAGGCCGACCGCGCGCGCCTGCAACTGCTGACCAGCACGCTGGAGAAGGTCCGGTCGCTGGATATGCGGCAGGATCCCAACGCCGCGAAGGAAAACATCCTGCACGGCCTGCACCCGACATTTCTGAACCGGCCCCGGGCCGTCGCACGCGATACCAAATCGACGCCTTGACAGGCGCGCCTTGGATCCGCATCATCTGCCGCTCATAAACTTGAGGACATGCGCCCGTAGCTCAATTGGATAGAGCATCGGCCTTCGAAGCCGAGGGCTGGGTGTTCGACTCACCCCGGGCGCGCACAAAGGTAGGAAGCACACAACCAACACACAAGACTTCGGGCGCATAGCTCAATTGGTAGAGCAGCGGACTCTTAATCCGTTTGTTGAAAGTTCGATTCTTTCTGCGCCCACACGATCTCAGCTGCTACCGGGTCAGAACGTCGGCCAGCGTGGTGACGAAGAAGATCACCGACACGTAGCCGTTCAGGCTGAAGAAGGCCATGTCCAGGCGCGATAGATCCGAGGGTCGCACGATGCTGTGTTCCCAGACGAGGATGCCGGTCACGACGGCCACGCCCACTAGATAAATGGGGCCGAGGTGCGCGGCGGCCGCCACGGCCAGCAGGGACGCGACGGTCAGAACGTGCATTAGTCCCGACATCAAGAGGGCGCGGCCGATGCCGAAGCGGGCGGGAATCGATTTCAGGCCGGCGGCGCGGTCGAAGTCGCGATCGGCAAGCGCGTACAGGATATCGAAGCCGCCAATCCAGGTGGTCACGGCCGCCATCAGCCACAGCGCCGGGGCGGAAATATCGCCGCGCACGGCGATCCATGCGCCGCCGGGGCCCGCGGCGATGGCCAGACCCAGAAACACGTGGCACAGCCACGTCAAGCGTTTGGTGTACGAATAGCCCAGCACCAAGGCCAGTGCCACGGGCGACAGCTTCAGGCACAGCGGTCCCAGCCACGCGGCGGCGGCGACGAATAGCGCGATGCTGGCGCCCGTGAAGGCGATGGCAGCAGGCAGCGACACGCGGCCCGTGGGCAATTCCCGCCCGGCGGTGCGGGGGTTTTGCGCGTCGATGTGCCGGTCGACGATGCGGTTGAAGCCCATCGCCGCGGTTCGTGCCCCGACCATCGCCAAAACGATGGCCAGCACGCGCCCGGGGCTGACGCCGTGTCCGACGGCGGCGATGGCGGCGGCGGCCAGTGCGAACGGCAGGGCGAAGACGGTGTGGCTAAACTTGATCATCCGGCCAAAGGTGGCGACGGCGCCCAACGTCGACGGCTTGGCGGGGCTGGTGGCGTTCATGGCTGCGCCATCCAGCGGACGGACGGGGCGGGGTTGGTCAGCAGGGCGCGTATTGGGTCGTCCGCAGCGGCGTCGACGATTCCCACGTCGATTCCCACGTCGATGATGCCCGGCCGCATGCCGGCGGCGAGGGCGCCCATCAGCGGCATCTCCAGGGCGCGTGCCCCCCCAAGCGTGGCGGCACGCAGCCACAGTGCAGGGCTGAGGTCGGGGAAGTGGCGCAACAGGGTCGACAACTCGTCCCACAGGGACAGCGACGGGCTGGACGCCAGGCTGTCCGTGCCGACGGCGATGGGGGTGCCGGCGTCGATGATGGCGCGGACGTCGGGCAACGCGTCGCCGATGTGCAGGTTCGACCGGGGGCACAGGACGATCGTCGCGCCGTGCTGGCGGGCCAACTGCCTGTCCGCCGCCGTCGCGTGCACCATGTGGACCAGCAGCGGCGGGTGGGGCCCAGCGAAGGCGCCGAGCGACGCCAGATAGGCGACGGGTGTCAGGCGCGGGGTGCGCGAGCCCGGCGGCACACCGAGACTATCGAGGATCGGTGGCCAGCGGCCGGTTCCGTTCTGCAACAGCGCCAGTTCGTCGGGACCTTCGGCGACGTGCACGCTGGTCGGTCGGTGGTGTTGCGCGGTGGCGGCGAAGATGCGACGAAAGAGGTCGGGCCCCACGGAGAACGCCGCGTGAGGCGCCACGGTGTACCCGACGCCCTCGGGCCAGGGCGCGTCTTGCAGCCAGCGTGCGCGTTCGGCGGCGGCATCCTTGATGGCGTCCCCGGTGCGCGCCTCGCGCGAGCCGACCAGTTCGTGAAAGATCATTCCGCGCAGGCCCGCGCGTCCAAGGGCGGCGACCGCGTTCAGCGTATTGCAGACGTCACCCACGGCGGCGGTTCCGGTCGCGCGCGCGTCGTGGGCCGCGATCGTCGCGGCGGTCAGCGTCTGTTCGGCGGTCAGCGGCGCCAGCTTTTGCGCCAAGGCGGAGGCCCAGGCGACGAAACCACCGGCCGACGGGATCTGGCCGGCCAGTGCCGACAGTTCAAGGTGCGTGTGCGCGTTGACGAGGCCCGGCAACAGCGCGCCTGTGGCCCGCTCCTCGGGCAGGGTAGGGTGCCGTTGCCTTAACTCGGCGCGCGGGCCGACGGCCAGGATGGTGTCGGTGGCGTCGACCACCACCGCGCCGTCGTGCAGCGGGGGCGTTACGATGGGCAACACCCAGGGGGCGCTGAGGAAACGTGCGGGCGCGGGTGCTGCGGGGGCCACGGGGGACAGGGTCTAGGCGGGCAGAAGTTCGTAGCGCATGTTGCGCCGGCGCGGCTCGAAGCCCGCGGTGCGGACATAACGTTCGATGTCGCCGGCCGACAGCTTGAAGACAGCGCCTGCTTGCGAGACCACGTTTTCTTCAATCATGGCAGAGCCAAAGTCGTTGCCGCCGAAGCGCAGGGCGACCTGTCCGACGTCGGGGCCCATGGTGGGCCAGGAGACCTGAAGGTTCGGAAAGTTGTCCAGGTAAAGGCGCGACAGCGCGAACAGGCGCAGGTAGCGCATCGCCGTGGTGTCGTCCTTGAGCTTGAGGCGGGTGCCCTCGGCCTGGAAGGGCCAGCAGATGAAGGCGGTGAACCCCGCGGTTTCGTCCTGCAAGGCGCGCAGGTGTTCGAGGTGACCGAAGACCTGCGCTGGCGTCTCACCAAAGCCGAAGACCATCGTCGCAGTCGTGCGCAGACCGAGCGCGTGGGCTTGGCGCATGACCTCAAGCCAGGTGTCCGTCGAACACTTCAGTGGCGAGATGGCGCGGCGAACATCGTCGTCCAGAACCTCGGCGCCGCCGCCTGGGACGGAATCGAGGCCCGCGGCAACCAGGCGTTCAAGCACGCCCCGCAGCGACATATTCTCCTTCTCGGCGATAAAGCGGATCTCCTCGGGGGACAGGCCGTGAATCGCCAGTGGGAAGTTCGCCTTCATCCAGCGGAACAGATCTTCGTAGAAGGCCAGCGGCAGGTCGGGGTTGAGGCCGCCTTGCAGCAGGATCTGCACGCCGCCGAGGTCGACGGTTTCTTGCAGCTTGGCCGCGAGAATTTCCTTCGACAGCGTGTAGCCCTCGGCGTGACCGGGGGGGCGGTAGAAATTGCAGAACTTGCAGCGGGTGACGCACACGTTGGTGTAGTTCACGTTGCGGTCGATGATGTACGTGACGACGCTGTCGCCGTGCAGGGCCCGCCGACGGGCGTCCGCCGCCGCGCCCAGATCCAGTGTGGGCGCGTCGTTGTACAGCCGGATGGCGTCGTCGAAGCCCAGACGCAGCCCTGCGGCGGCGTCGGCCAGCAGACCGTCGACGCTGCGGGTGGTGTTCGGGCGGGGGAAGGCCAACTCGCTGCGCGGCAGCGGCAGGGCGGGGGCCAGCTTCGAGTTGCAGGTCGGGTGTTCCAGGCGTCCGTCGTCGAAGAATCGCAGGCGAGCGGCAGGACGGGTCAGCAGTCCCGCGGTGTGGGCGCGGTGCAGGAAAGCCGCCGCGCCGGATAGTTCCTCGGCGCCAAGGCGGTAGCGGATGTTGTTGTGCAGGTAGCTTTCGCAGACGGCGGGATCCATCCCGCGCTCGTCGGCCCAGCCGCGCGCAATCTCGGCGCGGTTGTCCAGGCCGGCGCGCAGGCTGTCGCGCAGGACACGAACATGTTCGGGCGTGACCATGCCAGGGCGCCCCGCCCAGACGGCGTAGACGAAGGGCAGACCCGTCAAGGCGGTCCATTCACGGCCAAGGTCATAGATGTGCGGGTATCGATCGCCCAGGCGCAGGCCCGCATCGCCGATGATCAGCGCGCCGCGGGTCCCTGAGGCCGCGGTGCCAATCTCGTCGTGGTCCACCGCAACCAGCGAGGGCGACATCTCGCGTTCGCGGTTCAGCAGTTTGAGCAGCATCACGGAGCTGCGGGACGCGGCGTCGAGCGCGATGCTGGACATGTCCTGCCACGGAACGTCGCCGGCCAAAAGCACGGTGCGCACGGGTCCGCGGCTGGCGACAGCGATGCCCGGGACGATGCGCAGGTCCTCCGGGCTTGTCGCATAACTGCCCAGCGGCAACAGCGCCAGATCCACGGCGCCGCTGGCGAGCGCCTCCGCGCAGCGTGCGGGCAGGTCGAAACGCAGGTCGAACATTTCGTCGCCGGCGCCGCGTTCGAGACCGTAGGTGATCGGCCGGGCGTTCAGAAACGAGACAGCGGCCAGTCGCAGGCGGTTCATGACACGATCTCCAAGGAGCGGCGCACCGGGCGACGGAAGGGCTTGGCCGACCGCAGCGCCTCGCCTTCGGCCACCACGTTGTACAGCGTGTCGCGTTCGACGGGCGTGCGACCCGCCTCGGTGATCACGCGAACGATCTCGTCCGACGTCAGGGTCTGCGGCGTGTCGGCCCCTGCCATGTGGTAAATCTTTTCCTCCTGCACGGTGCCATCGAGATCGTTGGCGCCGAACCACAGCGCGGTCTGCGCCGTCTTCACGCCCAGCATGATCCAGTACGCCTTGAGGTGCGGAATATTGTGCAACAGCAGGCGCGCGACCGCGTAGGTGCGCAGATCCTCGACGCCCGTCGGCGCGGGTAGCTTCATCAGGGCGTTGTTGTCGGGGTGAAAGGCCAGCGGGATGAAGGTCTGGAAGCCGGCTGTCTCCTCCTGCAGCGCCCGCAGCCGTAGCATGTGATCGACACGTTCCTCGACGGTCTCGATGGTGCCGTACAGCATCGTGCAGTTGGATCGCAGGCCCATGCGGTGGGCCGTCCGGTGCACATCCAGCCACTGGTCGGCGGTGCACTTGTCGTCGCAGATCTTCTTGCGCACGCGCGGCGCGAAGATCTCGGCGCCACCGCCAGGCAGCGAATCAAGTCCGGCGGCGCGCAGGCGGCGCAAGATTTCCTCGACGGACAGACCGTAGTGTTGGTGGTAGTAGAAGATCTCGACGGCCGTGAAGGCCTTCAGATGGATGTCCGGCTTGATGCGCTTGAGGCCGGCCAGAAGGTCCGTGTAGTAGTCGAAGGGCAGGCCGTCGTGCAGCCCGTTGACGATGTGGATCTCGGTGACGGGATCACCCGCGTCGACGCGCTCCTGCAGCTTGGCCCAGGCCTGGTCGTGCGTCATCGTGTAGGCGCCGGCGTCGCCTTCCTTGAGGCGCGCGAACGAGCAGAACATGCAACTGGCGACGCACACGTTGGTGGCGTTGATGTGAAAGTTTCGGTTGAAGTAGGTGCGATCGCCGTGCAGCCGCTCACGCACGTCGTTGGCCAGGGCGCCGACTTCCAGCAAATTGGCGTGTCGGTACAGGGCGACGCCGTCCTCGAAAGTCAGCGGCTCTCCGGCGCGAACCTTGTCTCGAATGGGGGACAGGGTCATGGGATGAAGGCCTGCAGGGTCCCGTCGCTGAGTTTTTCGTGCGGAACCAGGCCCGCGCCGCGCAGGAGGGTCGCGGCTTCCTTGCGGGTCATGGCGGGGTTGTTGGCATTGTCCCCCAGGCGCAGCGCGCGCTCGGCGACGATGGGGCCGAATAGTTCGTCGGCGCCGAAGGCAAGGCACATCTGCGCCAGCCGTTGCCCGAGACGTGCAAAATCGACGACGATGTGTGCCACCGGTAGGTCCAGGCGGCAGCGGGCGACGAGACCAAGCGCGTCGAGTCCCAGTGGCTCGCCCACGGGCGTGGGGATGACGCCGTCGATCGTCAGACCCTGCCCCAGCCGGTCGCGCAGCTGCTCGATGGCTGCGCCGCGATCCGCGTCGCTGTCAGTTGACGAAAAAGGCAGTCGCCACAGGCAACGCAACCCCGCCGCGTGCGCGGCCTGCGCCAGCGGGGATAATTGTCCAAGGACGATGGTGCGGACGCCGGCTTCAAGCGCGGCTGCCAGTCCGTGTTGCGGCAGATCAGCGTCCTCGACGAAGGCCTCGGGCGCGTCCCGGGGACCGCGCCAGGCGCCTGTGGCCAACAGCTGGCGCGAGCGGCAGAAGATCCCGCGGCCGTCGTGGCGGTGCCGGGCCTCGGCGGCGGCGGCGTGGCCCAGCGTGAACAGATCGGCCCCTGCGGTCCGCACGGCCGCATCGCGTTCGCGCGCTTTGGTAGCCGCGCCGGCAGGCCCTGGCAGAACGTCGATCATGAAGCGGCTCCTTGTCCCCAGCGGGGCATCATGTGATTCGCAATTCCCAGCTGATCCAGGACCCGCCCCACGACGGTGTCGACCAGCGCGTCGATGGTCGCCGGCTGCGAATAAAAAGACGGTGAGGCAGGCAACACCACCGCGCCGGCGCGCGTGACAGCCAGCATGTTCTCGATGTGGATGGCGGACAACGGTGTTTCGCGCACGACCAGCACCAGCCTGCGCCGTTCCTTCAGCATGACGTCCGCAGCACGACCAATCAGATCGTCGGAGATCCCGTGCGCCATGCGGGCAAGCCCTCCCGCCGAACAGGGGATCACGGCCATCGCGTCCCAGCCCGCCGAACCCGAAGCGAAGGGTGCGCGAAAGTCATTGAGATCATAGCGACGGAAGGGGTACGACGGCACATCGCCCAATTCGTGACGCCAGACTTCGGCGCCGGACTTCGAGAAGCACAGGGCCACCTCGGGGCGATCCGTCTTCATCGACGCCAGGCCATCCAGCAGGCGCCGCGCATAGATGGATCCGGACGCGCCGCCCACCGCGACGACCAGCTTCATCGCGCCACCACCAGCGACGCCATGCCGCCGGGAAAAAGATCCGTGCCCTCGGCCGTCGCGAAGCCTGCGGCGCGCAGGGCGGACTCGAATTCGGCACGCGACAGGAATCGCGCGATGGAGGCCGGCAAGTACCGGTAGGCATCGCGATCGCCGGTGATGGCCCAGCCGATGAGGGGCAGCACCCGCGCGTTGTAGAAACGATCGAGGAACAGCCGCTGCGCCTTCGGTCGAAAGAATTCCAGGATGACGATGGTGCCGCCAGGCCGCACCACACGACGCAGTTCGCGCAGCGCCACCGGCAGGTCGCCAAGGTTGCGCACGCAAAACGCGCTGAAGGCAGCATCGAAGACGCCCGTGCCGTAGGGCAGGCGGTGTCCATCGGCGGTGTGCGTGCCGAGGTGATCGTCAGTGGGACCAAGCTTGGCGCGGCCCACCCGCAGCATCTGCGTTGCAAAGTCCGCCGCGGCGACGAAGGCGTCGGGCCGGCGTCGCAGGATCTCGCGGGCACCGTCCAGGGTCCCGGCGCCCAGATCCAGCACGCGCGATCTGTCGCCCAGGCCCGCCAACAGGGGCTTCATCGCCTTCTTGCGCCACAGGATGTCGATGCCCATCGACATCGCCCGATTGGCCGAATCGTAGCGGGGCGCGATCCGTCCGAACATCGCGCGCACGTCCGTCGCCTGTTGCGTCACGACAACCGATCCACGGAGAACAGCGCGAGATCGCGAAGGGCCTCCCGATAGGGCGACGGCGGCAAGGCGTCGAGAGCGGCCACGGCCTTGGTGGCGAGGCCGCTGGCATGCGCGCGCGCGAGATCCACGCCGCCGGCGGCGCGGACGCGTTCCAGGATTTCGGCGCTGGCTTTGTCGGACATGCCGGTTTCGCCCAGTTCGGCGCGGATGAGGTCGCGCAACGATGGATCCGCATCGCAGGCCAGCAGCACGGGCAGGGTCAACTTGCCTTCCCGCAGATCGTGGCCGACCGATTTGCCCGCGACCGACTCGGCCACCGCGCAGTCAAGGACGTCATCCGCGATCTGGAAGGCGCGTCCGACCGCGCGCCCGTAGGTTTGCAGGGCCTCATCGTAGCGCCCGGGCACGGCACCACCCACGCGGGCGCACCAGGCGATAAGCGACGCGGTCTTGCGGTCGATGACGGCGAAATAGTCCTCGGCCGTCGCATCTGGATTCCCTGCGCCTTCAAGCTGCGCGACCTCGCCTTCTGCCATCTCCGTCACCGTGGCGGCAAGAGACTGCACGACGGGCAGCACGCCGGTCGCGGTCACCGTTTCGAGAGCCCGGGCTAGACAGAAGTCGCCGACCAGTACGACGATCCCGTTACCGAAGACCATGCGCGCCGCCGGGCGTCCGCGGCGCACGCGGCCGTCGTCCACCACGTCGTCGTGGTACAGCGTGGCGGTGTGGATTAGCTCGCCTGCGACACCGACGGCGACGGCCACATCGAGGGGCGTATCCGTCGCCCGGCATGCGAGCACGGCCAGCAAGGGCCGCAGCCGTTTGCCCCCGGCACCCAGCAAGTGCGCGCCCACCTGGGGGATGGGACCGACAGGGCTTTCCATGCGCTCGACCAGGCGTTCCTCGACCTGGCGCATTTCGGCCGCGACAAGGGCCAGGGCGCGATCCTCGCCGACGCGAGGGCGGGGCCGCAGTGTCCCAGGGTCGTTCTGCTCGGAGGTGCCGTTCATGAAGCCAGGCAAATATTCAAAACAAATTGAAATAACGCAAGCCCGGTCAATCAGTCAGCACCCGGGGTCAGGGCGTCGCGTCATTTGGGACCTTCGAGCTGTCGATCGCGACGGGGCTGACGGCCGGCACGGCGATGGTGTTCAGGTTCCTGGTACTGTGCCTGTCTGACGGAGGCGCCATGAACGGACACGCTGTGCACGCTGTTGCTATGGTCGTGATGCTGGCCAGCGGGCCGGCCTCGGCACAGGTATCCGCCGCCGCCCGCCAGATCCATGATCGGGCCCTGGTGTTCGACGCCCACGTTCATATGGGCAACCGCCAATTCTACGGCGGGGGCGACATGGGCCAGCGGCTGTCGAAAGGGCAGGTGGATCTGCCGCGGCTCAAAGAGGGCGGCGTCGACGCGATCTTCTTCAGTTTGTGGGTGCGCGAGGAATACTATCCGGGGCGTTTTGAGACCAAACAGGTGCTGCGCCTGCTTGATGCCGCGCGGGCGCAGATCGACAAGAACGCCGACAAGATCGAGGTGGCCCTGACCGCGACCGACGTCGAGCGGATCGTGAAGGCGGGCAAGATCGCGGCGGTGCTGGACCTCGAGGGCGGATTCGATCTCGATGGCGATCTCGCCGTGCTGCGATCGCTGTACCGCCTGGGCCTGCGTTCGGCGCAACTGACCGCGCACAACTGGGCCAACAATTTCGCCGACTCGTGCTGCAACGAACACAAATGGAATGGCCTCAATAGTCGCGGTCGTGAAGTTGTGCGCGAGATGAACCGACTGGGCATGGTCATCAATGTCTCGCATGCCAGCGACGAGACCCTGGCGCAGACCATCGAGCTGTCGTCAGATCCGGTGGTTGCGACCCACCATGGCCTGCGTTCGGTCAACGACATCCCGCGCACCATGACAGACGATCTGTTGAAGAAACTGGCCGCCCACGGCGGGCTTATGGGCTTTCACATCGGCAACGAGTTTCAAAATCGAAAGTTCTTCGACTACCGAACCCGCTCGCAAGGCGGCAAGCCTTTTTGGGACACGAGCGACGTGTTCAAGAAGGTAAACGGTCTGTCCATCGAACGAATCGACGATCTGCTGCGGCCCCGGCGCGGCGAAACAACCGACGATCTCGCCGGGGTCAAGGGCGGCGACAATCTTCTGATGTCGGTCGATGACTGGGTGGGCGTCGTGGACCGGGCCATCACCTTGGTTGGCGAGGACCACGTGACCCTGGGCAGCGATTGGGACAGTGGGCCGACGCCACCGCGCGGAATGCGCGACGTGCGTGACGTTCCGCTGATCACCGAGGCGATGTTGAAGCGCGGCTATAGCGAGACGCGCATTCGCAAATTTCTGGGCGGCAACCTGTTGCGCGTCTTTCGTCAGGTGACCGAGAAGAAGCGCGCGGATCGTTGATGGCGGGTCGTTCTAGGGCGCGGCACAGCCGACGCGCTTGCTGGCGATGACGAGATCGTCGTACCAGACTTCGATCCCCCCTTTTTCGTCGTGGTCGTGCTTGACGCCGATGGTGAACGCGGTGGCCGAGGGAACGACCCACGCGGTTCCTGCCTGCCCGTCCCAGGTGCGGCTGAAATGTTCGACGCCGTCGACCCACAGACGCCATTTGTTGTTCACGCCGTCCACCTCCCATTCCCAGCAGACCCAGGTCCCGTACTTCACCTCGGGCGCGGCGGCCGTCTGGTACGAGACGTGGTCCGCCGACTTGATGGCCGAGTGATAGATCGTGTGCGATAGGTTCTTGAAGTTGGCTGCTGTGGGCTGGTTGTAGGGATCGCCAATCACCCCGATCTGGCCTTCGATATAGCTTTTTGTGTTGGGCATGTAGCCCCTGACCCGAAACAGGTAGACGTTGTCGGGCGGGGCCGGGGGTGTGTAGTAGATGAACGCGCGCAGGAAGAAGCTGTTGTTCGCCGTCGGAAAGACCGTCTTGCCCAGATCGACCTCGCCGTCCGCGTAGGCCGTGACCAGACTCTTGACGTGCAGCGCGCCCTTGCCGCTGTGGGCCCGCGTCTCGTCGACGGTGATGGTGCCGCCCATGGACATCTTTGGCGTGAGCGCCGGGTTCAGCCCCGACTCGAAATCATCGCAATAAAGAGCGCCCGGTATTTTTCCGCAGGCCGCGGAGACCACCGCCGGCGGCGCTGCAACGTCGCCCACGACGGCCGCAGCGTCGGCTTGCCGCGGACCCGTGGTCGCGGCGGCGTCGGCCATCGCGGTACCGCCGGAGCCAGCGGCGCCGCCCACGACCGGCCCGGGTTCGACCACCATCGGCGCGGCCGAGTCGCGCGGGGGCGGACCTTCGTCGCCGCGTGTATTTGCGCCCGCCTCCACCATCGCATTGGTTCCCATCGTGGATTCAGAACCCGACGACGCTTTTGAGGCACAACCGGCTACGAGCAGGACAATAAAAAGACGCATATGACAAGGCTGCTCCCGGCTTGCGTGTATTGGCAAGTGGCCATGGGACAGCATCTGTACGGCGACGTGAGGCTGGTCATACCTTCAGAGCATCGCGAAACTGGCCCACGTCCAGCGTCAATTGCCCCAGCAGCATGTCCAGCATGGTCTCGCCCAGGCGACAGATCTCCAGCAGGCGGGACAAACGCTCCAGCGTGAAATCGACCTGCTTCCGGGCGGCCCCGCGCGCCGTCGTCTGCGCGGACCGGGCGCCCGCGACGGCCCGGGTGACCTTATGCAGCGCCAGCTTGATCTCCCGGCGCTCGCGCCGGTTCAGGACCCCGGCGATCATCTTCCAGAAGTCCGTCTCGGACCGGTAATACTCGCGTCGGTGGCCGCGCACGGACACCTTGTGCACGACGCCCCAGCCCATCAGGGCCGACAACGTCATCGAGGCGTTGCCGACAGAAATGCGCAGGCGCTTCTGGATTTCGGCCTGGGGCAGGGGATCGTCCGCCAGGTACAGCAGGCCGAAGGTGCGGCCCATGCTGCGCGTGAAGCCCCAGAATTCGGCGATGCGGCCGCATGCCTCGATGCCCTGCTTGCGGGCGCGGTCCAGCTTGGCGGTCGCAGTGGCTGGCACCGGACTCAGTTGCCTGGTGAGGGCGGGGCGCCTCGGCCAAGGCGGACCAGAGGCACAGTGTCAGGCACAACGTCGCGGGCGGCCAGTTGCCCGCAGGCGGCGTCGATGTCATCGCCGCGCGGTGTGCGTATATAAACGGGCAAGTCAGTGTCGCGCAGGGCGGCCTGGAACGCGCGGATGCGCTCGCCGGTTGGCCGTTCGAAAGTGGGCCCGGCGAAGGGATTCCACGGGATGAGATTCACCTTGCACGGGATCCCGCGCAGCAGGCGCGGCAAGCGCGCGGCGTCGGCCGGCAAGTCGTTGACGCCCGCAAGCAAGACGTATTCGAAGGTGACGCGCCGGTTGTGCGCCAGCGGAAACTTTCGCGCGGCCTCCAACAACTGGGCGATGGGCCAGCGGCGGTTGACCGGCATCAAGCGGTCGCGCACCTCATCGGTCGTCGCGTTCAAGGAAATGGCCAGATTGGGTGCCGGCGAGATCTTGCCCAGTGCCTCGATGCCCGGGACCAGTCCCACCGTCGACACCGTGATGCGCCGGGGTGAAAAAGCCGCGCCCCAGGGATGTTCCAGCAACGTCAGCGCGCGCGTGACCTGCTCGAAGTTGTGCAGCGGCTCGCCCATACCCATGAAAACAATGTTGGTCGGGCGCCGGCCTGCAATCTCCATCGCCCAGTAGACCTGCTCGACGATTTCGCCCGCGGTGAGGTGGCGGCCGAAGCCGAGGGTCGCTGTCGCACAAAACTGGCAATCGAGCGCGCAGCCGACCTGCGACGAAATGCACAGGGTCAGCATGCCGCGTTCGGGCCGTCCGTCCGGGATCAGCACCGATTCGATGGCGCGTCCGTCGGTGGTGACAAAGCGAAACTTTCGCGTGCCGTCCTGCGCCTGTTGCGCGACGTCCACCGTCAGCGGCACGAGGGGTGATTCTCGCAGAAGATCCTCGCGCAAGGCGCGCGGGACGTTGCTGGCCTCGCCCGGTGATCGTACGCCACCCACGCCGCCGGGACCCGGCCCGTGCAGCGCGCGGAAGATTTGTTCTGCGCGAAAGGCGGGCTCGCCGCGGGCGCGGATGCGCTCTTTGAGTTCGGCGGGGGTAAAGGCGCGCAGGTCCAAGGGGGCGGAAGTATAGCGCCAGTTCACCCGGTCGATGTCCCCGTGAACACCAACCGGGAAACCCCAAGGATCTACCGAGACTTAGGCCGAGCCGAGCAGGTCGCAGCCGGTGAAGAAGAAGCCCAGCTCGATTCGCGCGCTGTCCGGCCCGTCGCTGCCGTGAACGGCGTTGCGCTCGATGTCGGTGCCGTAGGCGGCGCGGATGGTGCCGGCCACGGCCTTCTTGGAATCGGTGGCGCCCATCAACTCGCGATAGCGACTGATGGCGTTTTCACCTTCGAGGGCCATCAGCACGCAAGGGCCCGAGGTCATGAACGCGACCAGATCCTTGAAGAAGGGGCGCGCCTTGTGGACGGCGTAGAATCCCTCGGCCTGGGCGTCCGACAGCTGGGTGTGGCGCAGGGCCACGATCCTGAGGCCGCTTTTTTCGATGAGGGCGATGACAGCGCCGATGGCGGATTTGCCGACGGCGTCGGGCTTCACGATTCCGAACGTTCTCTCGATGGACATACTGGTTCTCTCCTTCAATTGCGAATCACGAAATCAGCGGCGCGACCGTCTTGCCAAGGTCGGCCGGTGTCGGGGCCACCGCGATGCCGGCGGCGCGCAGGGCGGCGATCTTGTCTTCCGCGCCCCCCTTGCCGCCGCTGATGATCGCCCCTGCGTGCCCCATGCGCCGTCCGGGTGGGGCCGTCACGCCGGCTATAAAGGCCGCGACCGGCTTCTTCATATGTTGCTTCACGAAGGCGGCAGCCTCCTCTTCGGAGGTCCCGCCGATTTCGCCAATCATCAGCACGGCGCGGGTGCCCGGGTCAGCCTCGAACAGCGCCAGGCAGTCGATGAAGTCCATGCCCTTGACCGGATCGCCGCCGATGCCGACGGCGGTCGATTGTCCGATGCCGAGGGCACTTAGCTGGTGGGCCGCCTCATAGGTCAGCGTGCCTGAACGAGACACGATGCCGATGGGTCCGGGGCTGTGGATGTAGCCGGGCATGATGCCGATCTTGCATTCGCCCGGGGTTATGACGCCTGGGCAATTCGGTCCGACCAGGCGCACGTTCCGGCCGGCAAGCGCGCGCTTGGCCCTGACCATGTCCAGCGTCGGGATGCCCTCGGTGATGCAGACGATGGTGGCGATCTCGGCAGCGGCGGCTTCGAGAATGGCGTCAGCGCCACCGGGCGGCGGGACGTAGATGACTGTCGCGTTGGCGCCGGTCCTGGCGACGGCCTCCCGAACGGTGTCGAACACCGGGAAGCCCTCGTGCACGGTGCCGCCCTTGCCCGGCGTGACGCCACCGACGACCTGCGTGCCGTATTCGCGCATCTGCTTGGCGTGGAACGTGCCCGCCGAACCGGTCAGTCCTTGAACCAGAACCTTGGTGTTTTTTCCGACGAGAATGGACATCTTAGTTGGCTCCGCTTCGCGACCCGCCCGCGGCGGATTGCACGACCTTCTTTGCGCCATCGGCCATGTCGGTGGCTGTGGTGACCGCCAACCCGGACGATGCCAGCTTGCTGCGGCCCAGTTCCACGTTCGTGCCCTCAAGGCGAACGACCAGCGGCACCTTCAGTCCGACCTCTTTCACCGCGGCTATGATGCCGTCGGCGATGGTGTCGCATTTCATGATGCCGCCGAAGATGTTGACGAAGATCCCCTTCACCGACGGATCTGCCGTGATGATCTTGAAGGCCGCGGTGACTTTCTCGGTCGTGGCGCCGCCGCCGACGTCCAGGAAGTTCGCCGGCTGCCCGCCGAAATGCTTGATGATGTCCATGGTCGCCATCGCCAGGCCCGCGCCGTTGACCATGCAGCCGATGTTGCCGTCCAGCTTAATGAAGCTCAGGTCGTATTTCTTGGCCTCGGTCTCGGCGGCGTCCTCTTCTTCCAGATCGCGGAAGGCCTCGATGTCGCGGTGCCGGTAAAGCGCGTTGTCATCGAAGGTCATCTTGCAGTCCAGCGCCAAAACCTTGCCATCGGTGGTGACGACCAGCGGGTTGATCTCGACCAAGGACGCATCCACGTCGACGAAGCAGGCGTACAGCTTCATGAGGAAGCCGGCCGCCTGCTTGGCCACGTCGCCCTTGAGGCCCAGACCATACGCCAGATCGCGCGCCTGGAACTGCGCCAGACCGAGCGCGGGGTCCACCACTTCCTTCAGAATCTTCTCGGGTGATTTGGCGGCTACCTCTTCGATGTCCATGCCGCCTTCGGACGACGCCATGACCACGACGCGGCCGGTGCCGCGATCGACCAGGGCGCCGACATACAGCTCGCGCGCGATGCTGACACCCTGTTCGATCAGCAGGCGCCGGACCAGTTGTCCGCCCGGCCCCGTCTGGTGCGTGACCAGGTTCATGCCCAGGATCTTCTGCGCGGTCTCGCGCGCGGCGGCCAGTCCCTTGACCACCTTGACGCCGCCCCCCTTGCCGCGCCCGCCGGCGTGTATCTGCGCCTTGACGACCAGTGTCTCGCTGCCCGTCTCGGCTATCAGTGCATCGGCCGCGCGTTCGGCCTCGCCGACCGACAGGGCGGGAACGCCCTTCGGCACCGGCACGCCGTAGCGCTTGAGGATCTCCTTGCCCTGGTACTCGTGAATCTTCATGGCGCCTCGTTACAGCTTCTTCGAGGCTTCGATGAGCTCGCGCACCGCCGCGGCCGACTTGTCGAGCATCGCCTTTTCGGACGCGTCGAGGTCGATGGTGACGACCTTTTCCAGACCCTCGCCGCCGATGATGACGGGAACGCCCATGTACAGATCCTTGTAACCGTATTCACCGTCGAGAAAGGCGGCAGCCGGCAGCAGGCGCTTTTCGTCGCGCAGGTAGGCCTGCGCCATTGCGATGCCGGCGGAGGCCGGTGCGTAAAAGGCGCTGGTGCCCATCAGCTTGACGATCTCGCCGCCGCCGTTGCGGGTGCGGTCGACGATGGCCGCCAGCTTGTCGGTCGCAATCACCTGCCGCACGGGAATGCCGTAGATGGTGCAGTAACTGGTGACCGGAACCATCGTGTCGCCGTGACCGCCCAGGACCATCGCGCGGACATCTTTGATAGAGACGCCGGCTTCACGTGCGAGAAAAAGCTGCAGGCGCGCGGCGTCCAGCACGCCGGCCATGCCCAGCACGCGGCTGCGCGGGAAGCCCGTCACGCGCTTCATCTCGTAGACCATGGCGTCCAGCGGATTCGAGATGACGATCACGAAGGCGTTTGGACAGTTCTTTGCGATGTTCTCAGCGACGCCGCGGATGATCTTCAGGTTGATGGTCAGCAAATCGTCGCGCGACATGCCCGGCTTGCGCGGGACGCCGGCGGTCACGATGACGACGTCAGCACCGGCCAGATCGTCCCAGCTGGACGTGCCGGTGATTTTCGCGTCGTAGCCCAGCACCGCGCCGTTCTGCTCCAGATCCAGGGCCTTGCCCTGGGCCACGCCCAGCTTGTCGGGGATGTCGAACAGCCATACGTCGCCCAGTTCGTGGCGGGCGGCCAGCGCGGCCAGTTCGCCCCCGATGTTGCCTGCGCCGATGAGAGCAATCTTTTTACGACGAGCCATGTGCTGGTCCTCCCTAAAGGTTCTTGATGATGCGGTTGCCGAATTCGGAACAAGAGACCTCGGTCGCGCCTTCCATGAGGCGGGCGAAATCGTAGGTGACAGTCTTCTGCGAAATCGCCTTTTCCAGCCCGCTGACGACGCGGGCGGCGGCACCCGTCCAGCCCAGGTGCTCCAACATCATCACGCCCGACAGGATTACCGACCCGGGGTTGACCTTGTCGAGGCCCGCGTACTTAGGCGCCGTGCCGTGGGTGGCCTCGAAGACCGCGTGGCCGGTCATATAGTTAATGTTGCCGCCCGGTGCGATGCCGATGCCGCCGACCTGCGCCGCCAGCGCGTCCGACAGATAGTCGCCGTTCAGGTTCAATGTGGCGATGACATCGAATTCGTCGGGACGGGTCAGCACCTGCTGCAAGGTGATGTCGGCGATGGAATCCTTCAGCAAAATCTGTCCCGCCGGCGGCTTACCGCCGCAGTCGTCCCAGCCGATGACCCGTCCTGCGTATTCGCGCTTGGCCAGGGCGTAGCCCCAGTCGCGGAAGGCCCCCTCGGTGAACTTCATGATGTTGCCCTTGTGCACCAGCGTCACGCTTTTGCGCTTGTGGCCAAGGGCGTATTCGATGGCCGCGCGGATCAGACGTTCGCTGCCCTCGCGCGAGACGGGCTTGATGCCGATGCCGGAAGTCGCCGGAAAGCGGATCTTCTTGACGCCCATTTCCTTTTGCAAAAACGCGATGACCTTCTGCGCCTCGGGCGATTCGGCCTGCCATTCGATGCCGGCGTAGATGTCCTCGGTGTTCTCGCGGAAAATCACCATGTCGACCTTTTCGGGGCGCTTGACCGGCGACGGGACGCCCGTGAAATAGCGCACCGGGCGCAGGCAAACGTACAGGTCCAGCATCTGGCGGATGGCGACGTTCAGCGACCGGATGCCGCCACCCACGGGGGTCGTCAGCGGCCCCTTGATGCCGACCAGATAGGTCTTGAAGGCCTCGACGGTTTCGTCGGGCAGCCAGGTCTCGAACAGGTTCTTGGCCTTCTCGCCGGCGTAGACCTCGGTCCAGGCAATTTTCTTCTTGCCGGAGAATTCCTTTTCAACCGCCGCGTCCAGAACGCGCACGGACGCCGCCCAGATGTCGGGGCCGGTGCCGTCGCCTTCGATAAAGGGGATGATGGGACGATCAGGCACGCCCAGCGTGCCGTCGGCGTTCATCCGGATGGTTTCGCCGCCTGCGGGGATGACCGGTTTCGGGGATGCCATGGGTCACCTGATTACCATGAAATCCGCGGCGGAATCCCCCAGACTTGTGGGCTTGCCAGCGAATTTTTCGGGCGGTGTCGGACGAGGCAGACGAGGCAGACAAATGTCCGGCGGTGATCACCTACCCGCACCGGGCGTCCTGGCGCGGGTCGGGAAGTTGGAGGATGCGGCGCACATCCTGGGCATCGACCCATCGACGTTGTGGCGAAAGCGAAAGAAGTTCGAGGAATGAGGGCGTCGACAGGCGCGCCAGGTTAGCGGATCTTCGTACCCGCGGGCACGTCGCGGTCGACGGCGGACAGGGCCAGTACCTCGGCGTCGCCGGCGGCCAGGATCATGCCCTGGGACAGGACGCCGCGAATCTTGGCGGGCTTCAGGTTCGCCAGGTAAATGACCGTGCGCCCGACCAGGGCCTCGGGTGCATAGGCGCCGGCTATGCCGGAGACGACGGTGCGCTGCTCGTTGCCGAGATCCAGCGACAGCTTCAGCAGCTTGTCGGTCTTCGGCACGCGTTCGGCGGTGAGCACCTTCGCCACGCGCAGATCCACCTTCGCGAATTCGTCGATCGTGATCTCGGCTGTTGCGACCGGCGGCGCCACCGGGGTGGCCACGCTGGCTGTCGGCGCCACAGGCTCTCCCACCCATTTGGCGATCAGCGCCTGCTGTCGGTCTGGCTCGATGCGTGGGAATACCGGCCTGGGATCGCCGAGCGTCCCGCCCGGCCACGCGAAAGCGCCGTCCCTGGGCGCGGGCCATGTCCCGCTGTCGGCCGCGCGGCCTATTTGGCGCAAGATCTCGTCGGTGGCGGTCGGCATGACGGGCGCGGTCAGAAGTGCCGCCACGCGGATCATTTCCAGCGTCGACGAGATGACGTCTTCCAGCTCGGCGATCTTGCCTTCCTTGGCCAGTTTCCACGGCGCCCGGCTGTCGATGAAGGCGTTGGCGCGGCGGATCAGCCGCCACGTCGCCTCCAGCGCGCGCGACGGCGCAAACGTTTCCCAGCTTTGGCTCGCCTCGTCGACGTCGCGGCACAGGTCGGTGTGGAAGGTCGCGTCGAGAATTCCGCGCGAGCCCTTCGTTTGGAACTTCTGCGCCATCGAGATTGTCCGGTTGGCCAAGTTCCCGAGATCGTTTCCCAGATCCGATTCGTAGCGCTGGAACAGTGATTCGTAGGTGAAGTCCCCGTCGCCGCCCAGCGTGTATTCGCGCAGTACAAAATAACGCAGCGGATCGACGCCCAGTTCATCCGCGATGGCGACCGGATCCACGCGCGTCGCCGGCATCGATTTCGATATCTTCTGGCCCTTCACCGTCAAAAAGCCGTGGCTGAGAATCATCTTCGGCTGCGGCAGCCCCGCGGATTGCAACATCGCGGGCCAGTAGACGGCGTGAAAACGCAGGATGTCCTTGCCGATCAGATGATGGGCATTCGCCCAGCGCCCCCGGGCCGTAACGTCGGTCGAATCGGCGGCGACCTTGGAAGGGCCGCCCAGCGCCGTGACGTAGTTGGTCAGGGCGTCGATCCACACATAGATGACATGCGCCGGATCGTTCGGCACCGGGATGCCCCACTTGACCGACATGCGCGACACCGACAGGTCGCGCAGGCCGCCCTTGACGAATTCCCGCACCTCGTTCAGGCGTGATTCGGGCCGCACAAAGCCAGGGTTCGCCGCATAGTGGTCCAGCAGGAACTGCTGATAGCGAGACAGCAGGAAGAAGTAGTTCTTCTCTTTGACGCGCTCGACCGGTTTGCGGTGGGTCGGGCACAGCTTCTCGCCGTTTTCGGTGACGACGTCGTCCTCGGTCTTCGATTCCTCGCAGCCGACGCAGTACAGGCCGTCGTATTCGCGCAGTTCGATGTCGCCCCGGGCGGTCATTCGCTGCCACATCTCGGCGACCGCGGCTTTGTGGCGCAGGCTGGTGGTGCGCATGAAGTCGTCGTTGGTGATGCTGAACTTCTTCCATGTGGCCTGAAATGTCTCGGCCATCTGGTCGCAGTAGCTGGCCGGCTCGACGCCGCGCTCGCGGGCGATGCGTTCGATCTTCAGACCGTGCTCGTCGAGGCCGGTCAGAAAATGTGTCGCCGCCGCCCCGTGGCGCGCCCGGTGGTACCGCGCCAGCGAATCCGCGACCACCGTTGTGTAGAACGTGCCCAGGTGGGGCACGGCATTCACATAATAGATGGGCGTGGTGACGTAGAAAGGCGTGGTCATGACGGGCGTAAGTTACTCCGAAACTTCGCCGGAAGGCTCGTCGGGGCGCGGCTGCTCCGTCGCGCCCCAGCGCAGGTCGGCGGCGTTGAACACCATGGGCGGCTTGTCGGGAAAACTAATGCGCGCCTTGCCGCCGAGCGTGTCCAGGTGGTCGACGCGGCCGGTTCCTTCGGGTGTCTCGACCCGCTTGCCCAGCTTCGGCAGCTTGCGCGCGGCCTCGACGTACGCGGCCTGCTCGTAAACCAGACAGCACTTCAGGCGGCCGCACTGACCCGAGACCTTCGTCGGGTTGAGCGCCAGCCCCTGGTCCTTGGCCATCTTGATCGAAACCGGTGCGAACCGCGGCAGAAAGGTCGTGCAACACAGGGTCAGGCCGCACGAGCCGATGCCGCCGACCATCTTGGCCTCGTCGCGCACGCCCACCTGGCGCATCTCGATGCGCGTCTGCAGGTGCGCCGCCAGATCGCGCACCAACTCGCGGAAGTCGACGCGGTCCTCGGCCGAGAAATAGAACATGGCGCGGTCTGCCCCCGAGGGTAGCTCGGCGCGAAACACCTTGATGGGTAGCGATCGCTCGCGTGCCCGCTCGCGTGCGAAGGCCAGGGCGTCGCGGATGCGGCCGTCGTGGGCGTGCCTGCGTTCGGTGTCGACGGCGTTGGCCCGGCGAAGCACGCGCCCGATGTAACCGCGCACGGGTCGGCGGCGGCTGGCCACCGCCACCGTGCCAATCTCCACGCCGGCGCGATCCTCGGTCACAACCAGTTCGCCGGATTCCAGGGTCAGGCCGGCGGCGTCGAAGTCGAAGGTGCGGCCGGCGGGCTCGAAACGCACGCCGACGACAATGGCGGGCTCTTTCATGCGCGGACTGCCCCCCGTTCGGCGGGCCCCATCTCGATCAGCAGACGTTCAAGCACGGCGACCGCATTCAGGTTTGCCCCGAGGGCACCTTGCGCTTCGATGACCGCCGCGCAGGCCCGGCGCAGCTGTCGGGGATCGTGACCGACGGCGCCAGCGACGGACGCGATTTCGGCTGCGCGTGCGGGTAACGACACCAGATCGTCGGCGCCCACCGCCGTGGCAACGGCGTCGCGGTAAAAACGCCCCAGCAACGCCAGCATCTCGGGTAGGCCTTCTTTCGATTCTTTGTCACCGAACGCGGCTGCGGCTTCGAACGATGCGCCCATGCTGCTGTCAGCCGCGGCCGCGCGCAGTTTGGCCAGCATGTCCCACGGCGCCTGCTCGCCGTCGGTCAGTGCGACCGGCGCGAACCGAACGCGCTGGGTGCGTGAGCGAATTGTGGACAGCAGGCGATCGGGAGCCGACGTCACCAGGATCAGGTGGTTCGTCGGCGCGGGCTCTTCCAGCGTTTTCAGCAAGCAGTTGGCGGCGGCAAGGTTCATGCGGTCGGCCTGGTCGATGATGATGACCCGCGCGGGGGCCTCGTGCGGTCGGCCGGCCGCCAGTGCCACCACCTGCTGGGCCTGCTCGATCAAAATCATCGTCGTCTCGGGGACGATCACGCGGACGTCCGGGTGATTCCCGGCAAGAATGCGCTGGCACACGTCGCAGATCCCGCAGCCCACGCGCGGCGCCGTCGGACAGGCAAGCGCCAGGGCAAGTCCGACAGCAGCGGCCCGCTTGCCCACGCCCGGCGGCCCCTCGAACAGGTACGCATGCGGCACGCGGCCCGACGCCAGTGCACGCGTCAGCACGCCGGTCGCGTGGGTCTGTCCCTGCAATTCGTGCAGCAGCATTCGCGCACCGAAGGTAGCACCGAAGCCCGGCCGATGGGGTGCGGCGATGGTTCTGGTCTGCCCGCGCCGGGGGCGCTAAGCTTGAACGCAACACGCCATGGGAATCCTCGGTCGGGTATCGACGCTGATCAAATCGAACGTCAACGATCTGATCGACTCCATGCAGGATCCTGCCAAGGAGATCGATCAGGTGGTGCGCGACATGGAGGATTCCGCGCGGCAGGCGCGTGCCGAGGTGGCGCAGTGCCTGGGGCAGGAAAAGGTCCTGGCCAAAAAGGTCGACGCGCTGGCGGCCGAGGCCAAGTCCTGGGAAGACCACGCCGTCAAGGCGGTCCAGGCCGGCGACGATGCGCTGGCGAAAGAGGCCCTGCGCCGCAAGGCCGAAAAGGATGCCGACCGGTTGGAGGCCGAAAAGGCCGCTTCGGAACAAAAGGTTTACGTGGAACAGCTGATGGCTGGCTTGAAAGCGCTGGATGCGCGCGTTCGCGACGTGAAACTGCGCCAGGGCAGCCTGCGCGAAAGGGCGCGCGCCGCCAGTCGCGGGGGCAGCGCCCTGTCCAGCAAGACGACGGCGTTTGACGATTTCGAACGCATGTCGGGGAAAATCGACGCCGTCGAGGCCGAAGCCGGAATCACCGACGAGCTGTCCGGTACGACGCCCGAGGCCGTTGCGGCGGATCGCAAGCTGCGCGACATGAGCAGCGCCGCGGTCACCGAAGACGCCCTCGCTGCGCTGAAGAAGAAGCTGAGCGGCGGGTAGGGCGGCGTTGCAGTTCGACAAGGCGGAATACGCGAGCGCGGCACCTGCAAAGACCTGCGTGTCCTGCCACAGCCCCACAGTCGACCAATATTTCGAAGTGGGCGGGCGCATCGTCTGTTCGTCGTGCAGCGACGGGTTGCGCCTGACCGGCACCGGCGCAAAGGCCTTCGCGCGCGCTGGGCTGTTCGGCGGCGTGGCGGCGCTGCTGGGAACTGTCGTCTGGTTCGCCATCATCAAGCTGGCCAACATGGAAATTGGTCTTATCGCCGTTGGTGTTGGCGTCTTGGTGGGCATGGCCGTGCGCCGGGGCGGGCGGGGTCTTGGCGGCTGGAAGTACCAGGTTTTGGCGATGTGCCTGACGTACACGTCGATCATCAGCAGCTATCTGCCGTTCGTGATGCGGGGTCTCGCGCAATCAGGAGCAGGGTCAACGGCCTTTCCGGTGGTGCTGGCGCTGTCGTTTGCCGCGCCATTCTTCGCCGGCAACGTGATGGGTCTCATCATTATTGGCATCGCGCTTTATGAAGCCTGGAAGCTGAACCGACGGGTCCCCATTACGGGACCTTTCCAGATCGGCAACCCGGTGTTGCCGGCGACCGTGGCGTCGCCCGGTTCAACGTGAGCGACGACGCCCGGGTGTGCGCGGCGTGTGCAACCCAGCTGCCGCCGTCCTTCCTGGCGTGTCCCGCCTGCGGCCAGCTTGTACATGCCGACCAGTTGAAGCGACTGGCTGCCGAGGCCGAAGCCGCAAGCCTCGCCGGCGATGCGCCGCGCGCCGTGGGCCTGTGGCGATCGGCGCTGGAACTTCTGCCGCCGGGAACACGGCAGCACCAGGGCATCACACAGAACATCGGCGCACTGGCGGCGGAACCGGGCCCAGCGAAACCCACAGCGACGGGCACTGGCAAGGGGCAAGGTGCGAAGTGGGCGGCCGGTCTGGGAACCTTCGGCCTGCTGCTGGCCAAGTTCAAGTGGGCGATCCTGTTCGTTCTGGCCAAGGGAAAGATCCTGCTGATTGGGTTGACGCAGGCCAAGACCTTGCTGTCGATGCTGTTCGCGCTGGGCGTGTACACGTCGGTGCACGGCTGGAAGTTCGCGATCGGGCTGATCGTGTCGATCTATGTTCACGAGATGGGCCACGTCGCGTGGCTGCGCCACTACGGCATACCCGCCACCGCGCCGATGTTCGTGCCGGGCCTGGGCGCGTTCGTGCGTCTGAAAAGTCACCCGGCGACGCCGCTTCAGGACGCGCGCGTCGGCCTGGCCGGTCCGTTGTGGGGCACGGCTGCGGCGCTGATCTTTCTGGCGGGTGGCCTGGCGATGGGGCATCCCAGCTGGAAGGCGACCGCCCACGTGGGGGCGTGGATCAACCTATTCAACTTGTTGCCGGTCTGGCAGCTGGACGGCGGTCGCGCGTTCGTCGCCCTGTCGCGCCGGCAGCGTGGTTTCATCGCCGGTCTGCTGTGGCTGCTGGTGTTGACCATCGGCGACGGCATGCTGGTCTTGCTGGCGGTGGCCGCCAGCGCGCGCGCGGCCATGGGCCCCGCCCCCGAACGCGGCGAGCGGTCGGTGGTGGTGCATTATGCGGCGCTGGCCATCGTCCTGGCCCTGTTGCTGCGCATCGGATAGGCCTCAGCGTGCTAAGCCTCGCGCCCGGCGATCCGCGCCAGGTCGTTGATCTCGCGGTTGCCGATGAAGCGGGTGGGCGCCCCTTGCCGGGCGACCGTGATCATCGCGCGGCCGACATTTTCCGTCGTCGTCATCCAGCGCGGGAACAGCAGCTTCAGCAGCGGGTACAGCGGCGCGAAGACAGCGTAGATCACGCGGTACAGGCGCGTCTTCGAGACGATGCCGTGCAGCGGCTGGATGAAGCCCGGCCGGAACATGTACGCCGCCTTGAACGGCAGCGCGAACAACCCGTTTTCGGCCTGCCCCTTCACACGCGCCCACATCGCCTTGCCCCGCCCGGTGCTGTCGGTCCCCTCGCCCGATACGAAGGCGAACGTCATGGTGGGGTTCTGGGCCACCAGGATCCGTGCCGCGGCCAGGGTCAGATCGACGGTGACGCGCCGGTAATCGACTTCTTTCATCCCCACCGACGATACGCCCAGGCAGAAGAAGCAGGCGTCGTAACCGGTCAGTTGATCGGCCACCGGTGCGAGGTTGAAAAGATCGTCGTGCACCAGCTCGCGCAGCTTGTCGTGCCGGACGCCGGTGGCCCTGCGCCCGACGGTCAGGACGCGTTCCACCGCAGGGTCCAGCAGGCATTCGCGCAAGACGCCCTGACCGACCATCCCCGTCGCGCCGAACAAGATGATCTTCATCGAAGGCAGGCTATCTTCTACAGCAGGGAGCCCACGCAGTCGATCGTGTCGAGGGCGGCGTAGGCCACCGCGCGGCCGGCGCTGGTCGTGAACGATTCGCTGCCTCCGTGGACGACGAAGCGCCCGGTCATCGCCGGAAGCAGAGCCGCCAGCGTCGTCAGGGAAGCAAACGCCTCCAGGGCGATCGTGGCTCCGCTCTTGGTTTCTATGCCGAGAATGTCAGCGCCCCGTTCGACCATGAGGTCGACCTCGGTTCCGTGGGCGTCACGGAAGTGGGAAAGGCGCGCGGATTGGCCCGCGTTCCGGTGCGCCTTGATGATCTCGGACGCCACCCATGATTCGAAGATGGCCCCGCGCAAGGGATGCAGTTTCAGCTCGTGCGGTGTGCGAATGCCCAGAAGTTGGCAAGCAAGGCCGCTGTCAAGGAAGTGTAGTTTCGGCGTCTTGATCAGTCTTTTGCCGATGTTGCGCGAAAACGGCGGGACACGAACCGCGACGTAGGTGGCTTCCAAAAGACCCACCCAGCTGCGCGCGGTGTTGTGGGTGATGCCGACGTCCGCCCCAAGCTGGGACAGATTGAGCAGTTGCCCTGTGCGGCTTGCGGCAAGGCGGAGGAAGGTCTGAAAAGCAAGCAGGTCCGTCAGATTGAAGATCTGTCGCACGTCGCGCTCGACGTAGGTGGTCACGTAGCTCGACAGCCAATCCGCGGGGGACTCGCCCCGGTCAAATGGGGCGGGAAATCCGCCGCGCCACAGGACTGTGAACAGATCTTCAGCCAGCCATCCGGCGGCCCGCAGCTCGCCGAGCGAAAGCGGCAGCAGTTCGAGCAGACTGGCCCGCCCCGCCAGCGACTGCGACACCGCCGACAGCAGCATCAGATTCTGCGAGCCGGTCAGGATCCAACGTCCCCGGTGGGCCCGGCCGTCCACGTCGACCTGGATGTAAGAAAGAAGATCGGGCGCCCGCTGCACCTCGTCCAGGATCGCGCCGTCCGGGAAGTCCGCCAGGAACCCCCGCGGATCGCGGATGGCGCGCTCGCGTACGTCCAGGGCTTCGAGATTGGCGTAGGGCCGATCCGCGAACGTCGTCCGCACCAGGGTCGTCTTGCCCGATTGTCGCGGCCCCGTTACCACCACCACAGGGGAAGTGGCAGCGCGATGCACCAGAATGGGCGCGAGAAGACGCTTTGACGGCATAGGCTGAGTCTAGCAGCCGTCCGGACGATTGTCAGTCTGACTTACAAGTGTCCAACTAACTGATAACAATTACTATTTGCGGCTGAATCCCCGCTGCGCGGCCTACCAGTGCGAAACGATCTGGTATTCGGCCATCAGTTGCGGCAGCACTTTCACGCTGAGCAGGCGGACCTGTGGAACCAGTTCGGCGTGGTCGATTCCGCGCAGGGCCAGATCTTCTTCGATGACGAAGACGGGGATCTTGCGCTTGTCGACCAGGTCGACGACATCCTGATCCATGCGCGGCGCGTTCGACTGCCGCCAGTCACCGACGGACAGCGCGGGCGCGCCCTGGCCGGCGACGGCGTAGTTGACGGCGTTTCCGCGCAGCACGACGGTGTGCGTGGCGCCGGCGCCCTGCATGGCGGCCAGCACCCACATGATGGTGTCGTCCTGTTCTTCCATGACGGCGCGGTAGGCGGATTCAACGATGTTCAGCGTCTTCTTGGCCATGGGGGATCCTTTATTTGGTCGGAATGACCAGGACGTTGTCGGACGCTTCGCAAAAATTGTGGAAATCGGCGGGCGACCCACGCCGCGTGCCGGCCACGAATTCGCCCACGCCGCGCTCGTCAACGCACATTCCGCAGTTGACCCAGTCGACCTTGCCGCCGTTCTTCTCGGCCACCGCCAGCAGCGCCGCGACCTGATCCTTGGTCGTCGGGTGGTTTTCCTCGGCCAGATTTTTTCCGTGCACGGGGTTCGGGTGCGCCGCCTGCTTTGCGAACGCCAGACCGGCCGCGCCTTCGTAGGCGAACACATTGATGTTGTGTCCGCGCCGCGCGAGGACGTCCAGGATGCGGAAGGCCGTCGTCAGGTTCTCTGACTCGTACGGCGGATCCATGAGGGCGATGGCGATGGTCTTTGACGACATGGGGGCGAACTTTACACCCGGCGCACGGCCATGGCACGCCGTCTAGCGGGCGCGACCGAGGATGCCGCGCACTCGGGTGACGGCCTGCTTGACGACGTCACGTTCTTCCCGGGCGAGCCCCAATAAAAGCAACACGCCGACGTAGGTCAGGACGCCGCCCAGCAGCGCGACGATCGCCCCAACCAGCGACGGAAGCATCCGCACGGCTATCAACTGGACGGCCAGGGTCGCCGCCGCGGCCCCAACGGGCTTCAGCAGGGCGGCATGAAAGGGATGCACGCGTTCCAGCACCCAGACCTCGATGACCATCGCGACCATCATCGTCGTCAGGCACGCCAGCACCGAGATGGCCGCGCCATTGATCCCGAAGCGTGGCACCAGCAGCAGGCACAGAATGAAATTCAGCGCCGTCGAGCCCACCTGGTTGGCGAGGACCACGCGCGAACGGCCGGCCATCATCAGCACCTGACCGCCCAGACCCAGTGTGCCCGACAGCAGATGCCCCGTCGTCGCCAGGACCAGGACCGAACTTGCGACCAGGGTATCGCGGCCGAACATCAGCAGAACAAATTCGCGCAGGGCGATCATCGTGGTTGCGATCGGCAATGACAGTGTCGTCACCCAGCGGGTCAGCAGGCGCAGGTTGTAGCGCAGCCGATCGTGATCCCGAAGGGCGAGAGCTTCGGACAAAAGGGGCGCGGCGATTCCGTCGAAGGCGTAGCGGATGTTCGCGGAGACGCGGCCCGCGACTTCCGCGACGAAGTAGGCGGCAATGGCCTTGGGATCCACATACAGCGGCATGACCAGCATGTCGACCCGCTGGAACAGAGTATTGGCACCGTCGGACAGCGCCAGGGGCAGGGTGAATCGCGCAAACTGTGGATGGGGCGGGCTGCGCAGGGCTTTGAGGAGAGTCCGCCCCCCAAAAACCCGCGCCGCGCCGATCACTGCGGCCGCTGCGGTCAGGACATACGCCACGCCATGCGCGACGGCCAGCCCGCGTGTGCCCGCGCCCAGCAGATACGCCGTGGTCGCCGCCACCAGCAGCATCCCCGGCTCGATCAACCCGCGGACGAAGAAGCTGACGCTGGTAACTTTGCGGGCCAGCGTGGCCGCCACAAGGATGAACATCAGCGCGGCCGTGGTCACGACCGGCGCCATGAAGGGCAGGGTCGAACTCAGCGTCGGGCGACCCATCCAGCGACCGAGCGGGCCGGCCAGGACCACCAGCGCCACGACGATGACGCCGGTCACCGCGCCCGCCAGACGCAGGCCCGTCCCGAGGGCCCGCCTTTCCAGGTCCGTTTCACCCGCCGCGCGGTGGGCCGCCACGAACCGGTACATGCCCCGGTCAGCCCCGCAGACGCCGAGGCGGGTCAGCACCTCGGTGATCGCGAAGGTCGACGCGTAATACCCGAAGATGGTCGGACCGAACAGTCGCTTGACCACGGCGTAGTACACCGGCATCAGGCCCTGGGCGATGATGCCCAGCAACTGCACCAGCCCGCCCCGTGCGGCGTGGTTGGCGTCAGCGCGGCGGGTGGCCGCAGCTGCTTCGGCGGCGGGTGCCGTAAGAGGCTCGGTCGCTGGCGTGGAATCCAACGCCGCCGAAACTAGCACCGTTGCGGCGGCTTGGGGCGGTCAGGTGCCCCCGACGAGGCGCCTCAGTGCCACAGGGTCTTGTGACCCGCTTCCATGTGATCGGCGACGATGTCTATGGGCGTGCTGACGACGCCTTCCATCAATTGCGTGATGCCGCGTTCCCGCAACGCAAAGTCATCCGCCAGAATTTTCACGCCCGCCTTGGCCAGCGCCCGCAAACCCGGGGCCTGCGCCGACTTCCGCGCCGCCAATACCGCATTTTGAACCAGCAACACCGTGACCTGATTCTTCGCGTCCAGCAGGCCGCGCGCCAGGTCGTAGTAGTAGGCAACGTCGTTCGATTCGAACGGATCTCGCGATTCAATCAGCAGATATTCGGCCATGTCGTCCCTCCGGAAGAAGGCGGACCATAACATTTTGCGACATTCGCGGCGCTACAGTCTGGTGACAGCCGAATGGGTCGTGCAGCCGCTTCGCAAGGACGTCAGTACCGCAAACACCGATCTCGAACGCCTCTTTGCCGCTACTTCTCCACGCAGATCGCCCAAGTGAAAGACCGGGAACAGTCAATCGTATTGAAATCGTGCCACCAACTGTAGTCGGATCGGGTCGTGGACCCTTCGGTGGCCGTGCCTGTGGTGCTGGTCCAGTCCGAACACGTCGTTACGGCGGTGCCCACCGTCGAGAGATTGATGCTTCCGGTCCAGAGGCCCCGGCTGTCCACATACTTGCCATTGCCTTGCTGCCAGATGCCCGTCTGGAGGTTGGCGGCGATGATGTCAGCGCCAGAGCCCACGACCACCCCGTCCGGGCGGACGTATGTGGCAGCAGGATCAATCAGCGTTGCCGGTGCCTTTGTCGTTGTTGCGCGCAGGGCGACGACCGCGCCCGTCCCGGCGGGCTTGTCGACCTCACAGATAGAGTCCATGGCTTCATCGGCCCCCACAGGCTCGTTGGTGATGAATATCTTCTTCCCCGTGACCGGCGACAACGTCAGCGGCGTCGTCTGGGTTTTCATCATGCAGATGAGCGCCCCGTGCATGTAGTCGCAGGTTCCGATCTCGTAGTAGAACCAGGTCTGCGGGCCATTGGCGATGAGACCAGCCACTCCACGCCCGTTGGTTCCCGCGGTGGTCCAATTCAGGCAGTTTTGGTCGAGGTCCGGCTCGCCCCGATAGTTCATTCCGGTTAGCACCATGTGGCTGCTCCGGTTCCGAACCGACCGCCCGGTCTCGTCGAACGTGAACGGGTGGTAGAGGCTGTATTTGGCCACCGTCGTGCTGGGTACGTCCATGATTGGCTGCCCGGCGATGTCCACGAAGCCACGGGCGGCCCCTAGCCGCGTGAGTGCGGAAGACGTCGAGTCGGAGATCCAGGCGACAAACGCATCGCCCGTGGCGTTGTTGATTCCGGCGTCCGTCGCCATGACATTGCATTCGTTGTCGTACTTGGCGACCCCGCCGAGATCGGGCCGAAATTCCTTGGATGACACGAACGCCAGGTTGTAGGCCACCGGTTCGAAACGCGCGGTCACGGTGATGTCACCCGTCAGCACCAATGAGCAGTCGCGAACGGTTCCCGTGCAAGCCCCTTCCCACCCGGCGAACCGCGATCCCGACCCGTTGATGGCCACTGCGCGCAACGTGACGTTCGTGCCGTCGAGGAAATTTGAACAGGTCGGGCCGCAGTCGATGCCAGCGGGGGTCGACGTCACCCGACCGCTGCCCATCCCCGTCTTGATGATGGTCAGCTTGTTGCCGCAGGAGCCGCAAGTGAGCGTACCGCCACACCCGTCGCCTATCGATCCGCAGTTCTTCCCCTGGGCGGCACAGGTCGTCGGCTTGCACCCGCAAACGTTGGCCACGTCGTTGCCTCCGCAGGTGGCGGGGCTGCCGCAGGAGCCGCAAGTGAGCGTACCGCCACACCCGTCGCCTATGGATCCGCAGTTCTTCCCCTGGGCGGCGCAGGTCGTCACCTTGCACCCGCAAAGGCCGGCCGTGCACTGTCCGGACAGGCATTGCCCAGGATTCTGGCAGACCTGCCCGTCGGGCAGCTTGGCCACGACGGCTACATCCACGAGCGAGGCGTCGTGCGCGTCGCCCGCCGCGTCCGGCGCGGTGTCAGCTCCGGTATCGGCGACCGAGCCGGCCACATCTCCGGAAGGAACGTCCGTGCCGCCCACGGGCCCGTCGGCCGCCACCCCGTCGGTGGCCAGCGGAGCATCATCGCTCGCCGGCCCGTCTGAATTCGCGTTTGAGCTGTCGCTTGGCTGGCCGACGGTCGCGGCGTCGCCGGAACCTGCCACCGGCCCGTCCGGCTCTCCCGCATCTTTCGTAGTTGCCGGAGAGGAAGTGCAGGCCAACGACAGAATCACGCCCACAACGATCAATCTTTTCGCCATCGTTGTCATAGACGGTGCCCGCGGGCGACCGTCGCACGGAAAGTTGAGGGCCGGCGAAGAATCGCGGCCTTCTGCAGTCGGTCCGCGTAGCCGGCCTCGATGTGTTCGACCACCTTGGCCGAGACCTCGTCGACTGACATCCCCCACTTGAAGTCGCCCTTCAGCTTGTTGATCTCGTCGGCCGACGCCAACGGGACCTTCCCCGCCGCCTTCGCCGGCTTGGCCTTGGCCGCCGCCTGAACAGACCCTTGCGAGGCACCGGCCAGCAAGATGGCCACCACGGCGAACCCAAGTCGTGTCATCCGCATCCCCTGGCTTCTAACACCTGTCGTGCCAGGGCCACAACGGCACGGACGTGCAAGCTCAGGGGCCGGGCCGGGCCGCCGCCGCACCGGCGCCGCCACCCGGAGGCCGCGATGGTCCGCCTGGCGGTGATGGGCCACGACGACCGGGGGCACCCCGCGTTCGCGCAGTCTTTCACCACATCACTGCATCCAGCCCTCGCCCTCGCCGGCCGCGGGTTGGGGCGGCGCGCGGGGTGGGTGCATGAGCATCACGTCAGATTCTGCCACCGACAGACTTGCTACTCGGAGACGGTAAAATCATTTCCGCGGCGGACTCGTGAAAGTCATCTCGATCGGCTCCGAGACAAGTTCCCAGTCGAGGCGGGGGGCTACCGGTTGCAGCTGTACTGAGTCGTTCATATCCCGGAACCGAGCTGCCACCTTGTAGCGCTCTCCCTCTTTCAATCCTGCGCACGTAAGATCCAGGTCGCTCCCAATGAATTCACCAGGCATCAGAAATACGTAGTCAAAAGGGCCGGCGGGCCCCGCGTTAGCCTTACAGTCGTAGGTAAGGAGCCGGTCATCCTGACTGCGAATCTCCAATTGGATATCGCGCGCATAACTGGGCGCATGACCTGCATTCCACATGAAGCGTTTGTTCACCCAGGCCGATCCGTCAGACGTGTTCACGACCATCACTCGCAGGCGAGACCCCTGAGTTGACGACGCCTGCAGACTTATTTCCAACCGAAATTCATGCTGCCTCATCTTCTGTCCGGCTGCGCTCGTTGCGGTCAACAACATCACGATACTACATACAATTGTGCGCATGTGAACTGGTCGCCCTCCCACTATGGTTTCCAACGCTCAGTTGGTTTAATCCATTAATTGTACCCGGCGCGGACATCACCAGGACGAAGAAGTCACAACCAAGATCGGCAGGTGTGGAACTGACGCCTGCTGGGTGAACGGTCCGTTAGATCCAGCCAGCAATGCTGAAAGCGATTCCAACTGTGGTGACAGTTGGTCCATCGGCGCTGTTTCCGTTAGACTTCGCGCTGTTTGAGAGCGTGCGGGACAGGAACGGTCCCACGCCGAACATGAAGTGGGGGGCGGCCTGTATCATGAGCGGTACCGAAATGTTCGCTTGGACAAGGGTTGCGGTCACGGGGCCCGAGGATACGTTTTCGTATGGAAGCGAGGCGCCAGGAAGAAGCGACAAGCGGCCACCAAGCGAAATATTGTACCGAACGGCCGGGCCAAACCCGAAGGTCGTGACGCTGTCCGTTCCCTCTTGGGAGACTGAACTGAACAGAAGCCCACCACCGATAGCAAGGTTTGGGGCGACGAAGTAGAGAAGGCTTGGACTCAAAGCCACAGCCGTTTGCGAGCGGCTTTGCCCATTCAAACTTTGGGTCTGATGGGCTATCTCCCCGGTCAGCGACGCATCGACTAGGAACTGGCCCTGCTGACCAAATTCGGACGTAGCGGCGGGGCCCTCGTTAGCGCGCGCAGGATCTGCCGCGAGAAGCAAGAGAAAAAGAACTGGGGATAGACAAGGGATGAGGCGCATTGATCTCCTATTGGGGCGGGGGGGATTGTGGACCAGTGGTCCAGCAAACACTGAGCATAAAGCCTAACCGATTCAACGCCATTTTTTAGCGCTTACCCGTCGGGTGCGTAAGCGATTCGAATGGGTTTTTCTCTACGGAAGAGCGTGCTCAGGAGGCGGGTGACCGTGGCGGCGGAGGCCGCGATGGTCCGCCATGGCTGTGAAGGGGGTGTGATGGAGCCAATCGGCGAGGTCGATCGCTGGGCTCCGGGCGGCGGTGGGCCACGACGACCGGAAACAGTCCGCGTTCGCGCAGTCTTTCACCACATCACTGCATCCAGCCCTCGCCCTCGCCGGCCGCGGGTTGGGGCGGCGGGTGGGTGCATGGGGGGCGGCTGGGCGTCTCCGAGGCAGGCGCGCTGATCACGCTTCACAACGTCTTCAGGTATTCGAGCAGATCTTTCTTCTTCTGCACGGGCAGGGTGGTGCCGTAGGCGTGGCCGATGTTGCCGTTGCCGTATTTGGTCGCGTCGAACTGCGAGGTGCCTTCGCCGCAGGTGGTCCGGTAGCCGACGTTGACGGGATCGAACTGCCGATCGCCGACGCAAAAGGAAGTCGCCCGCGCCTCGGGCGCTTCGAGAAGCTGTTGCAAGCTGGGGACAGAGCCGTTGTGCAGGAAGGGCGCCGTCGCCCATATGCCGTCGAGCGGTCGCGCCTTGTACGACACGAAATCCGGCGCGTCTGTGCGCAGCAGTTTCAGGTAGCCGGATAGTTTGTCCATTGCGCCTGGGCGCTCGACGAAGGCGAAGCCGCCGGCGGACAGGTGGCCGGCGACGTCCTTGGCGGCGTCGATCTCCTTGAAACGCTGGAAGGGATTGCGCGCGATGCCGACGGCGCGGCCGCGCAGCATGCGTGTGTTCCCGCGCCGCAGGTTGAACTGGTCCAGCATTCGGCTGTCGGTTTGCACTTCATCCACGGGCGTCATCGCCACCGGCAGCGGGTAACGCGGCTGATCGATCACGGCGTGGCATTTGCTGCATGCGGCCTCGGCGTAAACCGCCTTGCCGCGCGCGGCTGCGGCCGCGTCGATGGGGAAGGGGTATCGGGGCGCGCGCAACACGGTGATCCACGATTCAATTGCGCGCAGATTCGGGACGACGGCGCTGGTTTCGTAATAATCCGGCGTGCCCAGATCATAGATCTCGCCGAACACGCCCAGCACCTCGCCGATGTTGCGCAACACAGATCCCGGGCCCTCGACGCCCAGGTTCGGCGCCGAGCCATTCCACTGCACCGCCTCGTGCTGGGCGATGTCCCACAAGAACGGGAATGACACCGGGGCGCTGGCCGGCACGGCTGTGCTGTCGGGGTTGCCCATGAAAATCACCAGCATCTGGTTGAAGATCTGGCCGAAGGCGTCGACGCGCCCGGGGCCCCCGTGCAATGGCGTCGCGTTGATGCGCGCGCGGTGTTCCAGATATTCCGTCAGCGTCTTCAGCTTGCCGCGCAGGTCGGTCGTTGGGGCGCCTGCCGTCTCAAGCGCGTGCTGGAACGCAACGAATCGCCCGTCGACGTCGTCCAGCGTCGCGCGCAGCGCCGCCACCACGTCGGCGTAGAACGTGTCGAAGTCGAGCAAGTTGGGCGCGCCCTCGACGAAATATTGTTGGTCCTGGTAGTCGATGCGCGTGGTGTGGCAGGCCGCGCAGGTCAGGCCCGCCCAGTCGGTCCGGTCCTTCTTGTCGTTCTTGTGATTGGCCCAACCGATGGGCAGGCGGTCGGGGTTCAGCTTGTCGTGGTCAGCGTTCGGGTCGGGGATGAAGCCATATTGCGGCAGGGAATCTTTGAGTGACCTGCGCGCGTCTGCCCGTTCCAGGTGCAGCAACCACTGGTACGGCATCAATTTCGAACCCTGGTCGGTGAACCAGAACTGCCGCAGTCGGTCGCAATCCCAGCCCTGCTGCAGACTGGGGCAGGCGCCGGGGGAAGGGGGCGGCGGCGTTGCAAACGAGGTGGGCGGGGACTTGCCGGCACAGGCACAGCCTGCGAGGGCGACCAGCAAGACTGCGGAAGCGCTGTTTCGTATCACGAGGGCCCGAATGGTACACCGCCGTCAGCGCCGTCGGCTACGGGACCACGGCGGCTGGCGATGACTGCGGCCACCGCGTGCTGGATGGGTAAAGATCTTTCCCATGAATGGGGGGTGATCGGTTTGCGTGGCTGTGCCAGGCTAGACTTCATGAACAACAATCGACGCTGGGTGGCTGCCCTGTTGTTGGTTCTGGCCGCTGCGTTGCCGGCGGCTTGCGGCGGGCAGGATTCGACGCCACAGGCCAAGGGCACGGTGGACGCCTCGGGGGCCGCGGCCGCGCGGGCTGACGCTGGCGCTGGTACCAGTGCCACCGCTGCTGACGGCAGCGACGCGCCGCCGCCCGAGGCGACCTGCTCCGAGGCGCAACCCGTGTGGGCGCCAGGGGGCACCGCTTTGACGTTGCCGATTGCCTTGTTTGCCGAGCAAAAGGCCGTTGTTTTTGGCGAGAAGAACACCCTGAAGGACGGCGCGATCGTCATGCCGGGGAACCTGCGGTTCTATATTTCCGCGCCATCGCTGCTGGGCGCAGGTGGCACGAAGATTCCGGTCGATCTCGTGGCGGCCGACGGTCACGTTCTGCCCTACGGCGTTCAATTGGTCGACGCTGGGACCGCCGGAAGCATGGTCGTGCGCCTGCGTGTCCCGCCTGGTTCATACACCGGGATTTCGTTCACACTCGGGCTGCCTGACGTGTGCAACGACAACGGGACGTCGCGCATGTCGCCCCTCGACGACGCATCGGGGATGACCTGGCCACCGCCGTTCGGGTACTTGTTCCTGCGCTACGAAGCGACGGTGACCTTGCCCGGCGGGCGTGCCGAGAAGGCTGGAGATCCAGTAAGGGTTGTTCACATGGCCGGTTTGCCGCGTGCGCTTTTCGCGCCGGTTGTTTCCGCGTCCGGCGGCCTGACCGTGACGTCGGCGCCCCTCACCCGGCCGCTGCGCCTTTACCTCGACGAGCTGTTCAAGGCGATCTGGCTGCCGGTCGAGCCTTTGCCGTCAAACATTGTGACCCCACCGCCGGGTATAGGCTTCGACACCGGCGAGGCCCTGCGCCAGAACGCGCCCAAGGTGAAGCTGTTCACGTTGCCGTAGTGGCCCTTGCGTATGGCGACCCTGTCCTTCAGCGCTCGCGCGGACATCAGCGCTCGCGCGGTCTTGCTGGGCGGTCTGGCGGCACTTAGCGTCGCGGCCTGCGATGACAGCGGGCTGCCCGCACCTGTCGCAACGCCCGTGCCGCCCATCAGCGACGTACTGGCGCCCCCCGGATTCTTTGCCGGGCCGGTGGCGCAAACGGCCCCCGCAGACAATGCGCTGACCGAGGCCCGCGCGCAGTTGGGGCGTCGCCTGTTTTACGACAAACGGCTGTCGCGCACCGGCATGGTCGCCTGCGCCACCTGCCACCAGCAGAAGCACGGGTTCGCCGAGGTCGACGCGGTCAGCACGGGCGTCGACGGCCAGAAGGGCGACCGCAACGCGCCGGGATTGTCGAACCTGGCGTGGGCCAACAGCCTGTTCTGGGACGGGCGCGCCAAGACGCTGGAGGAACAAGCCAGCAAGCCCATCGAGAATCCGATCGAGATGGACCTGAAGCTGTCCGACGCCGTGGCGCGCGTTGCGGCCGATCCGGCGTACATGGCAGCCTTCACGCAGACGTACGGCGGGCCCCCGGATGTGGCGTCGTTGCCGAAGGCGCTGGCAAGCTTCGTCCGCATCCTGGTCAGCGGCGGCAGTCAGTACGACAAGTTTCTGCGCGGCGACGCTGGGGCCCTGGGCGTGGAGGCGACCCACGGCCATGCAATATTTTTCGGCGAGCGCGGCGAGTGTTTTCACTGCCACCCGCCGCAGACGCTGACCAACGACGGGTTCTTCAACAACGGCAGCTTCGTCGAGGGCGGCGATCCCGGCCGCCAGCGTCTCACGGGTCGCACGTCCGATCTGGGCCGCTTCCGCGTGCCGGGCTTGCGCAACGTCACCGCCACCGCGCCCTACATGCACGATGGCTCGGTCGCGACGCTGGAGGCGGTCATCGAACAGTACGATCGCGGCGGCCGCGGCCACGAAAGCGCCGACCCGCTGATCGTCCCGCGGCACCTGACGACGCAGGAAAAGGCCGATTTGCTGGCCTTCCTGCGCGCGTTGACCGACGACGCCTTCTTGAGTGATCCGCGCCTGGGTCCGTAGGCGGATGGTCGTTTCCTTCAATGGACCAGGTGAAACGCCCGGCGAAGGGCCAGCGGCGCCAGCCGTTCGAGCCGTCGCTGGATCATCGTGCGATCGCGCGCGAAGGTGATTCGATCCAGCCAGTGCCGCACGATCTTCCACCGAAAGCCGCGGGGAAATTCGATCTCCGGTAGGGCCGAGAACTCGCGGGTGCGCTTGCCCGACAAGTATAGAATGTCGAACAAGGCCTTCTCGGGGGTTGCCATCTTCACGCCCGAAGGGCTGATCTCGAAGCCATCGAAAAGCTCTGGCGCGACGTGGTGTATCGAGCAGGTGCCGAACTGGGTCCGCACACGCCGCGCGCGGCCCGACGTGACCGCATAGATGACCACCGGAATCTGCGAGATGAGCCCGTGGTGGTGAAGCGCCGTTTGAAGGGAAACATAACTGGGGAAGGGCGACGTCACGTGGTCAGGCAGCAACAACGGATCGCATATGTCGCCGATGGTCCACAGGCCATGAAACACGTGCCGAACCAGGCCGGCACGTGCAAGCCTACCCAGCACCTTGTTGGCCGCACCAGGCGACAGCCGAAGGGCAGCGGCAGCCGCAGCCGTCTCGACGACGGGGGCGCCCAGTTTCTGCAGGCGGGCATATGCCCCTGCGGAAGTCACGGCTTTGTCAGATCCTCGATGAAGTCCAGCACCGCCGCCTGCATGCCATCCCAATGTGCCCGCGAGCGGAGCAAAGCCTGCTGTTCCGGATCGAGGAAGGCGACCACCTGGGCGCGGTAGTCGTCGTAAGAAATGCTGATGGCCTGTTCGAGAGCCTTCGGCAGGCGCGTGCGGGTAACTGTATCGAGTCGCAGCGTTCCGCCCACATGGGACATGAGTAGGTGCAGGTCGAAGACGTCGCGCGCCTGTGGCTCGGTGCGCCCTGCCAGGGCGCCCAGTTTCTGCGCCATGGCGGCCGGGGCGGTGTAGTGGCTGACAAGAGGGGGCGTGAGGCGATATTCCTGGGCCAGCTGGCGGTCGACGGCCTCGAATTTCGTCTCGCCGGACGAAGGACGTCTCGACAACTCGATCTTGGTTCGCAGCGGCGCGCCGGCGCCTTGCACCTGCAAGGCCACCTTCCATCGCTGCGTGGTATCGGTCTGTTTGGGTACGCTGGTCTCGCGGATGGTCATCCCGGCAGCGGCCAGCAGCACCTGTAGTGGTCGGCCCGCCAGCAACTTGTCAACCTTGGCCTTTACGGTTCCCTTTGCTGCAACCGCGACGTCGATGTCCATATCTTCGGAAAGTCGCAGGCTTCCAAAAAAGAAGCGCAGATTGGTGCCGCCCTTCAGGGTGTAAAGACCCCGATCGGCTTCCGAGGTGAGCAGCCGAAGAACGTGCAGATGGAAGATCTCCACGGCCTGGCCGGGCGAAAATCGCATCATATTACTTATACGACATATGGACGTATATGTCGATTTGCAGAGTTACAATCAGATTCGCTCAGGCGATGCCGGCCGAATAGACTTCGCAAATGCCCAGCCCCAGGCCCCCCGTGAAGCCCGCGCTGGATCCGACCGCCCTGCCGGGTCGCTTGACGTCCGGCTATCCCGAGTCATTCCGCAGCCGCGTCTTGCCGCGTGACAAGCGCGCGCGCAAGACCGCCGACGGCCGTCCCCGCTTCTCGCACAAGGACGGCACCGCGTACTGAATGTCAGCGCCGCGCTTCTGCCACTTCGAATTGCGCACAATCGCCGTTCCGGCGGCGTCGGCCTTCTACCAGGCCGTACTGGGGCGGCAGGGCGACGCGATCATCGAGTTGCCGGCAGCCGCGGCCGCGCGTGGGGCGCCCGCGCACTGGCTGGGGCACATCGCCGTCGGTGAGATCGGCGGTGTCGATGCGGTGCTGGGCCGAATGCTGGACAAGGGCGGAACGCAACTGGGGCCGGCGGGGTCAACTGCCATTGTTCGTGATGCGGGTGGTGCCATCTTCGCCCTGGCTGATGCCGGACGGCCGTCGGTCGCGGGTGTGCACTGGCATGTGCTGCTGACTGCGGACGCGCAAGGTGCGGCCGCGCGCCATGGCGAGATCTTTGGTTGGGCGTTGACCGAACGGCAGGATCTCGGCGCCCTGGGGATGTTCCAGCAGTTCGCTTGGCGCGCGGGCGAGGCCAGCGTGGGGGCGATCGGAGACATTGCGGGCCGGCCCGCGGTGCACCCCCAGTGGCTATTCTTTTTTGGCGTCGACGCCCTGGATGGGACGCTGACCCGCGTGCGCGCGACCGGCGGTCAGGTCCTTGGCCCAGTCATCGTACGCAGTGGGTTCAGGACGGCCGTATGCTGCGACCCACAGGGCGCATCCTTCGGGTTGCAGGAATCCCGGTGGAGCGCCCGGACGGCTCATAGTTCTGGCGGCAGCTTGCCAATCGGCGCGATCGCCATCCTGCGGTCGACTACAACGAAGTCCGCCCGCACGGGAACCTGTTCTCGACGGCGACGTTGACGATCCCGCGCGGTAACGACGGCTTCGGCGGCCAGCGCGCCCTCGGGGGCGCGCTGATCGGCCGGCTCCGCGGGCGCAGCCGCCGTGGTCGCCTTGTTGATCCACACGGCGGCTCGCACAGATGGCGGAGCAGGGACCGTGGGGCCGGATTGAGGCCAGGCTTGACCCGCTTCTCGGGAAACAGGATCGCGCCGCCCGCGCTGTGCGCCGACCGACCAGACGCGCCCGCCTGCAAAGAGGGCCACGATGCTCACACGACTGAACACTCGTTCGTCATCCCAAGGACGACAATGGAGCCCAGAACAGCAGCAGACGAAGGTACCTTGTGAATCGCGACCGTTTCTTGCTGTGACCGACGAGGTTCTTGGGCTACAATGCACCGCTATGCGGGCGTGGTTCGGAGTGGAGTGGTTCGGAGTGGAGATGGTAGGTCTGTCGGTGACGGCACTGGTCGTCGCGTTGGGCACCAGTGGCTGCGGCGGTGGCACCGGGAAGGATGCCCTAGAAGGGATCTGGGCCACCAGCGTACCTGGCAAGCAGTGCGCGTTTGGGTTTGCGTTCGATTCGGGAGTGGTCGAACAGGACCTCATCTGTAACCTACAAAGTGGTGGCACTGGCGTCGACGCGACAATTGGCACCTACACGACGAGTGGGAATCAGCTGACGGTTTCATCTACTCGATCGTCCTGCCCAAGTGACGTGCGCGAGACCGCAACTTTTTCGTTTTCCGTGCAGGCGGACACTCTGACCATGACAAGACCAGACGGAATCCTTGTCCTCAAGAAGGTGCCGAAAATGCCTTCGTCTACTGGCGGGGCAGCGGTCTACGGATGTTTCGACGACAACCTCACGTTCACGTCGAGCCCGCTGCGAAACCTGTAGTGCGGCGGTTTGTGAGATTCGCGGACCTATTTGGGACCAAGAATCTCGGCTGACAGTTCTGACATCATGAACGAACGCAGGCCGTCGACATCTTGGGTCGAGGCAATCCGCCAGCCAGTGGTCCCATCTGCGGGAACCAGCGCATCGCCGAGCGCCGAAAGTTCAAACCGACGCTGCACAAGGTGAGCGGTCGACTGGCTGAAGCCGATCACGGCGAGGACGTTCCCTGAATCAACGTCGATCAGCTTGCTATTGATCTGCCACCTTGGACCGACGAGGGTCCACCGGCGACCAGGGTTGTACGTCTCAAATGTCTTTTGGTCGCTTTCAACCAGGGACCGTCCGTTCATTGGCCAGACAAAGAGCCGAGTCGCGTCGGTAGTCCCTACGTCCAGCGTGAAGAGCTGAAGAACGCAATCTACGTTGGCGTTTTTGGCCAGCACGAGAGCCCTCTCCAGGTCCGAGAGAATCGCAGCCCCGGTGGTTGGCTTCGTCGAATCGGGCGCCAGCGGGCTCTGGATGACCGCTCGCCCGGTGATCGCTGATGAAACCACGCGGATGTTTCGAGCCAGAAGGTGTCCTTCCAGCACAGATAAAACGCTCGCGCTATTCGTCTCCAGACCTGGCGCTGGCAGCACCATCACAGCCGAACAGCGGCGCCGTCCTGGCGCGTGGGTGCTGGAGAAAACAGCGGACGCTGGTTCCACGGCAAATTCGACAGAGCTTCGTGCGCCCACGGGCGGGAGCGGCTGAGGTCGCGGGCTGGAACTCTCGGCGCCAAACTTGACACCAAGGAGGGCACCGAGCCGTAGGTAGTCGGTTCTCAGGTCTACGTCGAGGGAACCACCCGGACCCTTAAGGGTCATGGTCTGAAATCCTACGAGGTAGCCAACGTCGAATCCGACGTATGCGTTTGGCGAGAGGGAGAACTGCATTCCAACACCGAAATCCAGGATGAAGCCGCGAGGATCGTTCGACTCAAGGCCAGGAAAGTTATTCCGAAATGCCTGGGGCATCAGAATCACCGAGTAACCTGGGTTCACCTGCGCGAAGAGATGCAGCGAGGTGCTGACAGGTTGAACCCACGATAGGCGCGCGAGAAGGTCCAGCTGCTTGGCTGCATCGGTATCGTTCTTCTCTTTGACGTTGAATATCAGCCGTGGCGACAATCCAACGGCAAGGTGTCGGGTCAGGAAGTAATCGATGGATGCGGAAAGACCCGTGGCATCGTCGGCTTCGGCCGAATCTGTAAACGCTCCGCCTGGTCCGGTTGCTGCCGCCCTTAGTGTTCCTGCGGTCATCACTTGCAGGCCAAGCCCAACATTCACTTGACCGGCCGCCTGGTCCGACACCTTTTGCTGTTCGTCCGCGAGAGCCAGCGACGCCAAAACCTGTGCAGAGAGGGCGACGCCTAAGACAACACGCGGGTGCATCACCGTACACTTCCGGTCCTGGCGAGATGTGTCAAGAGAATTGCACTCGACATCAAACGTGATGGTGTATCTAGAAACCTGCGGCGCTCATGAGAGGTGACTGGACCGTTGTACACGCACCCGTCAGCACGCAAGCGCGGGCAGGCCCACGATTTTTCTGCGCGTCCCGACCGAACCGACCCAAAAGGTCGCGTATGTTCGGGCCGTCATCGACGCTGTGAGTCCAGAAGATCCATTGTGCGCCCAGTCGGGCCTATGCCCCCCGGGGCTTGCCCGCGATGCGCTGCCACAGCCGCAGTTGCAGCGTCTGTGCGAGGGGCATTCCGTCCGGGCCGGGCTCGCGGCGCCAGGCGGCATCGGGGCGGGCTGACGTGGCGGTCAGGGGGCCGCACTCGTCGATTTCAAAATCGACGGCCTGCACGGCCTCCTCCAGGTTGGACCGTCGATCGACGACCTGACCATCGATGCTGACCTGCCAACGCTTGCCGCGGCTGCCCGCACGCAGGACGACCACCTCGACGATTGTGCCGGGCCGCGCCTGGTGGTGCAGGCCAAGACCGTGGCGCCCCAGCGAGAACCAGGCGTTGGCGGATATCGCCCGCAGGTCGTCGTGGACTTGCAGGGTCAGTGGATCGAAGTGGGCGGCGCGGTGCTGGATCTCGCTCAGGGTCAGGGCGCCTGCTTCCAACTCGAAGCCGGGGTGATCGAAAAGGATCTGTTGCCAAACCCGTCGGGCGTCGCTGACATCGCCGCCGAACAGATCCAGATCCCGCGGCACACCGAACAGCGACGGCAGGGTGCACAGGCTCAGCGTGGAAACGTCGACGAAATCCAGGATCAGGCAGTCCTTCTTGCCGGCAAACAATCGGGTCCCGCGGCCCACGCACTGCGCGTACAAGCCCTCCGATCGGGTTGGTCGCGCCATGGCGATGCACGACACGCCCGGATCGTCGAAGCCCTCGGTCAACACCGCCACGTTGGTCAGTACCTGCGTCCGGCCCGCGCGGAAGTCCGCCAGCGCCGCGGCCCTGGCGTCGCCGGGCAGCGCGCCGTGAACGATCCCAGTCGGGACGCCCAGCGCATTCAGTGACCGCGCCAGGCTGCGCGCGTGGTTGACCGTCACGCAAAACGCGATGGTGCGCCGGTCGCGCGCCAGTTCCTGGATGCTGCGGGCGACCAGGGCGTTGCGCTCTTCGATGTCCACGGCAAGGGCCAGCTCGTCCTCGCGGAAGTCCAGACCCGCCGCCGACAGGCCGGACAGATCCGCGGCGGTCGACACCCGGAAGCCACGCAGCGGGGCCAGATAGCCTCCGTCGATCATCTCGGGCAGGGTGCGCGCGTAGACGATGCGCTCGAACACGGTGTCCAGACCCTTGCCGTCGCCGCGCGCGGTCGTCGCGGTGAAACCCAGCAAGGTGCCGGTCCACCCGACGTCGAAGGCGCCCAGTTGTCGCAGCACCCGCAAGTTGTCTTCGGCGGGGGCGTGGTGACATTCGTCGTAGACGATCAGCCCGAAGTCGCGCTGGCGCATCACGCGCGCCAGGCGTTCCTCGTGCAGCGATCGCAGTGAACAGACCACTACCTTGGCGTCGGCGGGCGCCCGCGCGGCACCGCGTTCAATGGCCACGACGGCGGCGTTCCCCGGGGTCGAAGCCAGCGCCGCCTCGATCTTGCTGCGCGCCTGTTCCAGCAGTTCTTCCCTATGGGCCAGCACCAGGACCTGGCGCCGCGCCAGGCGGGCCAGTTCAGCGAAGACCACCGTTTTGCCCGCGCCGGTCGGCAGGCAGACCAGCAGGCGACGAAGCCCATCGCGACGCGCGGCCAGGACCGCGTCGACGGCGGCGCGTTGGTACGGTCGCAGGTGCAGGTTGGGCACGGGCACAGGCTGCAAACTACAGCCCGCGCGGGCAGACGAAAACAGGGGCTGTCAGACGACCGCGTTCGCGCAGCCGTGGACTTCGCCGCCGGAACGTTTTAGGTTCGGCCTTCACGTTCGCGCCGCTTTGTCGCCCCGGAAGGAGAAGCACATGCCGCAGCGTTCTGTCAGCCTGCCGTGGTTCTGCGTGATGGCCACAGTGTTCGCCGCCTGCGCCGCCGAAAAAAGGCACTCAAGCGGGGCCGATACCGAAGCCGACGGTGGAGACGAAAAGGTCGCTGTCGACGCCCGGCCGGCCGCGGACGTTGTCGTCAAACCAACGCCCCCTCCCGTTGCGGCAGCCGATGCCGGGCTGACAACGGCCAAGGATGGGCCATCCCCGGATGCCCCTGGCGATAAGGCCGCGGCTGGCGGCGCAGATGCGGCGGCGCCGGGAACGTTCGCCAACGTCACCGCCCTTTTCGTTGCCCGCTGCGTGCTTTGCCATACGGCCGTCGCCACGGACACCGTCAACCTGGAGCCGATGGGACTGTATGCGCGCATCGTCAACAAGAAGCCGCCCGCCATGGCCGCCGCGGCGTGCAGGGCCTTCACGCTGGTGGTGCCGGGTGATCTTGCAAAAAGCCTGCTGTACCAGAAGATCCTTCCGGTCGGTATGCTGGGCGGTTGTGGGGTTCGCATGCCGAACGTTTGCAGCGACGAGCCGGATCCGAAAAAGTGCAGACTGTCCGATGCGGAAATCACGACGATTGGCGACTGGATAGTCGCGGGCGCCAAGATGTAGCTCAGCGTTGGTCGCGTTGCAGGGCGGACAGGCGGCGCGACATCAGCAACAGCAACACGGCCAACACGGCGACCAGGCCCAGGGCAATGATCACGCCTGCGACCAGCACCGGGCGACTGGCCGCCGAAACGCGCAGCGGGCCGACCGTGGCCAGGGCCGACGCCGCGGTTGCGCCGGACCATTCCGATGCCAGGGTCACCACCACGGCGACGGCGGCTGGCGCCAGACCGGGCACGCTGCCGGCCACCAGTTTCTGGACGTCGGCTTCCTTCAGAGGAGATACGCCCGATCGGATCTTCAGTAGGACAGCCGCCTGCGCCGGAACCCGGGGTCTGCCGTCCGGGGACAGCGCGTCGGTCTCGCCCGGCACCAGGTGCACGCGGGCGCTGATGACGCCCTCCACGGTTTCAAGTGTTCGTTCCAACTCGCCGGCGAGGGCTTCGAGATAGCGCGCGCGCTCTTCGGTGGCACTGGGGACCAGGCTGGGCTGGCCGTAGACCTCGGCAAAGCCGCTGCGGTGGCCGCGCGGCAACCCCAGTGTGTGCAGCAGTTCCATGGCGGCGGCGGCGTCCGATCGGGCGACGCGCACCAGGAAAGCCGCGCCACCCGCCCCGTCGTCTTTCAGTTTCTCGGCGCCGATGCCGCCGCGTTCAAGGGCCGTCAGCACCTCGTTGGCGGACGATTCGTCCAGCCCATGCTGCACGGGTACGGTGCAGCCGACCAGGACGACCGCAAGAAGCCACAACCGGGGCCAGGACCGGGACATGGGCGGGACCATACCCATTGCCCTGCGCGATGGCTAGTGCACCGCCCTCGAAATAGCGTCAATGCCGAGGCCGACAAGCCGGGCCGGCGGCGAGGCGCGACGACGAGGAATACCCGTAGGTATTGCGAGGAGGAGCAACGAAGCGGCTGGCCCGGATCGTCGGCCGAACATGATGCTATTTCGAGGGCGGTGCACTAGACCTGCGTGCCCAGGGTCTGCTTCAGGGCGCCGACCAGCTTGTCGGTGCCGCGGGAAATAACCTCGACCGTTTGCGAGTAGCGAAAGACCTGGGCCTGCATGACCAGCAACTCGGCGGGCGAAAAGGTCTTTCCGCTGGCGGCGGCTTTGAGAATGCCGTCGAGCTGACTTTCCACCTTCAAGGCGTCCTGCGCGACCCTGTGCCAGGGCGACGTTTCGGGCGCGGCGGGCCGGGCCTTGGGTGGGGCGGCGGGCGGCGTGGTGGGGGGCCTTTGTACGGCCGCGCGCGCTTCGCCCAGCACCTCGACGAATGTTCGGCGGGGCGGGGCGGCGGTCTTGGTTGCAGCAGTCGCGTGCGCCCCCGGGCCGGCAGAAGTCTTGGAAACGTTCATCCCGGGTCTTCGACCGGGCGCCGCCGCAGTTGCGTGCTTTAGACTTCGCCGATGGCTTCGCGCAGCAGATTCACGGCGCGCGCGTGCAGCCGGCACGCCCAGGATTTCGACAGGCCGAGCGCAACCCCAGCTTCCAGCAGGTTTTTCTCGTCGAAGTAGTACATCTCCATCAGGCGGCGCTCTTTTTCGGGCAGCGTCTTGATCGCCGCCCGAACGCGCACGCTCATGCGGGCATCGTCGATGGTCGCGTCGGCCGGGGGCAGGCTTTCGTCGGCCTTGGTCGCCGCCGCCTCCAGCGACGTGATGTGCACGGTCGCGATGCCACCCAGGATGCTGGCAATGCCGTCCAGGGTTTTCGCAACATCGGTGGACTCGCCGCCCGGGTTGGCCTGCTTGTCGGCCGCCTCGCGGGCGGATTCGGACTGCAAATATTCATTGGCCCGCTCTTCGGCGCGGTAGCGGGCGTAATCCGCGCGCGAATACCAGCCCATCGTGCGCAGGCCGTCGACCATGGCCCCGCGAATCCGGTAATAGGCGAAGGTCGTGAAGACGACGCCGTGCGCGGGATCGAAACGCTCGGCCGCCTCGATCAGGCCCTTGCTGCCGTAGCCGACCAGATCGTCATAGTCGATGGTCTTGCCCAGGCTGCGCTTGAGCTTGCCGGCGATCGCCTGCACCAGGGACAGGTGTTGCTCGATCAGCCGGTCGCGGTCAGTCATGGGTGAAGGCCAGGACTAGAGCAAGCAGGACCAAGTGGCGTCAAGCGATTACAATGGGTGGCCTTCATGGGGACATTTCGCGAGCTTTCGGAATCGGACGTGCGGGGCATCCTGGCGTCTTTCGGCATCGACGGTTACCGGGGCCACAGCCCGATAGCGGCCGGCACCATCAACACCAACCTGCGCGTCGACACCGCCGCCGGCCTGCGCTTTTTGCGCGTCAACGAGGGCAAGACCGAGGGCGACGTCGAGCGCGAATCGGCGATCGTGGCGCATGTGGCGGCCCGCGGGGTCATCACGCCGGTGCCCGCGCGGACGACGGCGGGTCGGGCTTGTCTGGCCTGGTCGGGATCGTTCGTGTCGCTGTTTCCTTGGGTGCCGGGGCGGACGCTGGTGCGGGCCGAGGTCACGCCGGCGCACGCAGGGCAGGTGGGCCGGGCGCTCGGGGGTCTACACGCGGCCGGCGTGGATTTCGCCGATCACCGGCCGGGCCGCTACGAGCCGGACGAGATTCAGCGCCGCTTCGTCCAGATCTCGCAGGTGGCGGGCGACGACACGGGCTTGCAGCAGGCCGTGGGCATTCTTGGTTCCGAACTGGCGCAACTGGCGGCCGACCGACGACCTGATGTCCCGTTGGGGCTGATTCACGGCGATCTGTTCATCGACAACGTGCTGTTTGATGAGGTGGGTGGGCTGACGGCGCTGCTGGATTTCGAGCAGGCTTCCTGGGGCCGGCTGGTCTACGACATCGCCGTTTGCGTGCTGGCCTTTGGTTTTGGGCGAGACGATTTTCGCGCCGACGTCACGCGCGCGTTTCTCGATGGTTACAAAGGGGTACGGCCGGCGACCGCCGCCGAGCGCGATGCCTTTTCCGCCGAGTTGCGCTTCGCCGCCTGTCGATTCGCCGTCACGCGCATAACTGACGTGTACTTGCGACGCGCCCCGGGTGCCCCGGCAGGCAAAGACTACGGCCGGTACTTGCAGCGACTCGACTGTGTGCGCAAGCACGTGGGCAGCGGCGACGGCCTGTTGCTGCTGACGTAGGCCGGGCGCCCGGTGCTAGACTCCGGGCCGCCGTGGCGGACGCGACCACGGCGGGCTCGCCGTGAACTGCCACCGTGAACTGCCACGAGGATAGAGCAACGGATAGAGTAACCATGATAGGCCGACGCCTCGTGGCGACGGTGTTGTGCGCGTGCGCCCTGGCGCTCGGACCCGGGCGCGTGGCGCGCGGGGCCGAGGTGGACGATGCGCGCAAGCTGCTGGCGGCCGGCAAGTACGGCGACTGCATCGCCACCGTGCGCGAGGCGATGCGGAACGGCGCAGGGGCGTTGCCCTGGCGCCTGGTGTTGATCGAGGCGCTGCTGGCCACCGGACAGGTGGACAAGGCCTCGGCCGAGCTGGGCGCCCTGGAATTTCATTTTCCCGACAGCCTGCAGGGGTTGTGGGCGCGTCATGAGGTGTGGCGGGCGGCCGGGCAGCCGGCGCGGGCGCAGGAGGCGCTGGTCAGGATGCGCGCAATCGCCACCACGCCGGGCGCTCGCCCCACTGACGCCGACGAACTGGTGGCCGCGGGCGAGGCGGCCTTGCTGTCGGGGGACGAGCCGAAGACTGTGTTGCGTACGTACTTCGAGCCTGCGGTGCAGAAGGATCCCGATTGTCGCCGTGGCTATCTGGCGGCGGGCGCGCTGGCGCTGGCCAAACACGACGACGTCATGGCCGCGACCTGGTTTCGCCGGGGACTAAAGCGTTTCGCCCACGACGCCGATCTGCACGCCGGGCTGGCGCAGTCGTTCCTTCAGGGTGACCGCAAGGCGATGATCGCGGCGCTGGACGCGGCCTTGCACGCCAACCCGGCGCACGTGCCGGCGCTGTTGTTGCGCGCCGAACATGAAATTGATTCTGAGAATTACCCGGCGGCGCGGCGGCTTCTGGAACGGGCCTGGGCGGTCGACCCGGGGCACCCGCGCGCGTGGGCGTATCAGGCGGTGCTGGCCCATCTGGCGAACGAGGATGGTGGTAAGGCCGAGGAAAGTGCGCGCGCCAAGGCGCTGGGGCGCTGGGCGGGCAATCCCGAGGTCGACTGGCTGGTGGGGCGCAAACTGTCGCAGAAGTACCGCTTCACCGAGGGGGCGGCGTATCAGCGGCGGGCGCTGAAGGCGGACGCGGGGTTTCTGCCGGCGAAGATTCAGCTGGCCCAGGATCTACTGCGGCTGGGCAATACGGCCGAGGGCTGGGCGCTGGCTGACGACGTTCATAATCAGGACGGCTACGACGTCGTCGCCTACAACCTGGTGACGCTGCATGATCACCTGAAGAAATTCACGACGCGCAAGTCTGACGATTTCATCGTGCGGATGGACGCCCGCGAGGTCGAGATTTATGGCGGCGAGGTGCAGGCCCTGCTGCGCGAGGCGCGCGGCCGACTGGATGGCAAGTACGGACGGGTGGCACACGCGCCCGTCGAGGTCGAGATTTTCCCGGACCAGGGCGACTTCGCGGTGCGGACCTTCGGCATGCCGGGCGGCGCGGGGTACATGGGCGTGTGCTTTGGCAACTTGATCACCGCCAACAGTCCCAGCGGCAACGCGGGTGCGACGGTCAACTGGAAGGCTGTTCTGTGGCACGAATACACGCACGTCGTGACGCTGGGGCTGACCCGAAACAAGATGCCGCGCTGGTTAAGCGAGGGGATCTCGGTCTACGAGGAGCTGCAACACGATTCGTCGTGGGGGCAGCAGATGACGCCGCGCTACCGCCAGATGATCCTTGCCGGCGAGCTGACGCCGATTTCGCGCCTGAGCGCCGCCTTCATGAGCCCAAAGACAGGCGAGCACATGATGTTCGCCTACTACGAGTCGGCGCTGGTCGTGGAGTGGCTGGTTGGGCAGTACGGTTTCGACGCGCTAAAGGCGATCCTCCGCGATCTGGGCCAGGGCGTGCTGGAAATGCGCGCCATCGAGGCGCATACAGCGCCACTGTCTCGATTGGAGAAGGAATTCGAAGAATTTGCGAAGAAGCGCGCGCAGGAGGTGCCGGCGACAACGCAGCTTGCGCCAATTGAACAAGAGGCCCAGCGCCTGTTGCAGGACGAGCAGTGGCAAAAAGCCAAAGGGCCAATCGAAAAACTGGTGACCTTGTATCCGACCGACAGGAGCGCGACCAGTGCCTACCTGCTGCTGGCGACGGTGGACCGGAAGCTGGGCGATCTGGCGGGCGAACGAAAGGCGCTCGAGCGTTTGGCGGATCTGGCCTCCGACGGCCTGCCCGCGTACGAACGTTTGATGGAACTGGCCGAGACGCGCGGCGACTGGCCGGCGGTGGCGCTGAACGCGGGGCGCTTTGTTGCGGTCAATCCGCTGGCGGCGACGGCGTATCGGGCGCTCGGACGTGCGAATGAGGCGCTGGCCGTCAGCAGTCACGGGGCCCTTGACCGCGCCGCTGCCGCCTACCGGACACTGTTGTTGCTTGAACCGGCCGACCCGGCGGATGTGCATTTTCGTCTGGCCCGATTGCAACGGCAGACGGATCCCCGCGCGGCCAAACGCCACGTGCTTGAATCTCTTGTACAGGCGCCGCGGTTTCGTGAGGCCCAGCGCCTGTTGCTGGAATTGCGGGAAAGCAAACGATGACGCGTCGACCGAGATGGCCAGGCGTTCTGGCGCTGGCCGCCTGCCTGCTGGGCGCCGGCTGGGCCGTGGCGCAGCGGCGGTGGCGGCAACCCCGATCTGCGGCTGAGGATCGTCGCGGCGTCCCGACCTGGGATGTCGAAAAGGGTTTTGGCAAGGACGTCTTCACCTTCGTGCGGCTGCGCTATTCGTCGTGGGGTCGCTACGGCAATAAATGGTCGACCGACTACCCCGACAGCGATCTGAATTTTTCGTTTCGCTTGCAGCAAATGACCTCCCTGAAGGTCAATCCCGATCCGCTGGTGCTGGATATCAGCGATCCGCATCTGTTCGACTACCCTTTTGTCTATTTGATTGAACCTGGCGCGCTGGAATTCTCCGAGCCGGAAATCAAGGCCCTGCGTCAGTATTTGCTGGGCGGCGGCTTTTTGATGGTGGATGACTTCTGGGGCGACCGGGAATGGGCGAACTTCTACGAGCAGATGAAACGCGTTTTCCCCGAGCGCGAACTGGTGGACCTGGATATCAGTCATCCGATTTTTCACGCGGTCTTCGACCTGAAGAAGAAGCCGCAGATGCCGTCCATCGACGTTGCGATTCAGGGCAAGCCCTATGGCATCACCTGGGAGCGCGGCGACGAGGGCAAGGAAGTCCATTATCGCGCGCTGTTCGACGACAAGGGCCGCATGATGGCGATCGTTTGCCACAACACCGACCTGGGCGACGGCTGGGAGCGTGAGGGAGACGACCGTTGGTACTTCGAAACATTCTCGGAAAAGATGGCCTACCCAATGGGGATCAACATCGTCTTCTATGCAATGACGCATTAGAGGGCGCGACGAGGTGACAATGGATCCGAATGAAAGCGCCGCATACGAGACCGAACGGCAGGCGGTCGAGCAGATCAAGGACGCGCGTCAGCGCATCGGCGCCGAACTGGCCAAGGTCATCGTCGGCCAGACCGATGTCGTCGAACAGTTGCTGATCGCCGTCCTGTCGGGCGGGCACTGCCTGATCACGGGCGCGCCGGGGTTGGCGAAGACGTTGTTGGTCAAGTCGCTGGCCCAGGTCTTCGACCTGCGTTTCCAGCGCATTCAGTTTACGCCCGATCTGATGCCCGCCGACATCACCGGGACCGAGATCTTGCAAGAGACCGAACACGGGCGCCGCATGGTCTTCGTCAAGGGGCCCGTCTTTGCCAATATGATTCTCGCCGACGAGATCAACCGCACGCCGCCGAAGACACAGGCCGCCCTGTTGGAGGCCATGCAAGAGCAGCACGTCACCGCAGCCGGCGTCTCACACGTTCTTGAACGACCGTTCTTCGTACTGGCCACGCAGAACCCCATCGAGATGGAGGGAACGTACCCGCTGCCCGAGGCCCAATTGGATCGGTTCATGTTCAACGTGTCCATTGACTACCTGTCCGAGGACGACGAGGTCGCGGTGGTGTTGCAGACGACCGCGCGGGACGCCGGTGGCATCAAGGCCCTGTTCACGGGGCCGGATCTTTTGCGCTTTCACCGCGTGATTCGCAGCGTGCCCATCGCCGACGAGGTGGCGCGCTACGCGGTTCGGCTGGCGGGTGCCTCCCGGCCGAAGCGCGCGGGCGCTGCCAAATTTGTCGACGACTGGGTCAGTTGGGGGGCGGGCCTGCGGGCGGCGCAATTCATGGTCCTGGGCGGCAAGGCGCGGGCGCTGCTGCACGGGCGGTTCCACGTCGCCCCCGACGATATCCGCGCGATGGCGCTGCCGGTGTTGCGGCACCGAATCCTCTTGAGCTACCGCGCAGAAGCCGACGGCATCACCGTTGAAAACATCATCGGGCGTCTGCTGGACGCGATCCCCGGCATCTAGGCAGGGCTGTGACGGCGGCGCTGCAAACGACGGGGCACGAACGGGGGCGAAATCTCGTCGACCCGGCGGCGCTGATGCGCATCAGCGGCCTGGAATTGCGCGCGCGCATCGTCATCGAGGGTTTCTTGAAGGGCATTCACCGCAGCCCGTACCACGGCTTTTCCGTCGAGTTCAGCGAGTACCGGCCGTACGCGCCCGGGGACGACGTGCGCTTCTTGGACTGGCGGCTGTACGCGCGCACGGACCGCGACTATGTGAAGCAATACGAGGACGAAACGAATCTGCGCTGCCACATGGTCGTCGACCAAAGCCGTTCGATGGGTTTCGGATCAGTCGGCTACAGCAAGGCGGCGCACGCGGCAACGCTGGCTGCCACTTTGGCGCAGTTTCTGTTCTCGCAGGGGGACGCGGTCGGGCTGATGACCTTTGCCGACGGGATCCGACAGCACCTGCCGCCGCGCAATCGGCCCGGTCACCTGCGTCGCCTGATGCTGGCGCTGGAACAGACATCCGATGGGGCTGCCACCGATCTTGGCCGGCCGCTCGAACAAGTGGCGTCGTTGGTGGCGCGGCGGGGCCTGGTGGTTTTCATTTCTGATTTCCTGGCGCCCCTGCCCGCGTGGGAGCGACACCTCGGCGCCCTGCGCGCGCGCGGGCACGAGGTCGCGGTTTTCAACGTGCTGGATCCGGCCGAGCTGGCCTTTTCCTTCGACGAGCCGGCGCTGTTTCGCGATCTCGAATCGGGTCGGCACCTGTTTCTGGATCCGACGCTGGCGCGGGGGGAATACCAAGACGCGCTGCGGGCGCACCTGCAAAGCATCGCTGCGACCTGCGGGCGCCTCGGCGTGGACCATCACCTGGTGCCGACGGACCGGCCGATGGAACTGGCCTTGCTGGATTTCGTGACGGGGCGCCAGCGCCGATCAGGACACGGCGCCGGGGGGCGGCGGTGAGTTTTCTTTTCCCTTTGTTCGTCGTGGGCGCTGGAGCCGTGGCAGTGCCGATTGTCTTGCATCTGATCAGGCGCCGTACGAGACGGGATGTGCCGTTCAGCTCGCTGATGTTCCTGTCGGCGACGACGCCGCGCTTTGAAAGCCGCAAGCGCGTCGAGCACCGTTTTTTGTTGGCGTTGCGCTGTATCGCGCTTTTTTTGCTGGTGCTGGCGTTCGCGCGTCCGTTCTTTGCCAGCCCACCGCCGGCACTGGCGACGGGAACCGGGATCCGCGTGGTGCTACTGATCGACACCAGCGCATCGATGCGACGGCAGGGGTTGTGGGAAGCGGCTGTGGCCAACGCGCGGGCGGCTATCGAGGCGGCCGGTCCCGCCGACCGTGTCGCGCTGATGGCGTTCGACCGCGAGACGCGGGTCGTATTTGGATTTTCGGCGTGGGCGGCAATGGCGCCCGGACAGCGGACGGCGTTCGGGGCCGAAAGGTTGGCGGCCCTCGCACCTGGTTGGGCGGCAACCGACATTGGGCGCGCGCTGGCGGCGGCGATAGATGCCATCATCGACGAGGAGGCCGAGGAGGGCGAGGGGACGACGCCGGTGATGGGCCGGCGCGTGGTGCTGGTCAGCGATCTGCAACAGGGCAGTCGGATGGAGGCCCTGCGCCCTTCTGATTGGCCGGCCGGCGCGCAACTGGTGCTGGCACCCGTGCGCGCGACGGGGTCTACCAATGCTGCCGTGCAGGCGGTCGTGCAGGCCGCTGGCGATGAGGCCGCCGAAAGTCTGCGGGTGCGTGTGAGCAATTCGACCGACGCAAAGCGGGACAAATTCTCGTTGCGATGGCAAGCCCCGGGCGCGGCGGCCCTGCCGATTGACGTTCCCCCGGGGGCGACGCGGGTCGTGCGCCTGCCGGGTCGGGCCGCCGGCATCACCCAGATTGGCCTCAGCGGCGACGACGACGAATTCGACAACCAGCTGTACCTTGCGCCACAGCTGGCGCCCGCCGTGACCATTCTCTATATCGGCGCGGACGACGGCACGGACAGCGCGGGTCCGCTGTATTTTCTGCGTCGGGCATTCCCGCCGACCCGCGCGCAAACGCCCGAGGTGCTGGCGCGCAAGCCCGATGATGGGCGGATCGGCGCCGACGCGGCGGTGGCACACCTGATCGTGGTGACCGCCCCTCTGGGGGCAACGGCGCTGGCGGCCCTGGCCGGTCATCTTGGTCGGGGTCGGATGGTGTTGTGG